>JAEYTW010000493.1 GCA_023433835.1 Pseudomonadota bacterium | reverse complement strand
TATATGAGACCGGGCCCGGGGGCCCAGGCGCCCGCCGCCGCGGCCCCTGCCGATCCCGGCTTCGTGCTGCCGGTCGAGCACCCGTCGACGATTTCCGGACTGGTCGTCGGGCCGCAGGGAGACGGCTGGCGGCTGACGCTCGAGGCCGACGGGCCGACCTCCGCCTTCTATTCGGTGCTGCCGCTGGGCCAGCAGGTGCTGATCGCCCTGCCCCAGGCGACCTGGGGCATCCCGGTCCACCAGGATCTCTATGCCGGCCGCCTGATCCTGGCCGACTGGAAAAGCGGCGTGCTGACCGTGACCGCCGCCGCCCCGGTCGATATCACCGGCGTCACCACCGCGACGCCGGTCGAGGCCGGGCCCTACCGGCTGATGTTCGACCTGAAGCCAGAACATGCGATGCCCTATCGCCGGGGCGGCATCGTCGCCTGGGGCACCAAGCCGTGATGATCGACCTGCCCATCGTGGTCGCGGCGAACGACCTTTGCGTCAACGCCTGCCTCTACAACGAGGACAAGGGCTGCCTGCCCGGCGCGCAGGCCAATGCCGACAAATGCTTCATCGAATCGCTGGGCAAGCGGGTGATGGAGGTCGAGAGCTTCATCCGCGAGGAAGCCAAGAAGCTGCCGCCCGAACCGCCGAAGAAGCCCGACAAGCCGAAGGAGCCGGAAAAGAAGCCGGAAGAAACGGCCAAGGCGCCCGAACCGCCCAAGCCGGCTGAACCGCCTAAACCTGCTGAGCCGCCCAAGCCGGCCGAAGCGCCGAAGGCCGCGGAAGCGCCGAAACCGGCGGCCGATGGGGCGGGTACCGCGGCGATGAGCGGCCAGGATCCATCCTCCAGCCCGCTGCCGATGAGCCTGTGGCGCAAGCCCGAGGACGAGACCGAAGAATAACTCCCGGCGTCAGCCGTGATTGTCGGGCAATTCCAGCCGGAAGGTGGTGCCAAGGGGGCCGGTGCGGGCGAGCGTCAGGTCGCCGCCATGGGCGCGCAGCATCTCGCGCGCGATCGCCAGCCCCAGCCCCGATCCGCCGGGCCGGCCGCGGCCGCGGAACGGTTCGAACAGATGCGCGCGCACGGTTTCTGGGATGCCCTGGCCGGAATCGGCGACCTCGACCACCACCATGCCCTCACGCACAACGGCGTCGAAGCGGATCTCGCCCTCGCCCGCGATCGCCTGGCCGGCGTTGCGGGCAAGGTTCAGGAAGGCCCGGAACAATTGGTCGCGGTCGCCTTCCAGGCACAGATCGGACGCGATGTTGTTGACCCAGCGCACCTCGGCCCCGTCGGGCAGGTCGACGAAGCTCTCGACCTCCTCGATCAGCCGGGCCAGCGGAAAGCGCGAACGCTTCAGCGGCGGTTCCTCGGCCCGGCCATAGGACAGCACCGTCGTGCACAGGGTGATCGCCCGCCCGATCGAATCGATCAGCCGGGGAGTCAGGCGGCGCACCGCCGGTTCCTCGGAATCGGCCAGGCGGTCGGAAACGATCTGGGCGGTGGCGAGGATGTTGCGCAGGTCGTGGTTGACCTTGCTCATCGCCTCGCCCAGCGCCGCCAGCCGCGCCTGGCGGGTCATCGCCGAACGCAGCTCCTGCTGCATGGTGGCAAGTTCGACCTCGGCGATACCGATCTCGTCGGACCGCCCCGAAGGCTCGATCACCCGCATCCCGTCCTCGGGCGCCTCGCGAAAATTGGTCATCGCCCGGGTCAACCGGCGCAGGGGCCGCACCATCATCCGGTGCAGGCTGAAGAACACCGCCGTCGCGGTCAGCAGCGAGATGACGATCGACAAGGTCAGGATGCGGCCCGAAAAGGCAAACAATTCGGCTTTCAGCGGCGCCACGGGCAGCACCACCTCGAGTCCCACGTCGGGCCCGCGCCGGGGGACACCCTTGATCAGCACGTCGGTATCGTCGGGCATCGCCATGGTGATGAAGACGTCGCGGATCAGGTCCCAGGCCGAATCCTCGGCGATGTCGTAGCTGACGGCGACGTTCTGCGGCATGCGGTCCGACAGCATCAGCACCCGGCGATCGGGCTGCTTCATCATCACCGCCTGGGCCCCGGCGGCGGCCAGGAGCTTGGTCTCCAGGTCGGGATCGACCAGGTTCTCGGGGGCGGCGAGCAAGGCGAGGCTGGCGAGATAGGCCGCCTCGAGCTTTTCCAGGTACCAGGTCTGGCGATAGCGCGCGACCGAGGGCACGTAGATCATCACCTCGCTCAACATCACGAAGGTGATGGTGAGCAAGAGAAGCCGGGCGGACAGGCTGCGCAAGGCGCGCCTCCGCGGCCGTTCGGTCGGGGTCAGCTCCATCGTAACAGGAATCGCACCATGCGTTTTGCCCGTTCGGAGAATAACATCGGCAGAAAGAATGCGCCTGCTGCGCGTTTTCCCGCCTCGCTCCGCGTCGGATAGGGCATGACACTGCCCGCCAGCGCCCCCAGTTTCAGACGCCGCTCGATCGCCAGGACGTAGGGCGCGATCATCTCGCCCGCGCCGGGGCCGACGATGCCGGCCCCCAGCAGCCGGCCGCGCCGGTCGGCGATCAGCTTGACCAGGCCGTCGGGCGCGCCCTCGGCCCGGGCCCGGTCGTTCTCGCCGAAGCCCGAGCGCAGGATACGGATCGTGCCGTGCCGGGCCCGCGCCTCGGCCTCGCCCAATCCCACACAGGCAAGCTCGGGGTCGCCATAGGTGACGCGCGGCATCCGCTCCGGCCGGTAGCGCGCCGGCAGGCGGAACAGCATGTTGCGCAGCACCAGCCCGGCCTGATGGCCGGCGACATGGGTGAATTGCAGGCCGCCCGCCGCATCGCCCAGGGCGAAGACGCGGGGGTTGGTGGTGCGCAGGCGATCGTCCACCGCAATGCCGGCCGGGCCATGCGCAATCCCGGCGGCCTCCAGCCCGAGGCCTTCAAGTCGCGGCCGGCGGCCGGTCGCGACCAGCAGATGCGAGCCTTCGAGGACCGTATCGTCGGCCAGGCGCATCACGATACCGTCGGCAGTTGCCGCCGCCGCCGCGACCGCCCGGTCCTCGCGGATGGCGACCCCCTCCTGGCGCAGCCGCGCCAGCAGCACCGCCGCCAGTTCGGGATCTTCCCGCCCCAGCGCCCGGCCGGCCTCGACGATCGTGACGTCGGCGCCCAGGCGCCGATGGGCCTGGGCCATCTCGATGCCGATCGGGCCGCCGCCGAGGATGACGAGATGGCGCGGGCAGCGGCGGTTGGCCCAGATCGTCTCGCTGGTCAGGTAGGGCACGGTATCGAGGCCCGGAATGGCCGGGATCGCCGGCTCGGCCCCGGTGGCCAGCACGATGTACTTGGCCTCGACGCGCCAGGCCTCGTCGACCGCCACCGTTCGTCGGCCGACGAAGCGGGCGCGGCCGGCCAGCACGGTGACGCCGAGTGCCCGGAAACGGTCGGCGGTATCGGTCGGGGCGATGGCCGCGACCGCGCGGCCGACATGGTCCATCACCGCGGCGAAGTCGATCTGCGGCGGGCCGGCGGTGATGCCGAAGCGGTCGGCCTCGCGCACCGCCTGGGCCCGGGCCGCGGCCGCGAGCAGCGCCTTCGACGGGACGCAACCGGTATTCAGGCAGTCGCCGCCCATGCGGCCGGCCTCGATCAATACCGTGCGCGCCCCGAACTGGGCCGCCCCGATCGCGACCGACAGCCCGGCCGAGCCGGCGCCGATCACGCAGACATCGGCCGCAATCGTCTCAGCGGCCACGGCGCGCCCGCCACAGGCGATGGAATACCGGCACCAGCGCCAGCAGGGCCAGCAGTAAGAAGGCCGCCATCAGATGCGGCGTCAGGATCTGGCGGAAGTTCAGCACCGGGGCGTCGAGCAGCATGCCGAGACCGCGCCCGGCATAGGAATAGACGATCGCGCCGGGAATCACGCCCACCATCGTCGTCCAGACATAGGTCCATACCCGTACCGAGAAGAAGGCCGGGGCGAGGTTGACCAGCCAGAAGGGAAAGGCGGGCACCAGCCGCAGAAACAGCAGATAGCTGGCCGCGTCGCGCGCGAAGCCCGCCTCGAACCGGCGCAGCCGCGGTCCCAGCCGGCCGCGCCAGCCGTCGCCCAGGGCCGAGCGGGCGACGAGGAACAGGATCGTCGCCCCGCAGGTCGCGCCGACCACGGAAAGCAGGGCGCCGAGCCAAAGGCCGAACAGGAAGCCCCCCAGCAGCGAGATGACGATGCCGAGCGGCAGCGACAGCGCAGTGATCGCGGCATAGGCGGCGACATAGGCGATAGCGGTCCAGGCCGGCCGCGCCGCGACCTCGGCCCGCAGGACGTCGCGATTGGCCCGGAGCCAGTCGAGCATGACCGTCTTGTCGGGCCCCAGGCTCCAGACCAGGCAGATCGCCACCACCAGGACGGCCAACGGGCCGTAGCGGCGCAAGGCGCCGGCCGGCCGTGATCCCCCCCGTCCCCGCTCGTCCAAAGCGCCGCCAATCCCTTCACACGTGTGAACGATCCCGACACTAGCGACTGACGCCCGGGGTTGTAAGGGGCCTTCACCCGAACGTGAGGACAACAGCCGGATGCTAAGGAATCTTGGCAAACCACCTTCGCAGGGCGTAAGGATGGTACAACCACCCAAGGAGCCCGCCCCCGCATGGCCAATGCCGATGCCGAGACCCTGAAGCTGATCTCGACAGTGGAAAGCCGCAGCCGCAAGCTGTGGCAGGCTTATGCCGACCGCCGCTCCCGCACGCCCGGCATCGCGGGCCTGCGCGCCTTCACCGACGAAGTCGATACGCTGATGCGGTTCGTCGATTTCGTCGACGACCGGCTGGCCCAGGGCAAGTTCGACAAGAAGGTCGAACTGCGCCGCCATTGCTCGCAGCTGCGCTGGCGGACCATGTCGCTGCGCCTGTCGGTGGCCAACGATTATCTCGTCGCCTTCGCCGAGGGGCGCTGGCCGCAAGGCCTTGGCGCCAAGCAGGTCTATCAGCGCGAGCAAGCCTTCCTGAACCAGGCCCGCGACTATCACCGGGTGCACAGCCTGCTCGACGGGCTGCCCGACTTCGACGAAAGCCATTTCAACCGCATCAGCGGGCTGCTCGACCATCTGTCGGAAGACGCCCGCGCGCTGGTCGACTTCGCCGATGAGATCATGCCCGAGGAAGACGAGCCGGAGCCCGCGCCGAGGCCGCGCCCGGCCGCCGCCCCGCGTCCCCCGCGGCCCGCGCCGGATGCCGGTGGCTATCACAAGGTCGAGTTGCCGTTTGAACTGCGCACCGGCGCGCGCTATCTCACCCGGGCGGCCCCCGAGATCGTGACCGCCGCGCGCAAGCGGCTTAACCTTACCCTGCCCGACCTCGCCCGCCGCGTCGGCATTCCGGATACCCAGCTCGCCCTGATCCTCGGCGGGCACGATCCGGTGTCGACCAGCGTCATTCAGCGCATCGAACTGGTGCTGTCGGGCGGTCGCCCGCCGGGCGCGGGCGAACCGATCGGCGGTGCCTACGATCCGATGGCCAAGTTCTGACAGAAAGGGCACTCCCCATGCCAGATCAGCCCAACGCCGATCCGGCCGCCACGCCGCCCCGGCCAGAACGCGGCAACGCCCGCGTCGACCGGCTGTTCGTGCTGGCCGCCACCCTGATCGTCCTCTGCGGCCTCGGTTTTGCCGCTTATCTCGCCTTCACCATGAACACCGCCTCCGAGGCCGGCGGCGCCGAGTTGTCGAACCACGGCGTGTTCGCGACCGTTCTCGGCATCGTGCTGAGCGTGGGCCTCGGCGTCCTGCTCACCACCATTTTTGTGCGCGGCCGCCGGCGCGAGGTGCACGACCAGGATGCGCATACCTACCGGCCGCCACCGCGGCCCGAATGGTTCAAGGACGGCTGAGGCACGGGGCCCGGCATGCTGGGGGCACCGACCACCGAGACCAGCGACGCCGGCAGGCCGCGGCGGCATTACGCCCGGATGGTGCTGCCGATGTTCCTGGTGCTGGCCGGCGGGGCCGGCTTCGTCGCCGCGCTGATCTACTATGCGGCGATCACCCAGGATCGCGAGGCGGTGCGGACCAGCGAGGCGATGGCCCGCGCGGTGCTGACCGCCCAGCAACGCCAGCTCGGCCGCGTCGCGCGCGACTATGCGCATTGGGACGATGCCGTCCGCAACCTGGTCGTGGCCCCCGACGCCGACTGGGCCGCCCTCAATGTCGGCGAGGACCTGACGCGCAATTTCGGCGTCACCACCGTCATGGTGATCGACAGCGAGAACAAGGTGCTGAGCCAGCGCCAGCAGGGCCAGGCGGTGCCGCCGCAATCGATCCGCCGCTGGAGCAGCGGGGCCGAAGCCCTGCTGACCGCCGCGCGCGACGCCGCCGGGCCGCCGCCGGTACCGGCGACAGGCGTGCTGCGGGCTGGCGACAGCCTCGAAATTCTCAGTGTCGCGGCGCTGGTGCCGCACAGCGATCCCGGCCTGCGACGCCCCTCGCCCGCCCTGCTGGTGCTGGCCCAGGAAATCGACGAAGCGATGCTGGCCGGGCTGGGCGAAACCTATCTGCTGCCGGGGCTGCGGCTGGTGCCGGTCGGCGAGGGGGTTCCGGCCGGCATGCCCCAGCTGCGGCTGAACGCGCCCGACGGCTCCGCCCTGGGCAGCCTGACCTGGGATATCGAGCCCCCGGGCTGGCGGCTGATCCGGACGATCGCGCCGATCGCCGCGCTGACGCTGGTCGGCATGCTGATCCTGTTCTGGATCTTCCTGCGCCGCGTCGGCATCGAGCTCGCCGACCTGCGCGATGCCCGCCATCGCCTGGCGCGGGACGCCCAGATCGACCCGCTGACCAGCCTGCCCAACCGCCAGCTGCTGCTGCAGGAATTCCAGCGCATCCTCGCCCGCTCGCGCCGCTACGGCCATATCGGCGCGGTGTTCTGGGGCGATGTCGACGGCTTCTCCGCGATCAATGCCCGCTACGGCCACACGATCGGCGATCGCCTGCTGGTCGAGGTGGCGAGGCGGGTGACGACGGCGGTGCGCGAAGTCGACTTCGTCGCCCGCAGCGGCCCCGACACCTTCGTCGTCGTCGTCGAGGAATTGAGCAACCCCGACGATGCCGGCAAGATCGCGGCCAAGCTGATCGACGCGGTGGCGGGGCCGGCCGTGCTCGACCAGGACACGCTGCACCCGACGATGAGCCTGGGCTTCGTCCTGGTGACGCCCTCCAGCCGCGATGCCGACATCCTGCTGGCCGACGCGACGGAGGCGATGGAACAGGTCCGCAAGGCCGGCGGCAACGCCGCCCGCCAGGCCCGCCGCCATGGCGGCATGATGGCGGCGCTCGATCTCGACCAGCGGCCCCGGGAACGCGACTTCTGATCCACCAATACCCTTGCGTTTTGTCGCCGGAAACCGCATCAGCAATTGCGTGTTTGGGAGGAGAACGATTGAATGCGACGTAATCTGCCGGTCAGCAACCATGAGTACCGCCTTGCCGACGATGCCATGCTCGTCTCGCGCACCGACCTCAAGGGCAGGATTACCGCCTTCAACGACCAGTTCGTCGCCGTCTCGGGTTTCTTGCCCGAGGAACTGCGGGATGCCCCCCACAAT
Organism: Pseudomonadota bacterium; assembly: GCA_023433835.1. GTDB lineage: Bacteria > Pseudomonadota > Alphaproteobacteria > Ferrovibrionales > Ferrovibrionaceae > JAFKFH01. The sequence continues at coordinate 369 of JAEYTW010000493.1, read as the reverse complement.
ATCGTCCGCCACCCCGACATGCCCAAGGAAGCGTTCGCCGACCTGTGGACGACGCTGAAGGCCGGGCGGCCGTGGACGGGCGCGGTGAAGAACCGCCGGAAAGACGGCGACCACTACTGGGTGCGCGCCTCGGTCTCGCCGATCGTCGAGGCCGGCCGCGTCACCGGCTTCATCTCGATCCGCACCGCGCTGAGCGCGGCTGAGAAAACCGCCGCGGACGCGCTCTACAAGCGTATCGCCGCCGGCCTGGCGACGGACATCGATCTCGCCGCCGGCCAGGTCGTGCCCCGGCGCGGCGCGCTCGGCCGCACCCTTGCCGGCATCGGGCGATCGGTCGGCGCACGCATCGGCGCCAGCGTGGCCCTGGCC
>JAEYTW010000455.1 GCA_023433835.1 Pseudomonadota bacterium | reverse complement strand
CCGGCAGTGAGGGCCGTGCCGACGGTCTGGGGGATGGTGCCGCTGTAGTTCTGCGCCTGCGGCAGGTAGACCACGCCGCCAATGTTGACACGTCCGGTGTTGTCCTCGGCACCGACAATGAGCGGGTAGGCACCGTCGAGGACGTTGGCATTGGCGATGTTGATCGTGCCGCCGCCGCTGCCGAGACGGAAGAAGGTGTTGCCGCCGGTCTTGGTGCGGCCAGTGGCTGGCAGCGAGGCGCCGGTGAAGGTACCGTTGCCGGTGTCGGCGCCGAACCAGGCCTCAACATCGGGCGCGACGTTGACAATCTGGTCCATGACATCTGCCGAGAAGTTGTGCAGGCCGCTGATCTGCACGGCGATGCGGTTGCGCCGGTTGTCGATGGTCTGCTGATTTTGAATGTAGACGTCATGCCCGCCGAGTTGACCGGCGGAGTTGGGGTCGCTCAGGAAGGTGTGGAAGCGAATGCCGCTGCCGTCACCGTAACCCGGGCCGAAGGAGATCGCCGACGCACTGTTGTCATCCACGTTGTACATCGAGATCAACTGGCGCGAACCGACGTTGGCCGGACCATCCAGCTTGAGACGCGAGGCGGCGCCGATCATGATGTCGTTGCCGACGACGTTGGCACCGGCGGTGCCCTGACCGCGCAACCAGAGCTCGCCCTCGTTGATGATGGTGCCCTGGGTGTAGGTCTTGACGTTGTCAAAGACGAGCACGCCGCCGCCGCGCTTGACGACACCGCCATTGAAGAGGTCGCCAGCCATAACGCCAATGGAGGCGCGATTGCCACCGGAAGCGCCGCCGTCGAGACGAATGTAGCGCTGCTCGTTGCCGAGATCGACGGGGTTGACCAGGGTGACGACATGAGTGGCGTTGCCACCGTTGAGGGTGAAGAGGCCGGGATTGAAATGGGTCGACCCCCAGACCACGGTGTCGCCGGCACCCCCAAAATTGACGTTGATGGGCGCACCGTAGGCGGAGAACCCGACGCCGCTGCCGCTGAGAAACTGGACTTGGCCGGCACCGGCGCCGAGTGCGCGGGTGAAGTCGCGGTCGTTTTCATAGACCGCCTGGTTGATGGGGGAGCCTGAGAAGGTCAGGTTGCCGGAACCGAGGCCCACCATGCCACGAACGCCGATGACGTCGCGCAGCATGCCTTCCTGAATGTCCGTGGTGCCGGTGTAGGTGCTGGCAGAGTAAAAGGAGGTGGTGCCACCGCCGGTCTTGACCAGGGAAACGGGATTGGCGCCGTTGTCGGCGACGACGGAGCGGAAAATGTTGCTGGCCCAAGCGATGTCGTAGAGGTGGTAGTCGCTGGCGGCGCCGGCGGTGAGGAAGGGTACGGACAGCGTGTGGGTGGTGCCGCTGGTGAGCAGGCCGCCGGAGCCGATTTCCAAAACGACGCCCGCCGCGCCACCGAGAGTGCGACCGGTCGCGCTGAGGATGTTGAGGGATTGGATGGTGGTGTTGAGGGCGAGCGTGCGGTTGGCCGAGGTGATCTTGACGTTCTTGCTCGCGTCCCAGGTGGCTTCCGGCTGGTCAATGAAATAATCACCCGCTTCCAGGGCCCGGTAGCCGTTGCCGCCGAGAGACTGGTCGTTGTACTTCATGAACTCAGCGTTGGTGTAGGCCCAGCCGCCTACGAACGGCACGTTACCGCCGCCGTCGAGTGCGGTGTTGAAGAAGCGGTAGCGGTTGCCGAGGGTGCCGTTACCGATGTTGGTGGCAGCGGTGCCATCACCACCAAGCCGGAGGGTGACCGACGGATTCGAGCGGGTCAGACTGGTCACGGTGAGCACGCGGGTGCCGCTGTCCGCATTGGTGTCGCGGAAGTCGAAATAGGTGTGGCCGAGGGTGGCGGTGACATCGCCCACCGTCTCCGCCCAGGCGAAGCCGTTGGTGCTGTTGAAGGAAGTGCTCTCGATGCGAATGCGTCCCGCCTGCAGGGTGATCGGCAGGGTGTCGGGCACACGGCTCTTGACTGTGAAGCTGCCACTGGTTGGCGCCATGATGTGCAGGTAGCCGTTTTTGATGTTCAGGGCCGACACATTGTCGTAGGCGGTCAGGCCATTGGCATCGCTGTTTTCCGCACGCACTTCGCCGAGTTCGGAATTGATGACGCCGGAGAAGCTGTTGCTGGCTGTGGTGTTCTGCAGGCGGAAACCGCTGATGCCGAAGTGGGTGATTGTGCCCGTGCCCTGCACCGCACCGGTCAAGGAGACAAAGCCGGTGCCGCCAACGCGCAAGTTGTTGGCGCCCAGATCAACGGTGCCGATGAGAGCCAGGGTGCCGGCCTGCGACTGGAAGCGGGTGTCGGAGCTGACGGTGACCGCGCCAGTCAACTGGTTCTGCTCGCGGCCGGCGTAGCTGCGGATGGCGCCGTTGTTGAGGTAGCCGGCCCCGCCCACGGTCACCGCCTCAGTGTTGACGCTGGCACCCCCCGTGGTGGTGCTGGAAGCGTTAGTGCCGTCATTGGCGAGGGCCAGGGTGGCGCCAGGCAGGATGATCGTGCCGTTGCCGGTGCCGGTGGCGCCAAGCACGGCATTGTTGTCGTTGGCCTGAGAGACCAGGGTGATGCCACCCTCCAGACTCGTCTCGCCCGTGTAGGTGTTGGTTCGGCGCAGGACCAGCCAGCCATCGCCGGTCTTGGTAAAACCGTTCGAACCGCTGACCACGCCATCAAGGGTGAGGCGACCGTCGGCGATGTGGAGGGTGTTCGGCCCGTCCGCCAAATCCAGATTCGTCGCGATGATGTTGCTGGCCGTCCCCAGGTTGGAGATCGTCGCTCCCAGGCCGTCATTGAACAGGGTCAGGGTGTCGGCCATGCCAGCCGCCAGGGTGTAGGAGCCCTTCGAATTGCCAAAGCTCAGCGTGCCGATCACGACGTTTTCATCGAGGCCAATGGTCTGCGCGCCCAGCGGGTTGTTGCCGAAGGAGGCCGTCACTGAGGTGCCGTTCGGCACCACGCCGGTGTTCCAATTCAACGGATCCTGCCAGCTGTGCAGACCCGTTTGCACCTGCTGCCAAGTGGCCGTCTGGGCCGACACGCTGAGGGACAGAAAGGGAATTAGGCTGGCGTAGCGAATTCCCTTTAGCATGACATTGGAAAGAACCTTGTTCATGGAAGCGATGGCTGGCGGTGAAGGGGACGGTTGACGGCGAAAGTCGGGCAAAACGCAAACGGCCTCGGGACGAGCCAAGGCTTTTTGAGTCAATATTTAGCAATTTATCATTTCAAACATAAAGGCATCCGCCTTCCAAGTTTTTTTCGTTCAGAAAGAAATCGAATTTCCTTTAGCCTGCAGGTTCGGCGACTTGCGGAATTCCTTTCAGGCTGCAGACGGGAGGTGGCCAGCAAAGCCCTTTCAGGCGAGGGCACTCACCGGCAGCGGGGTCAGATCCTCCACGCCACGCGGGAACATGCGTTTGCGCAGGGTCAGCACCTCCGGTTCCCCTTCGGTGACCAAAACCACATGCTCGTAATGAGCACTGGGCTTGCGGTCGAGGGTGACGACGGTCCACTCGTCGGCAAGAATGCGGGTTTTACCCGTGCCGAGGTTGATCATCGGCTCAATGGCCAGGGTCATGCCGGCCTTCAGGCGCGGTCTTGTGCCCTTCTGCCCATAATTGGGCACCTGTGGCTCCTCGTGCAGCTTGCGGCCGACACCGTGGCCGACGAATTCACGCACAACGGTGAAGCCGTACTGGGTGACGTGGTTCTCGACCGAGTGACAGAGGTCGCCGAGCATCCAGCCGTCGCGGGCAAACTTGATGGCGACATGCAGCGATTCCTCGGTGGCGGCCATGAGACGCAGCGTTTCACGGTCAACCTCGCCGACCGGCACGGTGAGGGCGTTGTCGCCGATCCACCCCTGGAACTCGATGCCGACGTCGATCTTGACGATGTCACCCTCCTGGATGACACGCGGCCCGCCGATCCCGTGGACCACCTCCTCGTTGATCGAGATGCAGATGTGGCCGGGAAACTTGCGGTAGCCGAGGAAGGCGCTTTTGCAGCCGCGCTTCTTCATCACGGCGGCGGCAAAGCGGTCGATCTCGCCGGTGGTGATGCCGGCGCGCACTTGGGCGGCGGTTTCGAGCAGGATGTCGCGCGCGAGCTGGCAGGCGGCGCGGATGCCCTGCTGCTGGGCACCGTGGCGGATCGGGATCTTGCCGGCGAGCATGGGCTTACTTGCCGGCGATGAACCAGGCGACCCCGATCAGGGTCATGATGGCGATGGCGACCCAGAGGCGGACCAGGGTGGTGGCGTCGGCCACCTTGCCGGTCTGCTGGATGCGGTCGAAGCGGCCGCGGATGCGCCCCTTCTTGAGGAAGCCGTCGTAGTGGCTCTGCAGCAGGTGGGTCTCCACCTGGCGCATGACGTCGAGCACGACGCCGACCAGGATGAGCAGGCTGGTGCCACCGAAGAACTGGGCGGTCTGCGGGGCGATGCCCATGGCACCGCTGATGACCCCGGGCAGGATGTAGAGCAGGGTGAGGAAGATGGCGCCGGCAAAGGTCAGGCGGCTCATCGTGAAGTCGAGGAAGTCGGCGGTGGGCTTGCCCGGGCGGATGCCGGGGATGTAGCCGCCGCTCTTCTTCAGGTCTTCGGAGATCTGGGTGGGCTGGAACATGGTGGCGACCCAGAAGTAGCTGAAGAAGAAGATCAGCGCGGCCGACACCGTGTAATAGATCCAACCGGAGGCGATGGCCTGGGAGAAACGCTGGATCCAGCCGACGTCGGGGAACATCGAGGAGATGATCTGCGACGGGAAGAGCAGGATGGCCTGGGCGAAGATGATCGGCATGACGCCGGAATAGTTGATCTTCAGCGGCAGGTACTGGGTTTGGCCACCGTAAACCTTGCGGCCGACGACGCGTTTGGCGTACTGGATGACAATGCGCCGGGTGGCCTGGGTCAGGGCGATGACGCCGGCAATGACGATGACCATGAAGGCGAGCAGCATGACGAGCATGGCCGGCCGGGTCATGTCGCCGCCGACGTTGCCGACGTAGGTCTGCCAGACCTGGACGAGGGCACCGGGCAGGTCGGAAACGATGTTGACGCAAATCAGCAGGGAGATGCCGTTGCCGATGCCGCGCTCGGTGATCATCTCACCCAGCCACATCATGAGCATCGTGCCCGCGGTGATGGTGATGACGGTCGGCAGGACAAATTCAAAGAAACCGTAGTTGGGCACGAGCGGCCGCTGCAGGCGGTCGATGACCTCCTGGAGACCGCCGAGGAAAATGTTCTGGCCGGGGCTCTGCAGGGACTTGGCGAGCAGATACCCCTGGAACAGGCAGAGCGCGATGGTCGCGATGCGGGTGTACTGGGTGATTTTCTGCCGGCCGCCATCTTCGCGGGCCAGCTTGCTCAGCCGCGGCACCACGGCGGTGAGCAACTGCAGCATGATCGAGGCGCTGATGTAGGGCATGATGCCCAGGGCGAAGATCGCGCAATTCGCCAGGCCGCCGCCGCTGAAGACGTTGAGCAGGGCCGCCACCTGCGCCGCGCCCGAGCTGGCGTCAGCGGTGCGGCTGTTGATCCACTCGTCAAGCACCGTGGCATCCACCCCGGGAAGGGTGATGGCGGTGCCGACCCGGACGATGACGATCATCGCCAGGGTGAAGAGGATGCGGGACCTCAGTTCGGGGACTTTGAAGACGTTGGCAAAGGCGGAGATCATGAGAGTGGGCTAAGAGAAAACGGGCTCGGCCAACTGACAACCCGGAAGGTTCGTCCGTGACCGGCCCGCTGGCGTGATGAAGGCTGTCGGGGCTCAGGCGGCGATGCTGCCGCCGGCTTTTTCGATCTTCTCGCGGGCCGAGGCGCTGACCTTGTCCACCTGGATGGTGAGCTTGCGGGTCAGTTCTCCGCTGCCAAGGATCTTGACGGCGTCGCAGCTGCGGTTGACAAGGCCTTTCTCGCGCAGGGCCTGTTCATTGACGGTGGCGCCGTCGTCGAAGGCGTTGAGGTCGCCGACATTGACGACTTCGTACACGTCACGGAACATGGCGTTGCTGAAGCCCTTCTTGGGCAGGCGGCGGTGCAGCGGCATCTGGCCGCCTTCGAAGCCCGGGCGGATGCCCTTGCCGGAACGGGCCTTCTGGCCCTTGTGGCCCTTGCAGGAAGTCTTGCCGTGACCGGAGCTTTCGCCGCAGCCAATGCGCTTGCGGCGCTTCTTCGCGCCCGGGCGGGGTTGAACGTCGTGAAGTCTCATGAAAATGGAATGGGGAATGGGGTGGAGGGAATGGCTCAGAGCGCCTGGCGTTCGCGCGGCGTCTTGCCGCGGGAGCGCAGGATCTCGTCCTTGGGCCGCAGGGCGGTGAGCGCGGCGAGCGTGGCCTTGACCACGTTGGCGTGGTTGCTGGAGCCGAGGGATTTGCCGATGACGTCACGGACGCCGGCAGCTTCGAGGACGGCGCGGGCACCGCCGCCGGCGATGATGCCGGTACCGGGGGCCGCAGGCTTGAGCATGATGTGGCCGCCGCCGTGTTCACCGACCACCTCGTGGGGAATGGTGGCGTTGTCGAGATGAACTCGGCTCATCTTTTTGCGCGAGGCTTCCGTGGCCTTCTTGATGGCGTCCGCCACCTCGTTGGCCTTGCCGAAGCCCCAGCCCACCCTGCCCTGCTGATCGCCGGCGACGACGAGCGCGGAGAAGCTGAAGCGGCGGCCGCCCTTGACGACCTTGGCGCAGCGGTTGATGTGGACCACCTTCTCGATGGTGTCCGGACGGGACTCGCCGGAGGATTCGCCGAAGGCGGGACTGAGAGTAGCTTCTGCCATAATGTGCGTGCTCGGTGGAATTAGAATTTCAGGCCCTTTTCACGGGCGGCGTCGGCGAGGGCCTTGACCTTGCCGTGATAGATGAAACCGCCGCGGTCAAAGACGACCTCGGTGATGTTCAGGGCCAGGGCGCGCTCGGCGACGGCCTGGCCAACGCGGGTGGCGGTGGCGACATTGGCGCGCGTGTCGCCGAAGCCCTTCTCCTTGGTCGAGGCGGAGACCAGCGTGCGGCCAGCCTCGTCGTCGATCACCTGGGCGTAGACGTTGGTGTTGGAGAAGTAGACGGCGAGACGGGGACGCTTGGGGGTGCCCCGAAGGGTCTTGCGGATGCGGGCGTGGATGCGCGCGCGGGTCAGTTTGCGGTTCTTGACAGCCATGATGAGTCTCTCCTGTTGTTACTTCACACTCTTGCCGGCCTTGCGGCGGATCTGCTCGCCGGCGTAGCGGACGCCCTTGGCCTTGTAAGGCTCCGGCGGATAATAGGCGCGGATGTCGGCGGCAAGCTGGCCGACCATCTGCTTGTCGATGCCCTCAATGGCGATCTTGGTGTTGTCAGTGACGGTCACCTTGACGCCCTCGGGGATGGGGTGCAGGCGGTCGTGCGACTGGCCGAGGTTGAGGTCGATGACGCTGCCCTTGACGGCGGCACGGAAGCCGACGCCGTGGATTTCAAGGTCCTTGCGGAAGCCTTTGCTGACGCCCTCGACCATGTTGCCGATGAGGCGCTGGCTGGTGCCGTGCATGGCGCGAACGACGCGATCGTCGTTGGCACGGGTGACATTCAGCGAGCCTTCGCCGTTTTCGACGCTGATACCGGCGGGCAGGGTCCAGGTGAGCTTGCCCTTGGGGCCCTCAACGAGGACGCTGCGGTCGTCACCGATCTTGACGGTGACCTTGTCGGGCAGGGGGATGGGTTGTTTTCCAACGCGTGACATGATGATGAATCCTTGGTGGGGGTTACCAGATTTGAGCGAGCAACTCGCCACCGACCTTGGCCTTGCGGGCGCGGGCGCCGGTCATGATGCCGCGCGAGGTGGAGAGGATGGCGATGCCGAGGCCGCCAAGCACGCGCGGGATCTCGTCGGTCGAGACGTACTTGCGCAGGCCAGGCTTGCTGACGCGCGAAAGGTGTCGGATAACCGGGGTCTTGTCCTGGTACTTGAGCTTCAGCTTGAGGCGCGGATGGGCGGCGCTGGTGTCCACCTCGTAGCTCCAGATGTAGCCTTCCTCCTGCAGGATGCGGGAGAGCTCGGACTTCATCTTGGAGAAGGGCACGAACACTTCCTGCTGGCCGGCGGAGGCGGCGTTGCGGATGCGGGTGAGATAATCAGAAATGGGATCAGTCATGATGCGCGAAGGGTCGGCGTTACGTTATTAGGCGGCCTCGGTCTTGGCGGTGGCGGTCTTGCCGCGGAACGGCATGCCGAGCGCGCGCAGCAGCTCGCGGGCATGGTCGTCATTGCCGGTGGAGGTAACGAAGGTGATGTCGAAGCCCAGCGTGCGCTTGATCTTGTCGATCTCGATCTCCGGGAAGATGGACTGGTCGTTGATGCCGAGGGTGTAGTTGCCGCGGCCGTCGAAGGCCTTGGGGGCGACACCGCGGAAGTCGCGGACGCGCGGAATGGCGGTCTTCACCAGGCGCATGAGGAAGTCATACATGCGGCGGCCACGCAGGGTGACCTTGACGCCGACAGGCTCACCGGCGCGCAGCTTGAAGTTGGCGATCGCCTTCTTGCTGAGGGTGATGACGGGCTTCTGGCCGGTGATCAGGGCGACTTCGTTGACGGCGTCCTCGACGGCCTGCTTGCGCTCGCCCTGCGAACCGACGGCGCAGTTGACGACGATCTTCTCAAGGCGGGGGACCTGGTGGACATTGGCGAGGCCAAGCTCCTGCTTGAGCTGGTCGCGGAGTTTCTCGTTATAGAGGGACTGTAGCTGGGGTTCCATGATTCAGTTTGGGCTGTGCCGCCTTTCCACCGCGGACCCGGCGGATGCCGGACGGAAACGGAGGGGGAGGCAATTTGCGGGATTACTTCTTTTTCGCAACCTTCTTCTTCGCCGATTTCGGCTTGGCGTCGGCGAGCTTGACGTTGGAAATGTGGATGGGGCCTTCCTTCTCGATGATGCCGCCGTTCGGGCGCTCCTGCGAGGGGCGCACGGTCTTCTTGATCATGCGCACGCCCTCGATGAGGACGCGGGCCTTGGCGGGCTGGACTTCGAGAATGACGCCCTGGGCGCCCTTGTGGGCCCCGGCGATGACGGTGACGTTGTCACCCTTTTTGACGTGGGTTTTGATGCGGCTCATAGCACTTCGGGGGCGAGGGAAACGATCTTCATGAAGTTCTTGTCGCGCAGTTCGCGGGCCACGGGGCCGAAGATGCGCGTTCCCTTCGGATTGTTGTCCTTGTCAATGATAACGATGGCGTTGCGGTCGAAGCGCAGGATGGAGCCGTCGGAACGGCGGATCGGATGCGCGGTGCGCACGACGACGGCGCGGACGACTTCACCCTTCTTGACGCTGGCGGTCGGGGTCGACTCGCGGACGTGGGCAGTGATGATGTCGCCGACGAAGGCGTGGCGGGTGTTCTTTTTGCCGAGCACGCCGATCATCTTGGCGACGCGGGCTCCGGTGTTGTCGGCCACCGGAATTGAGGATTCCATCTGCAGCATGGCGGTGTTCTCCTTGAAGGGTTGAAAGGTTCTTGGCTTAGTGTTTCAGGATCTCCTGAAGGTTCCAGCGCTTGAGCTTGCTCAGCGGACGGGTTTCCACGATGAGGACGCGGTCGCCGATCTTGGCCTGCTCGTTCTCGTCGTGAGCGTAGAACTTGGAGGTTTTGCGGATGATCTTCTTGAAGCGCGGGTGCGGGACGCGGCGCTCGACCTCGACCACGATGGTCTTGGACATTTTGTCGGACACGACCACTCCGACGCGCTCCTTGCGGACGGGGGCGCGGGGGGTTGCTGCTGCTTCGGTGACGGCCTCGCTCATGATGGGGGATGGGTACAGGTGGGGATGGCTCCGGCTCAGGCGGCCTGGGTGGCGGCGGCGCGTTCGGAAAGAAGGGTTTCGATGCGGGCGACCTCGCGGCGCAGGAGATGCAGGCGGGCCGGATTTTCCAGCTGGCCGATCTGCTGCTGGACGCGCAGGTTGAGCATTTCCTGGCGCAGTTCGCGGCGGCGGGCGCCCAGTTCCTCGACGGAAAGCTCGCGGAGTTCCTTGGTCTTCATAACGGGTTCGGATCGGTGGGATTAGATGGCGGCGGCGCGGGACACGAAGCGGGTGCGCAGGCCGAGCTTGTTGGCGGCCAGGCGGCAAGCCTCCTTGGCGGTTGCCTCATTGACGCCGGAGATTTCAAACAGCATGTGACCCGGCAGCACGACGGCGACCCAGAATTCGGGCGAGCCCTTGCCCTTGCCCATTCGGGTTTCAGGCGGACGGGCGGTGACCGGCTTGTGCGGGAAAATGCGGATGAAGACCTTGCCCTTGCGCTTCAGGAAGCGGTTGATGGCGACGCGGCAGGCTTCGATCTGGTTGTTCTTGATCCAGCCGCGGTCCAGCGTCTGCAGGCCGAACTCCCCGAAGTCGAGCTTGTTGCCACGGGAAGCGGTGCCTGCGCGGCTGCCGCGCTGGGTTTTGCGATGTTT
>JAEYTW010000383.1 GCA_023433835.1 Pseudomonadota bacterium | reverse complement strand
CGCATCCACGCCGCCGACTCCTCGGGTCTGGCCCATCGCCGCCGCCAGATCGCCTTCGACGGCACCACCGGCGCGGTGGTCGCGGTCGAGGACGGCAAGCCCGCCGGCGTCACCCGCGCGGTGATGTACGGCCTGCATCTCGGCCGCTTCGCCGGGCCCGCGCTGCGGCTGCTCTATTTCATCGCCGGCCTCGCCGGCACGGCGATGATCGCCACCGGCCTGATACTGTGGCTGGTCAAGCGCCGGCCGCGGCGCCAGCGCGTGGTCGAAGGCCTGAATGTCGGGGCGATGGCCGGGCTGGTCATCGCCATCGCCGCCTTCTTCTGGGCCAACCGGCTGATCCCGGCCGACCGGCCCGATCGCGCCGATCTCGAGGCGCAGGTGTTCTTCGCAGCCTGGGCGATCGCCGCGATCCACGGCGCCTGCCGGCCGCATCTGAAGGCCTGGGCCGAGCAGCTCGGCCTCGCCGCCCTGCTCTGCGCCGGGCTGCCGCTGCTCAATGCCGCTACCTCGGCCCGCCATCTCGGCCACAGCCTCGGCGACGGCGACTGGATGCTGGCCGGCTTCGATCTCGCAAGCCTCGCGACCGCCGCCTTCCTCGGCTGGCTCGCGCTGAAACTGGCGAGGCGGTGATGCTGGCGTCGATCGGGCTGGCCTATGCCGCCCTGGCCGGACTTTGCCTCGCCATGGATCGCCACCACCGCCAGGTCGTCGGCCGGGCGGTCCGACCCGGCAGCGCGCTCGCGCTGCGCCTGGCCGCCGGCGTGGCGCTGGTCTTGTCGTTTGCCGCCGCCGTCGCGGCCGACGGCTGGGCCTTCGGGCCGGTGGCGTGGTTCGGCGTGCTGACCGCCGCGGGGCTCGGGTTGATCCTGCTGTTGCCCTACCGGCCGCGGCTGGCCGTCGGGCTGGGGCTGGCCGGGCTGGTGCTGGCGCTGTTCGATTGTTGAGCCCGGCTCAACGGCCCATGAAGCGGACGGCGGATTATCAACCCGCCCCGCCGATGGCAGAGTGAGCCCCGTTCGCATCAGGTGAGGTTCGCATGCTACGACGCACCCTGGGGGCCGGCGGCCCCGCCGTCTCCGCCATCGGTCTCGGCTGCATGGGCATGTCCGAGTTCTACGGCCCACGCGACGACGAGGGCTCGCGCGCGACCCTCGCGGCAGCGCTCGATCACGGCATCGACTTCTTCGACACCGCCGATACCTATGGCATCGGCCATAATGAAGAACTGATCGGCGGCTTCCTCAAGGGCCGGGCCGGTCGCGTCACCGTCGCCACCAAATTCGGCATCGTGCGCGAGGCCGGCCGCTACGACCGGCGCATCGACAATTCGCCGGCTCATATCCGCCAAGCCTGCGACGCCTCGCTGCGCCGGCTCGGCGTCGAAGCGATCGATCTCTACTATCTGCATCGCCGCGATCCCGCCGTGCCGATCGAGGAGGCGGCGGGTGCGATGGCCCGGCTGGTCGATGCCGGCAAGGTGCGCCGCCTCGGCCTCTCTGAAATCTCGGTCCAGACCTTGCGGCGCGCCCATGCCGTCCATCCGATCGCGGCGGTGCAGAGCGAATATTCGCTGTGGTCGCGTGAACCGGAGGGCGGCATGCTCGCCGCCTGCGCCGAGCTGGGGGTGGCCTTCGTCGCCTATTCGCCGCTCGGCCGCGCCTTCCTCACCGGCACGGTCGCGGGCGCCGACGGCCTGGCCGAAAACGACTTCCGCCGCCAGAACCCGCGATTCCAGGGCGATGCGCTCGACCAGAACCTGACGCTCGCCCGCCGCCTGGCCGATTTCGCCGTCGCGCGCGGTGCCACGCCGGCCCAGGTCGCGCTGGCCTGGATCCTGGCCAGGCATCCGCACGTGATACCGATCCCCGGCACCAAGCGCGCGCGCTATCTGGCCGAAAATGCCGCAGCGGCCGACATCGCACTGTCGGCCGCCGAGGTCGCGACCCTCGATCGGCTGTTCGCGCCCGCCGCCGTCGCCGGCGGGCGCTACACCCCGGAGGGCATGAAGGGCATCGAAACCTAGGCCTTGGCCGCGGCCTCGGCCGCCCGCCGGGCCATGAACGCCTTCAGGCCATCCTCCATCTCGGCCCAGACGCGGCCGAGATGCGGATCGGCCTTGGCGACCGCGTCATAGCCGGCGATCGCGGGGCAGTTGGCCAGCAGATCGGGCTTGCCGGCAAAGGCCATCAGCCCGCCGATCGCATAGCGCAGCGGCGTCAGCCAGGCATCGGCCGTGGTCAGCCGATCGCCGAACGCATAGCAACCGGGCGTCAGCAGCCGTTCGAGCTGGCCCAGCGCCCTGTCGAACGTCGCCAGCTGTGCCGCGATGGCCGCCTGGTCCGGCGTCGCGGTGTCGAACAAGCCGAACAGCGGCATCATCGCCGCATTCACGTAGAGTTCGGCAACCTGGGTGATCAGGCGGACGCGGGCCCGGTCGGTCGCGGCCGCCGGGCGCAGCGGCGGATCGGGGAAGGCGTCGTCGAGATAGTCGACGATGACCCCGGATTCCGGGAGCGTCGTGCCGTCGTCCAGCACCAGCACGGGGACGCGGCCAAGCGGATTCAGGGCGCGATAGCTGGCCGAGGTTGCCCAGTCGGCCGGCGCCTGCAGGATCTCGACATCCAGGTTCTTGGCGTAGATCGCGGCGCGGACGCGGGCGGCGAACGGCGACAGCGGCAGCGAGTAGAGTTTCATCGGCATTCCCTTGATCCTGTTGCCTGTCGCCGCGGTGATAGCGCGCGCGGCACGGTCGTGGATTGGAAAAACGCGACGGGCGTGTTTGACTGAGGTGCAATGACCGACCCGGCCGATTTCACCCTGCCGCCCGGTGCCGACCGCAAGCTCGCGGCGCTGCATGCGCTGTGGCTGGAACGGCGCGGGCGCCGCCGCTGGCCGGCGCGGGCCGATTTCGACGTGGTGGAATTCAAGCCCTGGATGGGATGGCTCGCCCTGCTCGACGTCATCGAGGGGGGTGCCGACCTGCGCTTCCGCGTCTTCCCGAGCCTGCATGCCCAGCGCATCCATACCGACCTGACCGGTCAGACGGTGCGCGACAATCCCGGCATCCGGGAGATGACCAAGCGGTCCTATTTCGCCTGTATCGCGACCGGCCAGCCGATCTACGGCCAACTGTCTGAGGATGTGACGGCGGCGCGGTTCCGCTATTCCTGGAACCGGATCATCCTGCCGCTGGGGGCCGACGACACGGCCGTCGACATGCTGATGGTCTGCGTAACCGAGGATTACTACCGGGCATTCTGATCAGGCGCGGATGTCGATGTTTCGGCCGATGCCCTTGCCGGGCGTCGGATTTACCTGGGTTGCCTGCTGCACCGGCGGGGGCGGCGGCGCGGGCTGTTGCCGGCGCGACGCCTGCAGCGCCTGGGCCTGATAGGCACCCGACACACCGGGCGAGGAAGCAGAGATGGCGGACATGACGGGCTCCATCGTTTCGTATCGTCGAGGCCGACAGTAGCGCGCACCGGGGTAAGCCGGGGTCAACCCTCGTCACGAATCGTCATCGGCCGGGGCTTTGCGATACAGGCGGGCTGGCTTAAACTCGCCCCTTCACGCGATCGGGGTAGCCGACCATGGCCGAGATCATCAACCTCAACCGGTTCCGCAAGGCCCGCGCCCGCGCCGAGCGCGAGGCGCAGGCCGATACGAACCGGCTGCTGCACGGCCGCACCAAGGCCGAAAAGACCCAGACGTCAGCCGAGCGGCGCCTGACCGACCGCCGCCTCGACGGCGCCCGGCTCGATCACGAGCCGGAACCGCCCAAGGCCGGCTGACGCGATTACTGCGGCAGGATCTTGCCGGGATTCATCAGGTTGGCGGGATCGAGCGCCTGCTTGATGGCGCGCATCACCGCGACTGCCTCGCCATGTTCGGCAACCAGGAACTTCGACTTGCCGAGGCCGATGCCGTGTTCGCCGGTGCAGGTGCCGTCCATCGCCAGCGCGCGCATCACCAGCCGGTCGTTCAGCCGCTCGGCCTCGGCCACCTCACGCGGCTCGTTCGGGTCGATGATGAAGGTCAGGTGGAAATTGCCGTCGCCGACATGGCCGACCAGCGGGGCGATGATGAAGCTGTCGGCGATGTCCTTCTTGGTTTCCATGATGCATTCGGCCAGGCGCGAGATCGGCACGCAGACATCGGTCGCCCACATCCGCGAACCGGCGCGCAGCGCACTGTTGGCATAGGCCGCGTCATGGCGCGCCTGCCATAGCCGCGTGCGTTCCTCCGGCTTGGTGGTCCAGACGAAGCCTTCGCCGCCATGCTCGCTGGCGATGGCCTGGACCAGTTCGGCCTGTTCCTGGACGCCGGCGGTGGTGCCATGGAATTCGAGCAGCAGCGTGTTGCGGACCGGCAGCTCGAGCTTGGAATAGCGGTTGATCGCATCGATCTGGACGTCGTCGAGCAGTTCGATGCGCGCGACGGGGATGCCCGACTGGATCGTCTGGATCACGGTGTCGACGGCACCTTCGAGCGTGGCGAAGCCGCAGATCGCCGACGACATCGCCTCGGGGATGCCGTAGAGGCGCAAGGTGATCTCGGTGATGATCCCGAGCGTGCCTTCGGAGCCGACGAAGATCCGGGTCAGGTCGTAGCCCGCGGCCGACTTGCGCGCGCGCCGCGCGGTGCGGATGACCCGGCCGTCGGCCATCACCACGGTCAGCGACAGCACGTTCTCGCGCATCGTGCCGTAACGCACCGCATTGGTGCCCGAGGCCCGCGTCGCGGTCATGCCGCCGATCGAGGCATTGGCACCGGGATCGATCGGAAAGAACAGGCCGGTATCGCGGATGTGCTCGTTCAGCTGCTTGCGGGTGACGCCGGGCTCGACCACCACGTCGAGATCCTCGACGTTGACCTTGAGCACCCGGTTCATCCGCGTCGTGTCGATGCAGATACCGCCGGCGACGGCGGTGACGTGGCCCTCGAGCGAGGTGCCGGTGCCGAACGGGATGATCGGCACCCCGTGGCGGGCGCAGATCTTGACGGCAGCCACGATCTGCTCGGTCGAGGTGGCGAACAGCACGCCGTCCGGCGCCATCGGCTCGTGCCAGCTTTCATCCTTGCCGTGATGGTCGCGCACCGCCCGGGCGGTCGAGAAATCGTCGCCGGCCAACGCCTTGAGGTCGGCGATGCAGGCCTCGATGGCGGCGGGTTCGGGGCGGGCGACGGCTGCGGTGGCCATTGGCGGCATTCCTTGCGCAGATAATCCTGAAGAAGGAAAACCCTACATCACCGGCGGCGGCGGCGCCAACGCCGCTTGGAGAAGGCCGCCGCTGCCACTAGATTTGGCAGATGAAGCGCTTTCTGCCGCTCGCCGGCCTGCTCGTCCTTCTGGCCCAGCCCGCCTGGGCCGCCTGCACCGAGGTTGCCGCGCCCAAGGTCGACTGGGGCGACTGCACCTTCGATCGCACCACCCTGACCGCCGTCGACCTGACCGGCGCCAGCTTGCGCAATGCGAGCTTCAATTCGGCCAACCTGCGCGGCGCCACGCTCGCCGGCATCGACGGCCGGCGGACCAAGTTCGTCGCCGCCGATCTAGGGGGCGCGCGCTTCGAGCGCGCCCGCCTGAACGAGGCGGACTTCACCCGCGCCGACCTGACCGACGCGCGTTTCGCCGAGGCCGACCTGCGCCGGGCGCGGTTCTACGGCGCGCATCTCAAGGGCGCCAATTTCGCCGGCGCCCGCCTCGACGGCGCCGACTTCTACGGGGCCGACCTGTCGGGCGCGATCTGGACCGATGGGCGGCTGATCTGCGCCACCGGCTCGGTCGGCCAGTGCCACCGCCCGCCGGGATCCTGACGGCATCACCGTCAGCGACCCGCATCGTCGGCGGTCAAGCCGGCGTCCCGCTGCCCGAAATCGCGCCGGAAGTCACCGAAGGAGAGCCTGGCCATGAGAGCGGTCCACAAGGAGAGGCACCTCGTCGCGCGCATCGGGTGGTTGCGGGCGGCGGTTCTCGGCGCCAATGACGGCATCATCTCGACGGCGAGCCTAGTGCTGGGCGTTGCATCGGCGGCGTCCGACGGCCGGGAAGCCCTGGTCGCCGGTGTCGCCGGCCTGGTGGCCGGGGCAATGTCGATGGCGGCCGGCGAATATGTGTCGGTCAGTTCGCAATCAGATACCGAGAAAGCCGACCTCACCCGCGAGACATACGAACTGTCGACCGACCCCGTCCACGAGAGAGAGGAACTCGCGCAGATCTACGCCGCGCGCGGCGTCGAGATCGGACTCGCCCGTCAGGTGGCGCTGCAGCTGATGGCGAGGGATGCGCTGGGCGCGCATTCGCGGGACGAGTTGGGGATTTCGGAAACCACCGCCGCCCGGCCGGTACAGGCGGCGCTGGCGTCGGCGGCCACCTTCACGATCGGCGCCGCGGCGCCGCTGATCCTGGTCGTGGCCTCGCCGGCCTCCTTCCTGCTGCCGGTCGTGGCGGTCGGATCGCTGATCTTCCTGGCAATTCTCGGCATGATCGGGGCCCGGGCGGGCGGTGCCGGCCTGCTGCGGCCCACGATCCGCGTGATGTTCTGGGGGGCACTGGCCATGGCGTCGACCACCGGAATCGGCGCCCTGGTCGGCAAGGTCGTCTGAGATTTCGAACGGGGCAGCCAAGCTTGGCCGCTGCGCCAGCGCATGGACCTTTGCCCCGTGTCGGGGTATCTGCTTTCCCGCGAGGCCCGTTCCCGGCTTCGCGAGCCGTCGGAAGGATGCAAAGTGATCGTGGGACTCCCTTGAGGAAATAAGGTTACGAAATTTCCCCTATCAGGATAACAAAGAAACAACGACTCAACATGGCCGACCTGAAATCCTCACCCAACCCGCTGTTCCTGCGCGAGGAGGAACTGCGCCAGGGCATCGAGTTGCTGTTCTACGCCTATCGCGACTTTACCGCCGACCCCGATGCGATCCTGGAGCGCTACGGTTTCGGCCGCGCCCATCACCGCGTGCTGCATTTCGTCGGCCGCAACCCCGGCATCACCATCGCCCAGCTGCTGGCCATCCTGCGCATCACCAAGCAGAGCCTGTCGCGCGTGCTCGGCGTCCTGCTCACCGACAATTACGTCGAGCAGCGCCAGGGCCTGCGCGACCGCCGCCAGCGCCAGCTGTTCCTGACCGAGAAGGGCCAGGCCCTGGAGGAGGAACTGCGCCAGGTCCAGCAGGCCCGCGTCGCCCGCGCCTATCGCGAGGCCGGGGCCGAAGCCGTCGCCGGCTACCGCCAGGTGCTGGCCGGGCTGATCGACGAGGAAGACCGCGAGCGCATCCTGAAGACCATCCTGCGCGACGGGGGCGGCCGGCGATGAGCGTCAGCGACGGCGAATCCCATCTGCTGGTCGTCGACGACGACGAACGGCTGGGGCAGCTGCTCAAGCGCTATCTCGGCGACAACGGTTTCCGCGTCACCGTGGCCGGCGATGCCGCCGCGGCGCGCGGCCAGCTCGCCTCGTTCCATTTCGACCTGCTGATCGTCGACGTGATGATGCCGGGCGAGACCGGGCTGAGCCTCGTGGCCGACCTGCGCCGCACCAGCCGCGTGCCGGTCCTGATGCTGACCGCGATGGGCGAGCCGTCCGACCGCATCGCGGGGCTCGAGGCCGGGGCCGACGATTACCTGGCCAAGCCGTTCGAGCCGCGCGAGCTGCTGCTGCGCATCGGCGCCGTGCTGCGCCGCGCCCAGTCGGTGCCGACCGAGGCACGCTCGTTGCGCTTCGGCCCGTTCGAGTTCGACCCCAAGCGCGGCGAGCTGACGCGCGACGGCCAGCCGGTGGCGCTGACCTCGGGCGAGGCTATGCTGCTGCGCCTGTTCGCCGCCAATCCCGGCGCGACGATCAGCCGCGCCGACCTCGCCCAGAAGACCGGCGGCGGCGAGGGCCGCGCCATCGACGTGCAGATCACCCGCCTGCGCCGCAAGATCGAGGACGAGCCCAAGACCCCCCGCTACCTGCAGACGGTGTGGGGCGAGGGCTATGTCCTCTGGGCCGACTAGGGGCTAGGCCCCGATGGGCAAGGTCAAGCGCGGCCTGCCCCGCACGCTGTTCGGCCGGGCGCTCTTGATGCTGACCGTGCCGCTGGTGGTCGTCCAGCTGGTCACGAGCTTCATGTTCTACGACCGCCACTGGCAGACGATCTCGCGCCGCCTGGCGCTGGGCTTAGGGGGCGAGATCGCGGTGCTGATCGAGGCGCGCGAACGCCTGCCGCGCGAGGATCAGCGGCTGATCGCCCATCAGCTGCGCACCCAGCTCGAGGTCGAGACCAGCTTCGATGCCGGCGCCCGGCTGCCCGACGGGGGCACGGCGATCCTGCCCTATCGCTCGGTCATCGAACGCGCGCTGGCCGAGCGGATCCTGCTGCCCTTCGTGCTGGACGAGACCGGCGACGGCTTCATCGCCATCCACGTCCAGCTGCCCGAGGGCGTGCTGACCGCGGTGACGACCGACAAGCGCATCTTCTCGACCACCACCTGGCTGTTCACCGCCTGGACGATCGGGCTGAGCCTGATCCTGCTCGGCATCGCCATGCTGTTCCTGCGCAACCTGGTGCGGCCGATCACCCGGCTGGCCACGGCCGCCCAGGCCTTCGGCAAGGGCCAGGGCATCGGCGACTACCGCCCGTCGGGTGCCACCGAGATCCGCCAGGCCGGCACCGCCTTCCTGGCCATGCGCCAGCGCATCGAGCGCCAGATCACCCAGCGCAATGCGCTGCTGGCCGGCGTCTCGGCCGATCTGCGCGCACCGCTCGCCCGCATGGCCGGCACGCTCGACGCGCTGGCGCCCGAGGCGGAGGTGACCGAGCTGCAGCGCGATGTCGCCGAGATGACGCGGATGATCGACGGCTACCTCGCCTTCATCCAGGGCGGGGCCGGCGAGGCGCCGGCGATCGTGCGGCTGGACGAGCTGTTCGCCGAGCTGGCCGGCGATGCCCGGCGCCAGGGCCGGCAGATCACCACCGAGGTGCCGGCCGGCCTGACCCTGACCGCGCGGCCCCAGGCGCTGAAACGATGCCTGGCCAATCTCGTCGACAATGGCCTGCGCTATGGCCGCAACGTCGCCCTGACCGCCTGGCCGCAGGACCGCGGCATCAGGATCGCGGTGGACGACGATGGCCCGGGCATTCCGCCGGAACGGCGCGAGGATGTCTTCCGACCGTTCGTGCGCCTCGATCCGTCGCGCAACCAGGCGACCGGCGGCATCGGGCTCGGCCTGACCATCGCCCGCGACGTGGCGCGCAGCCATGGCGGCGACCTGACGCTCGGCCGGGCACCGGCGGGTGGTCTGCGCGCCCTGGTCTACCTGCCCGCGTAACTGGACAATTGACCACCAGATGCCCGTTGCATTTCAACGGCCAAGGGCCAATATCTTTAAGTACAATTCAACGGGTTTCGCCGTTGCGGGCGGGCAGGAACGATGACTCAGATGGCGTCACCCCAGGACGGTGGCATTGCGCTGACGCGCATTGACCAGGATCGCCTGAACGACATGCTTTACGCCCATCACCTGTACGTCGCCAAGAAGCAGGGCGGCAAGCGCGCGATGCTGTCGTTTCACGACCTGTCCGGCCTCGATTTCAGCGATCGGGACCTGAGCCACGCCGATTTCTCGTCCTCCCGCCTGTCGGGCGCCAATCTCTCGAATGCCAGCTGCCAGGGGGCGAGCTTCCTGGGCGCCGACCTGACCCTGGCCGATCTGACGCGCGCCGACCTGACCCGCGCCGACCTGCGCGGCGCCTGCCTGCATGGCGCCACGCTCGATGCCGCCAACTTCACGGAGGCTGATTTCCGCGAGGCGAGCCTTGCCCGCTACGGCAACGACGCAGCCAAGCGGCTTACGTTCGAGAAAGTCACCACCGACCTGAGCCAGCTTTCGGCCCGCGGCGCCAATCTCTCGGGGGCGCGGCTCGCCAACATGGCGGTAGTCGACTCGGACCTGTCGGATGCCATCCTCAGCCATGCCGATCTGCGCCGCACCGATCTGCGCAATTCGGATCTCAGCCGCGCCCGCCTCGATTCGGCCGACCTGTCCGGGGCCAATTGCCAGGGCACGGTGATGGTCGAGGCCTCGCTGATCGATGCCAAGCTGACCGGCACGCGCTTCCGCGGCGCCGACCTGACCGGCGCCAAGGTCGATCCCGCCGCGGCCGAACGGGCCGACATCAAAAGCGCGCTGGGCCGCGCCGAGGAACTGGAGCGCGAGCAGGAGTTGGCCGAGACGCTGGCCCGCCACGACGTCTGGGTCCAGTCGGGCAGCCGCGACGGCGCCCGCGCCGATCTGCGGCGGATCGACCTGTCGGGCCACGCGCTGCGCGGCGCCAATCTCGCCGCCGCGCTGATGCAGGATTGCCAGCTGCGCGGCACCGACCTGAGCCGCGGCATCCTCGCCATGGCCGACCTGACCGCCGGCGACCTGGTCGGCGCCAATCTCGCCAATGCCGATCTGCGCGGCATCACCCTGGCCGGCGCGCATCTGGTCGATGCCAACCTGTCGGGCGCGGACCTGAGCCCGGTGCAGAACATCGGCGGCCGCGGGCAGAGCATCGCCTCCAACCTCGACCGCGCCGACCTGACCGGTGCGCGGCTGCGCGGCACGGTGTTGCGCGGCGTCAAGCTGGTCGGCGCCAAGCTGACCAATGCCGACCTGCGGGACGCCGACCTGACCGGCGCCAATCTCTCGGAAGCCGACCTGACCGGCGCCCGCCTCGATGGCGCCCGGCTCGACGACGCCCTGCTGCGCACCGCCCTGGGCCTGCCCGACGCGCTGCGGGCGCAGGTGAACTGACAAAAACTCGTCATTCCGGGCGGAGCGAAGCGAAGACCCGGAATCCAGGGAAAGCGAGGTGCGGACTGCGACGCCCTTGCCCTGGTTTCCCGCTTTCGCGGGAATGACGATTCAGGAATATGATCCTTACCAGCCCGCAGGCTTCGCCCGGCGGTCGAGGAAGCGGCGAACGCCATTGGCGATGTCTGGCGTGGCGGCCAGCGCCTCGAACTGGCCGGCCTCGATCGCCAGCCCTTCGCCGATCGCGACGTTGAGGCCGCGGGTGACGGCAGCAAGCGAGGCGGCCACCGGGCGCGCGCCCTTGGCGATGATGCGCCGGGCCAGCGCGCGGGCCTCGTCGAGCAGGCGGTCGTGCGGCACCACCTCGTTGATCAGCCCGATGTCGCGCGCCGCCGCGGCCGAGATCGAATCCCCGGTCAGGATCATCGCCAAGGCCCGCTTGCGGCCGATCAGCCGCGGCAGGCGCTGCGAACCGCCGAAAGGCGGCGGGAAGCCCAGGTCGATCTCGGGCTTGGCGAACCGCGCGCGGTCGGAGGCGATGGCGAGGCTTGCCGCCTCGACCACCTCGCAGCCGCCGCCATAGGCCAGACCGTTGACTGCGGCGATGATCGGCTTCGGATAGGCCTCGATCCGTGCGGTGAAGCGCTGGCCGCGCTGGACGAAATCGCGCATCACCGTGGCGATGCCCTGGTCGAGGCTGTGGCCAAGCCCATGGATGTCCGCCCCGGCACTGAAGGCATGGTCGCCCTGGCCCGTCAGGATCACCGCGCCGATGGCGGGATCGACGGCGATGTCGTCGAACGCCGCCATCAGCCGGTCGATCACCTCGTGGTTCAGGGCGTTCAGCCGTGCCGGCCGGTTGACGGTGAGCAGGGCGATGCCGTCTTCATCGGCACGCAGCAGGACAGGGGTTTCGGTCATCGGATCGGTCCATCATTGGTGACGGGCCGATGATCCGGATGCCGCCATAG
>JAEYTW010000363.1 GCA_023433835.1 Pseudomonadota bacterium | reverse complement strand
CTGACCTCGATCCGCTCCGACAACCCGCGCTCCACCCGTCATCTCAACCTCCTGTGCTCAACACCAAGTGAATCACACCAGGGCGAGTTGGGGAATCGGTGACACGCTCTTTCGCGGGGATGACGATTAGGGTTTTACAACTATGGTTGTGTTAGTCGAACAGCGCGTCGATGTCGTCCTGGTTCAGGCCGGTGTCGTTGGAATCCGGGCCGTTGACCAGGTCGTCCTGCGAGTGCATGCGCACCTCGCCGCGGTTCTCGACCGGCAGGTCGATGAAGGTTTCCGCGCCCCATTCCTCGACGACGGCGCGGATGCGCTCCTCGATGAAATGGATGGCCTTGACCACCTTGGTAATACGCTGGCCGGTGATGTCCTGGAACGAGCAGGCTTCCATGATCCGCTCGGTGCCGATGCGGATTTCCTCGGCCAGGACCTGCATGTCGGCATCGTCGCCATAGCGGTCGACCAGCACCGAGCCGACCATGCCCATCTGTTCGACCGACTCCAGGATCGTGTTGGTCGCGGTCTCGGTGGCCGCAACGATGCGATCGAGCTCGTTGGTGGCCGTATCGATCTGGCTGGCCTCGGCTTCCGGGTGGCGCAGCGCCGCGATCTCGCGCTTGGTGCGGGCCAGCGAGCGGATCATGCCGGCGATGGCGACGCGGAAACCCTGGTTTTCCTCTTCGATATCGTTCATCTCGCGCGGCGGCTCGACCGCCGCGGGGGCGGCCTGGACCTGGCGCAATTCCGCCACTTCCGCGCGCAATGCGCGAATCTCGGCCAGGACAAGGGCAAGATCGCCGGTCGCAACCGCCTGTTCGGGTGCCGGCGCCATCGCGACCTCCGCCTCATCGTCGGCCGGCGCGCGTTCGAGGCCGAGCATCTTCAGTTCGGCGGTGAACATTTTACGGGGCGGCGGCTGCGTCATTTCGTCGTCCATTTGCAACGTATTTCCACGAGTTTAGCGGAAAAGCCTCATCGCGTCACTCAGGCCCTTTGTAGTTCTTTGTCACACCGGACAATCCTGGTCGAAGCGGGGCGGGCGCTTCTCGGCGAAGGCGGCAAGGCCCTCGCGCACCTCGGGCCCGGTGAAGCCGAGGAATTCCAGCGCCAGCGAGGTATCGAAGGTCGGGCCGGCCTGGCGGAACCAGTTGTTCAGCGCATATTTCGTCCAGCGCAACGCCGAGGGAGCGCCGGCGGCCAGCTTCTCGGCCACTTCCATCGCCTTGGCCTGGACCTGGTCGTCGTCGACGCAGAGCGAGACCAGCCCGATCCGCTCGGCCTCCTCGCCCGACACCTGCTCGCACAACATCAGATAGTATTTCGCCTTGGCCATGCCGCAGAGCAGCGGCCAGATGATGGCCGAGTGGTCGCCGGCGGCCACGCCCAGCCGGGTGTGGCCATCGATAATCCGGGCGGTGCGCCCGGCCACCGAGATGTCGGCGAGCAGCCCGGCAACGAGGCCCGCCCCCACGGCGACGCCGTTCATCGCCGAGACCACGGGCTTGGAACAGTTGATGACGTTGTAGACGAGGTCGCGCGCCTCCTTCCACACCCGGGCGCGGGTCTGGAAATCGTCGGCGATCGCCTTGACCAGCGTATGGTCGCCGCCGGCCGAGAAATGCTTGCCCGCGCCGGTCAGGATCGCGACCGAGACGGTCGGGTCGGCATCGATGTCGCGCCAGATATCGGCGAGTTCCCGGTGCATGTCGGCGTCGGCGGCGTTCATCCGGCCCGGCGCATCCATGATCACCTTGAGGATGGCCGGCCGGGGCCGTTCGATGACCAGGCGCTGGTAACGGGCATAACGATCGGACGCTGACGTCATTTTGGGCGTTTTCCTCTCTTGCCGCAGGGATTGTTCCTCTGCGATGGTCGGCCGATGGACGCAGAAGAGACCAGGAACGGCCGGGCCGTCAATCGCGGCGGGCCGGGCGTATGACTGACGGGTCATCAAAAAGTAGCAGGCCGCCGGACGGCGGCTGGATTTCAGGGATCGACAACCGGCATCTGGCGATGCTGCTGGTGCCGGTCTGCTTCCTGTACGGCTCGGTCAGCCGCGGGCTGATCGAGAGCTTCACCGTCTTCCTGCTGCCGCTGCAGCAGGACCTGGGGACCGACCGGGCCGCGATCGCGGCGATCTATTCGACCTCGTCCTTCGTCACCGGGCTGTCGGCGCCGCTGTCCGGCCGCCTGTTCGACCGGTTCGGGCCCCGCGCGCTCTACGGCCTCGGCCTCGTCCTGCTGATCGCCGGCAGCCTGGCCGCCTCGTTCGCCGCCAAGGCCTGGCAGTTGCAGCTGGCGCTGGGCCTCTGCTTCGGCTTCGCCGGCTCGGCCCTGGGCAACGTGCCGCATTCCGCCCTGCTGGCGCGCTGGTACCGCAACCGGCTGTCGATGGTCGTGGCGGTCGTCTATGCCTCGATCGGCATCGGCATCGTCGGCGTCGTGCCGCTGGCCCAGGTGCTGATCGAGCAGGTCGGCTGGCGCGAGGCCTATCGCTGGCTCAGCCTGTTGTCGGTCGTCCTGCTGCCGACGCTTTTCCTGCTGCCCTGGCGGCGCATCGCCGGCGGCGATCCCGGCCTGAGGCAGCCGCGCCCCGATGCCCCGGCCGTGCCGGTCGGCCAGGAGGGGTGGACCCTGCGCAAGGCCGCCGCCACCCCGGCCTTCTGGGGATTGTTCTCGGTGTTCTTCTTCACCGCGATCGGCGTCTACGCCATCTCGGTGCAGGCGGTCGCCTACCTGGTCGAGATCGGCTATGCGCCGATCGAGGCCGCCTCGGCCTGGGGGTTCGTCGGCCTGCTCGCCCCCGTCGGCATGCTGGGTTTCGGCGCGCTGGACTCGGTGATCGGCCGCCATGCCTCGGTGGCGCTGACCTATCTGCTGACCATCGGGTCGATGGCGGCGCTGTGGCTGCTCGGCACCTGGCGCAGCCCGGTGCTGCTGGTCGCCTTCATCATCGCGCTGGGCGTCACCTACGGTTCGCGCGGGCCCCTGGTGTCGGCGATGGCGGCGCGGCTGTTTGCCGGGCGCAATCTCGGCACCATATACGGCTCGGTGGCGCTGGGCGGCGGCATCGGGGGCGCGGTCGGCTCGTTCCTCGGCGGTGCCCTGCACGACCTGACCGGGGGGTATGACGCCGTGTTTGCCGTGGCCATCGTTTCCGCCATACTGGGGGCCCCCCCGTTCTGGACGATCAAGGCTTTGGGCCGGGCATGATGCCGCTGGCCTCGGGCCCGCGGCCGTGTCTATCCTGCCGGCCGGCCGAATAAAGTTTGCAAAAAGAAGAGGTTCCGCTGATGTCGCGTATGCGTGGCGCCCTGTCAGGGCTCAAGGTGGTTGACCTGACCCGGGTGCTCGGGGGGCCGTTCGGCACCCAGATGCTGGCCGATCACGGGGCCGAGGTGATCAAGGTCGAGCCGCCCCAGGGCGACGAGACCCGCGAATGGGGCCCGCCGTTCCAGGACGAGGGCATCTCGGCCTATTTCTCCGGGGTCAACCGCAACAAGCGCTCGCTCGGCCTCGACATCGCCACGCCGCAGGGCCAGGCCGTGCTGCTGCGCCTCTTGGAACAGGCCGACGTCGTCGTCGAGAATTTCAAGATCGGCACGATGGAGCGCTGGGGCATCGGCTTCGAGGACGTGCTGTCCAGGAAATTCCCGCGGCTGATCCACGCCCGCGTCACCGGCTTCGGCGCCGGCGGGCCCTATGACGGCCGCCCGGGCTACGACGCCGTCATCCAGGCGATGACCGGGCTGATCTCGATCAACGGCACGCCCGAAGGCGGCGCGGTGCGCCTGGGCATTCCGCTGGTCGATCTCGGCACCGGCTACAACTGCGTCATCGGCATCCTGATGGCGCTGCTGGAACGCGAGCGTTCGGGCAAGGGCCAGTCGATCGAGGTGGCGCTGTACGACACCGGCATCCAGCTGCTGCACCCGCACGGGCCGAACTACCACATGTCGGGCAAGCCGCCGCGGCTGACCGGCAACGCGCATCCCAACATCTCGCCCTACGACCTCTACCCGACCCGCTCGGGCCAGATCTTCTTAGGCGTCGGCAACGACCGCCAGTTCCGCATCTTCACCCGCTATCTCGGCAAGCCGGAGCTGGCCGACGATGCGCGCTTCAGGACCAATGCGCTGCGGGTGCAGAACCGACCGGCCCTGACCGAGGAAATCTCCGCCCTGCTGGCCGGCCATGACGCCGCGACGCTCGCCGACCAGCTGCTCGCCGAGGGGGTGCCGGCCGGTGCCGCGCTGACGCTGCCCGAGGTGATGGCCCACCCCCAGACCGCGCATCGCGAGATGGTGCTGGCCGAGGGCAACTACAAAGGCCCGGGCATTCCGATCAAGCTGAGCCGCACGCCCGGCGGCCTCGATACCCTGCCGCCCGCCTACGGCGCCGACAGCGTCGCCGTGCTGGAAGGGGCCGGCTTCTCATCCGACGAAATCGCCTCACTGCAACGAGAGGGCATCGTGCTCGATGCCCGCCGCAAGGACTGACGGAGAAACTTGAAATGACCAAGTTCGGTGCTGCCCAAGGCTTGCGACGTGTCGAAGACCCCCGGCTGCTGGTCGGCCGGGGCCGCTATACCGACGACATCACCCTGCCCGGCCAGGCCCGTGGCTACGTGCTGCGTTCGCCGCATGCCGCGGCGCGGATCAACGGCATCGATGCCGAGGCCGCGCGCGGCATGCCCGGCGTGCTGGCCGTCTACACCGCGGCCGACGTCGAGGCCGACGGCATCGGCGGCCTGCCCTGTCACGTGCCGATGAAGAACCGCGACGGGTCCAACCGGCATGACGCCGTGCACCCGCTGCTCGCCGCCGACCGCGTGCGCTATGCCGGCCAGCCGGTCGCCTTCGTGGTGGCCGAGAGCCTGGTGGAGGCGCGCGACGCGGCCGAGGCGATCATGGTCGACTATGCCGACCTGCCCGCCGTCGGCACCATGCCGGCGGCGATGGCCGACGGCGCCCCGCTGGTGTGGGACGACGCGCCCGGCAACGTCGCCTTCGACTGGGAGACCGGCGACAAGGCGAAGGTCGACGAGTTGTTCGCCAAGGCGGACAAGGTGGTCGCCATCGACCTCGTCAACAACCGCATCGTCGTCGCCTCGATGGAAAGCCGCGCCTGCAACGCGTCTTACGATGCCGCGACCGGCCGCTTCACCGTCTATGCCGGCACGCAAGGCGTGCACGGCCTGAAGAACCAGCTGGCCCAGGTTCATTTCAAGGAACCGGCCGAGAATTTCCACGTCGTCACGACCGATGTCGGCGGCGGGTTCGGCATGAAGATCTTCGTCTATGCCGAATACGTGCTGTGCACCTGGGCCACCCGCAAGCTCGGCCGCCCGGTGAAGTGGACCGGCGACCGCTCGGAATCCTTCCTGTCGGACACCCATGGCCGCGCCCAGTGGAACCATGCCGAACTGGCGGTCGATGCCGACGGCAAGTTCCTGGCGCTGCGCGTGCGCACCGAAGCCGAGATGGGCGCCTATCTGTCGAGTTTCGCGCCGTTCATCCCGACCATGGCGGGTTCGAAGGTGCTGCCCTCGGTCTACCAGACCCAGGCGGTCTACGTGAACGTCCGCGGCATCTACACCAACACCACCTGGGTCGATGCCTATCGCGGCGCCGGCCGCCCGGAATCGAACTACCTGGTCGAGCGGCTGGTCGACCGCGCCGCGCGTGAGCTCGGCATCGACCGCATCGAGCTGCGCCGGCGCAACATGGTGCGGCCCGACCAGATGCCCTACCGGAACGCGCTGGGCCAGAACTACGATTCCGGCGACTTCCCCGCCATCCTCGCCCGCGCGGTCGAGGCCTCGCACTGGCACGGGATCGCGGCCCGCAAGCAGGAAGCGCTGGCCCGCGGCAAGCGCCGCGGCATCGGGCTGGCCTCCTACCTCGAAGCCACCGGCGGCGCGCCGGTCGAGCGCGCCGAGATCAAGTTCGCCGCCGACGGCATGGTCGAGGTGCTGGTCGGCACCCAGTCGACCGGCCAGGGCCATGAGACCGCCTATACCCAGCTCGTCGTCGAGAAGCTCGGCGTGCCGGTCGAGCGCGTGCGCGTGGTGCAGGGCGATTCGGACGCCATCCCGACCGGCGGCGGCACCGGCGGCGCGCGCTCGCTCTACTCCGAGGGCGGCGCCATCCTCGCGGTGACCGACGTGGTCATCGACAAGGGCCGCCAGGCCGCGGCCGACGTGCTGGAAGCCGCCGCCGCCGACATCGAGTTCAAGGAAGGCGAATTCCGCATCAGCGGCACCGATCGCGCCATCCAGATTCTCGCCCTCGCCCAGGCGTTGCGCGAAAAGGGCGGCGACGATGCGGTCAAAGCCGCGCTCGACGCCTTCGCCAACTGGGACATCAAGGCCCATACCTTCCCCAACGGCTGCCATGTCGCCGAGATCGAGCTCGACCCCGAGACCGGCGTGGTCGAGGTGGTCGGCTACAGCGTGGTCGACGACATGGGCCGGGTGCTCAACCCGCTGATCGCCGGCGGCCAGGTGCATGGCGGCGTGGCGCAGGGCATCGGCCAGGCGCTGATGGAGCATACCGCCTATGACGAGAACGGCCAGCTACTCGCCGGCTCGTTCATGGATTACGGCATGCCGCGGGCAGACGACCTGCCCGACATCGACGTCGCCTTCCACCCGGTGCCCTGCACGACCAATCCCTTGGGCGTCAAGGGCGCGGGCGAGGCCGGGGCGATCGGGGCCCCGCCGTCGGTGATGAACGCGCTGCAGGATGCGCTGGACGAATTCGGCGTCCACCACATCGACATGCCGGCCACGCCGATCGCGGTGTGGAACGCGATCCAGGCCGCCCGGGCGTGACCGCCCGCGACTACCCCACCCGGCCCTGGGTCGGGGTCGGGGTGGTCGTGACCAAGGGCCCGCAAGTCCTGATGATCCGCCGGGGCAAGCCGCCGCGGCAGGGCCAATGGTCCCTGCCGGGCGGCGTGCAGGAGTTGGGCGAGACCGTGCGCGAGACCGCGGTGCGCGAGGTGCTGGAGGAAACCGGCATCGAGATCGCGCTGGGCCCGCTCGCCGACGTCGTCGATTCGGTGACCCGCGACGCCGACGGCCGGGTGCTGCACCACTACACCCTGGTCGATTTCGCCGCGACCTGGGTGGCGGGCGAGCCGCGCGCCGGCGACGATGCCCAGGATGCGCGCTGGTTTTCCCTGGCCGAACTCGAGGCCGAGACGCTGTGGCCGGAAACGCTGCGGCTGATCAAGGCGGTATTGAGGTAGTCGACGGAATTAATCGGAGTGTGACAGCCGACACAGATTGTCGGGCAGGTTAGGCGCATGTTGTTCTCACGACGACGGCGCCAGGGTCCGGCGGCTCCCCTCCCCCACCGGAGGCCCCCTCCCTCCCTCCGGTTAAGTCCCGGAGCCCCGCCTGGTCCGCCGCCGTCGGTAGTTGTTCCTCTCTCCCCCTCGAGTTTCCCTGATTTCCCCCTTTGGGCCGCCCCCCGACAGGCGGCCCTCTTCTTTTGTGCCGTCGGTCGACGCCTACTCCACCACCACCCGCGGGAAATACATCGACACCACCCAGTTCGGCTGGTCGACGATCGAGGAGATGCGCAGGTCGGCGCAGACGCTGCACAGCATGTAGGCTTCCTCCGGCCGGTAGCCCCAGCGGCGCACCAGCAGCTCGATCATTTCCGACAGCGCGTTGCGCGCGCCCTCCATCAGATCGGGCCCGATGCCGGTGGTGACCTCGTAACCCTTGGCGTCGAAATGGCTGGCGACCGGGCCGGGGGTGACGTAACGGGGGAAGCGCAGCGGCTCGCCCTTGATCACTTCGAATTTCAGGGCCACGTCGATCGGGCTTTCGATCGCGGTGCCGCAGACTTCGCCGTCGCCCTGCGCCGCATGGGTGTCGCCGACCGAGAACAGCGCGCCCGGCACCTCGACCGGCAGGTAGAGCTGCACGCCCTCGGCGATGTCGCGGGCATCCATGTTGCCGCCGACCCGGCGCGGCGGCACGATCGAATGATCGCCGGGCGCGGCCGGCGCCACGCCGATCGTGCCGGTGAAGGGTTTCAGCGGCACCCGGCCACCCGGCCCGTACATCGCCGGCACCTTGCCGGAGCGGTCGTAGGTCCAGGAATGGAAGGCCGCATCCTTGAACTGGTCGGCCAGCAGGCCGAAGCCCGGGATGATGCCGGTCCAGCCCCAGCCCGAGGGCGCGAAGGACAGGATCGTCACCTTCAGGATGTCGCCGGGCTCGGCGCCGTCGATCAGGATCGGGCCGGTCACCGGGTTGACCCGGCCGAAATCGAGGCGGGCGACGTCGGCCGGCGTCGACATCGCGTGCAGCTGGCCATCGGAGGCATCGCGGGTCTGGAACATCACCGACTGGCCGGGCGCGACCGTCTGCACCGGCGGAAAGGCATTGTTCCAGCCGTAATGGCCGTGATGCCTGTGGATGGTGTGATGATGATGATCGTGGTCGTGGGCCATGGGCTTGACTGCCTTCCTTACACGGCCCGGGTCAGGGCGCCGTCGATGATCAGGTTGGTACCGGAAATCCGGCTGGCCACGGGGCTCGCCAGGAAGACGACGCCGTAGGCGACCTCGCGGGGCGAGCCGAGCTTGCCGGTCGGGTTGGCGGCCACGGTCTGCTGGAACAAGGCGGGGTTGCCCTGTTCGATCTGGTTCCAGATGCCGCCCTCGATATAGGTGTTGCCGGGCGAGACCACGTTGACCCGGATGCCCTTGGCGGCGAGTTGCTGGCTCAGGCCCTTGGCATAGTGGATCAGGGTCGCCTTCGACGCGCCGTAGGAGCCGGCGGCGAAATCGACCTCGAAGCCCGACACGCTGGAGATGATGATGATCGACGGGCTGCGCGATTTTTCGAGATAGGGCATTGCCGCGGCCACCGCGTTGACCGTGTGCATGACGTCGACGCGGAAAGACTTCTCCCAGCTTTCCGGGGTGTCGCCCACCGCCAGTGCCGAGACGTTGCAGATCAGGATGTCGAGCCCGCCGAATTCGACGGCGGCCGCATCGATCCAGCCCTTCAGCGCCGCCGGGTCGGCCACGTCGAGTTCGGTGCCGATCACGCTGGTGCCGCGCCCCTTGAGCTCGGCCGCCGCGGTGCGCACCTGCACGCCGTTGCGCGCGCAGATCGCGAGATCGACACCTTCCTCGGCCAGCATGTCGGCGATGGCCCGGCCGATTCCCTTGGTCGCGCCGGTGACGGCGGCCTTCAGGCCGCGCATCTGCAGATCCATTCCCTGCCTCCTGATTTATTGCCGCAGCAACAGTATCAGAGGCAAGGGCCGGCAGAAGGGGTTTTACGGCATCAGTTCGGCAAACGAGCGGATGATGCGGTCAGGGCGGATGTCGGTGCCGGCGGGCAACCCTTCGCCCAGCACGTCGTGCCAGATGGCGAAGATGCCGAGGCGCTGGGGCGCCGCGATTTCCCATTCCAGGTTGTCGCCGACCATCCAGGTGGCGGCCGGATCGGCATCGAGCGCCGCCAGGGCGTGGCGATAGGCGCGCAGATCCGGCTTGCCCCAGTCATGCTCGCCCTCGATCTGGATATGGTCGAAGCGATGGGCGAGGTCGAAGCGGGCGATCTTGGCCCGCTGCACCTCGGCCGCGCCGTTGGTGACCAGGGCAAGCTTGACGCCCCGCGCCTTCCAGGCGTCGATCACCTCATGGGCGCGGGGGAAGAGATGCATCTGTTCCTGCCGGTAGACCGAATAGCGGTCGGCCAGGGCCACGGCGACCTCGTCCGAAGGAACGGTCTCGCCGCCGGCGGCCAGGCGGCGGAAGGCACGGACCACGATGTCGCGCCGGGCCTCGTTCAGCCGCATGCGCCAGCGCGTCTGCCAGGCCGGATCCTCCCAGGAAAGCCGCGATTCGGCCATCACCGCCTCCATCACCGCAACCGGCGGCAGCGGCGCGAGCCGCGAGGCGAATTCGTCGACCACGACCAGCCAGGCGGCGTCGGGCCGCGAATAGGCCGAGATGATGGTGTCGTCGAGGTCGAACAGGATGGCGCGTGGCAGATCGGTCATGGTTGAGGTTTCTAGAGCAATCCTGTGACGGCGGCCACAGATCGGCGGCACCGCCCGTGCGATGGTTTTCCCACGACGGCATCGCGGTTCACCGCCCTGGGATCTCCCCTCTCTCCCCCAGGCCGGCCCCTCCCCCCGGAACCGCCTTGGCCGTCGCCGAATTTATCGTCTGATCCCCTCGAATTCCCTGAACACTGAAAGGGCCGCCTCTGCCGAGAGGCGGCCCTCCTCTTTTCCGGCGTGCCGGAAAGGTCAGATGCGCTTGATCGAGTTCAGGATGCCCGACAGCGTCTCGCGATGCTTGGCGCCGCCGGCCGGCGAACCCCAGTAGTAGAGCAGCAGGACGCGGGTCTCGCTGACGATGACGAAGGACAGGCTGATATCGGCCTCGCCGTCCTTGTCGCGCCCCTTCCACGAGAGGTCGACGACGTCCATGCCGTTCAGCTTGTGCTCGGATTGGACCGGGTCGCCCTTCACCGTGACGCCCTGCTTCTTGTAGAACTTCATCGCCTCTTCGGCGGCTTTCTCCAGGCCCTTGACGCTGGATACCTCGACGGCGACATAGATCTCGTCGTCGGGCGACTGGGCCTCGACGCCCCAATCATACTCGTCGGGCTTCCACGAATCGGGGATCGTCACCGTCGCGACCGGCTTGGCCCCGGTCAGCTTGACGGTCTTGGCCTCGGCGAGGCCCGGCAGGCAGGACAGGACGGCCAGCACGGCCATCATGAACAGGGTGGAAAGGCGTTTCATCGCTACATTTACCTCCAAGGAACGAGGCGCATGATGCGGCGCAACGAAGGCGCGGGCAACGGCGATGTCGAATTTGTGCTAAATGGGCGCCATGGAGGCTTCAGGATGATTCCGATTACCCGATCCATCAGCCTGGACGAGCGGGAGATCGAGGAATCGTTCGTCAGGGCGTCCGGCCCCGGCGGCCAGCACGTCAACAAGACGTCGTCGGCCGTGCAGTTGCGTTTCGACCTGCGCAACACCAGGTCGCTGCCCGAGGATGTCATCGCCAGGCTGACCGAGCTGGCGGGCAGCCGGCTGACCAAGGACGGGGTGATCATCATCGTCGCCGACAGCCATCGCAGCCAGCGGATGAACCGCGACGACGCGCTGGCCCGGCTGGTCGACCTGATCCGCAGCGCCACGGTGCGGCAGAAGGCCCGGCGCCCGACCCGGCCGACCAAGGGGTCGAAGGAACGGCGGCTCGAATCGAAATCGCGCCGCGCCTCGGTCAAGGCCGGCCGGCAGGGCCGCCCGACGGGCGATTGAGAGAGACCGGCCGGGTCGCCCTGGACTAGATTTGATCGGGCGCTGATCTTGCAGCGCGGCAAGATGATCGCCATCTACGCCTCGGCGCACGGGGAGCGGACGATGATCGGGTGTCAGGAGAAGACCGGCGGCTGGCCGATGTCGCGGCTGCTGCCCATGGTGCTCGCCGGGTTGATCATCCTGGCCGGGTTGCCGGTGTGGCTGATCGGTTTCTTCGGCGCCCGCGACAACACCAACCGGCTGATGCACGACCAGCTGGAACTGTTCGGCCGCACCATCCACGAGCGGCTGGCGAGCCAGCTCAATCCCGTACAGACCCAGATCGACTACCTGACCGGCGCGGTGCGCGCCGGCCGGCTGAGCCCGCGCGACGAGCCGGCCTTCGGCGCCGCGATCTTCGGCGCCCTGGCCGCCACGCCGCAGCTGGGCGGCATCACGCTGCTGCGCCCGGACATGAGCCTGCTGCGCTATGACCGCGCCAGCGGCACGGTCGCGCGGGGGCAGAGCGCCGAGGCCGCCGGCGCCCTGATCAACGTCGCCCGCGACGGCGGCGGCAGGGCGATGTGGTCGGCCCCGGTGTGGAGCCCGCGCGACGGCCAGGCGGTCGTCACCTATCACGCCGAGCTCTACGATGCCGACGGCTTCGCCGGCGTGCTGATCGCCGCCCTCACCCTCGACCATCTGTCGGAAATGCTGACCGACCTGCTCGGTCCGATGCGGCTGACGCCGTTCATCCTGGTCGGCGGCGACCGGGTGCTGGCCCATCCCCGCTTCGTCTCGACCCCGCCGGGCCAGCAGGCCAACGGCGCCGTGCTGCCGCGCATCGACCAGGTCGACGACCCCGTGCTGGCGATGATGTGGACCGATCCGCATTCGCTGAACCGCGACCTGAAACTGCGCGGCATGTCGGCGCACTGGTTCTACGGGCCGGAGGAAACCTATGTCGCCGCCTATGTCACGCTGAACGCCTATGGCCCTCAGCCCTGGATCGCCGGGGCCTATTGGGAAAGTGCCGAAAGCCGGCGCGAGCGGTTCACCGTGATGGCGATCGGCTTCGGCGGCGCCGCGCTGATCGGCGTGGCGCTGATCGTGGGCTTGAAGGTCGGCCGCCGGCTGGGCCGGCCGATCAAGGCGCTGGCGGCCGTCGCCCGCTCGGTCGAGGCGCTCGATTTCGCCGCGGTGCGCGCGCTGCCGCGCGGGCCGATCGCCGAGGTCAACGAGGCCGCCCAGGCCTTCGAGCGGATGGGTGGGGCGCTGGCCTGGGTCGAGACCTACCTGCCGCGCGCGCTGGTGCGCCGGCTGATCGCCGCCGGCACGACCGCGCCGCCGAGCGAGAGCCGCAGCGTCACGGTCATGTTCACCGATCTCGAGGGTTATACCAGGCTGTCGCGCGACCAATCGCCGGAAGAGGTCGCCGAGTACCTGAACGAGGTCATCGCCTGCGTCGGCCCGCTGATCGAGGAGACCGGCGGCACGATCGACAAGTATATCGGCGACGCGATCATGGCCTTCTGGGGCGCCCCCGCCCCGCAGGCCGCCCATGCCGCCGCCGCGGCGCGCGCCGCGCTGGCCATCGCCGACTGCCTGGGCCAGTACAATGCCCGGCGCCGCGCGGCGGGCAAGCCCTGCTGCCGCATGCGCATCGGCATCCATTCGGGCGACGGCCTGGTCGGCAATGTCGGCTTCGCCGGGCGGATGAACTACACCGTGATCGGCGACGTGGTGAATTTCGCCCAGCGGCTGGAGCGCCACGGCAAGACGCTGGCCGAGAAGCGCGAGGAAGTCGTCATTCTGATCTCCGGCGCCACCCGGGCGGCGCTGACCGAGGAATTCACCGTGGCTTCCCACCCGCCGCCCGCTTCCGAGCCGGTTTTCCGTCTCCTGCCGGCCACAGCCCGGGAATTGTCGCCGGAAATGTGACGGCGCTCACAGTCCGCCGCCCCGTCTCCTGCCATGGTCGGGGCGTGGCGGCAACGTCACCTGGTCCCCCAACCAGCATGAGTACCTTCAAGGTTTCCCGAGGTTTCGCCGGCCCCGTCGGGGCCACCCTCTCCCCCCAGTACCCTCCCGGCCCCGCGGCCGGCGGACTTCCGGAAACCCCCGCGACCAATTATTTCGCGCCGGCCGCTCCCTCCGCAGCGTATGGGCCAAGTTGGCCCATACGCTGCTTGGC
>JAEYTW010000343.1 GCA_023433835.1 Pseudomonadota bacterium | reverse complement strand
GTTTTCTTTTTACTCGTGGTCCATGATCGGGGCGTCGGCCGTATCGCGGGCGAACTCGATGTCGGCGCGCGCCTCCTTCTTGGTCGGAAAGCTGCCTGCCGAGTCGGCAAGGCGCCTTCCCGAACTCATGATCAGCGCCCAGCGCCACATACCCGTGCGGTCGCGATAGACGATGAATGCCGTGGGCGGCAGCGGCCCTCGCGCCATGCGCATCTCCCGGGACTGAAGCCCTGACGATACTGCCCAGGACGCGGGCGGCAAGCCTGTCCGTCAGGCGCCGCCGTTGCGTCCCCGGCCAGCGATGGCCGGTGCCGTCAAGGCCCCGGAATCAGCCCCCCAGAATGCTTTGAATGCCGCTGCCAGCCACCTGATCATGCCGGTCTCCCCCCAAGTGTCGCGGAGGAACCAGCAAATTCCAGGCCACCGGCCGGGTGTTCCCTTCCATCTTGCCGCCGGGAGGGTCGGCGGCGGCAAGGTGTGGGGGCCTTGCCCTTTATCTAGCTTACTAGTATGCTAGCATGCATGGCGGATGACGACGTCAAGCAGTTCAACGTTTACCTGCCGGTCGGCCTGATCCGGCAGGTCAAGCACCATGCGATCGAGGCGGAGATGTCGCTCTCCGCCATCGTGGCCGAGGCGTTGCGCGCCTATCTTGCCCGGAAGGAGGGGAAGAATGCCGACTGAAGGTATCGAGGCCGTGTTCCTGGAAACCCACAACTGGGGCAAGGCTGCCAGGTTTTTCCAGTCGCTCGGCTTCACGCTGGAATTCGAGACGGACCATAATTCCGGCCAGTTGCGCAACGGCGCCGGCCCTTATCTGTTCATCGCGGAGATTCCGGAAAGCCAGACGCCGCAGATGCAGGCCGTGCTGAAGGTGCCGGATGCCGCAACCTTCATCCCCGGACCGGGCGTCGACGTGCTGACCCCGTTCGAGGAGACACATTGGGGCACCCGGGAAATGACGGTGCGCGATCCGGACGGCCGTGTCTGGCGGCTGCAGGCGCCGAAATGACCGGCGGGCCCGAAAGCACCGCCGCGCGCGTGGCGCTGTGGCGGGCGATCCACGTGCTCGACGACGCCGCGCCGCCGGTGCTCGACGATCTCGTCGGGCTGACGCTGCTGGCGCCGGACGAGGGTTGGCGCCGGCGCGGCGACATGGACCCCGCGCGGACCAGCCTGTTCCGTGGCGGCATCGTCGCCCGCGCGCGGTTCATCGAGGACCTGGTCGCGGAACGGGCGGTGCAGGGCGTCGGCCA
Organism: Pseudomonadota bacterium; assembly: GCA_023433835.1. Classification (GTDB taxonomy): domain Bacteria; phylum Pseudomonadota; class Alphaproteobacteria; order Ferrovibrionales; family Ferrovibrionaceae; genus JAFKFH01. Next base: position 19,313 of record JAEYTW010000343.1, on the reverse strand, counting down.
ATACGTCATCCTCGGCGCCGGCCTCGACACCTTCGCCCAGCGCCGGCCGGCGCTTGCGTCGCGGCTGATGGTGTTCGAGGTCGACCAACCGGCGCCGCAGGCGTGGAAGCGGCGGCGCCTGACCGAGTTGGGCTATGGCATTCCGGACTGGTTGCGCCTGGTGCCGGTTGATTTCGAGGCCGGCGATTCCTGGTGGGACAAGCTCGCCGCCGCCGGTTTCGACGTGGGCCGGCCCGCCGTCGTCACCTCGACCGGGGTCAGCATGTACCTGACCAGGCCGGCGATCCAGGCCACCCTGGCGCAAGTCGCGTCGCTCGCGCCCGGCTCGACCTTTGCCATGACCTACATCCTGCCGATGGACCTGGCCGATCCGGCCGAGCGGCCGGGCCGGCAGGCTGCCGAAAACGGCGCGCGGGCCAGCGGCACGCCGTTCATCAGCTTCTTTGCCCCCGACGAGATCAAGGCTCTGGCGTTGGCGGCGGGCTTCCGAGATGCCTGCACGGTGTCGGCGGCCGACTACGTCGAACGCTACTTTGCCGGCCGCAGCGACGGCCTGCGGCCCGGCATGTCCGAAGAAATGCTGCTCGCCACGACGTGACGGTCTGGAGCGGCCGTCAGGCCAAGGCGCCTTCTTTCAAGGCAGATGCGATCGTCGGAAGGACTGAAAAACTCGTCAGGTCCTCAGTTTTATTACCACCACCTGCGTGCAGCATTTTTCATCACTGGTAAATGATGCTGATGTGTCGAAAAGATCCTTCTTTGGTCCTTTTACTTCAATTTTGAGTAAGTTGCCGCTGCCGGAAACCGATTCCCAGTTGATGTTAATGGTAGTTTGTTCGTCGTCGACAAGACTGTAAATCGCCCAGCCCAGGACGGGCGCAGAATCCATTTTCGTGTTTTCGCCACGCCAGCCAACAGATCCTGGCGCCATATTGCCGTTCGGTGTCTTCCATATCGAAGGGACATAATCCGGCGCAACCAAGTTTTCGTGCTGGCCCCAAGTCCAAAAACCGTCTTCATCTCTGAAGCCTGCGCCATTTTTCTTCAGAATGTGATCGGTGTAATTTTTAAAAATCACCGTCGCTGCTCTGTCAGCCATAATCGCCTCCATTGTTTTTATGAAAGAATGGACATCTAAAAAATAGTACGCGGACGCTGCCGTGCAGGCAAGGAGTGGTTATCCAAAAGAATAATAAGTTGTGGATAAGTATTTTTCCGTCAAATTACTGGAATGAAATAACATCGATGTAATGAAGGGTCTTTGCAGTATTTGGCCGCACGATCCATGATGATGTTTATAAAATAATTCAACTTTTACGATAATGAAGTTGTGTAAGAGCCAGGCGCAGGGGGATGCCGCCAGCGACTGGAGGGTCAGTCCCTCGCGCGGTGCAGCCTGCGGGAATGATCGGCAGCGTGCCAATCGCGCCTGGCCGGTTTTGTTACTTCGCCCGGTACGGCTCGGGCACGAACAGGCGATAGTCGGTACGCGCCGCCTGGGCATGGCATTCCAGGCAATAGCCGATGCGCGCTGCGGTGGCCGAACCGGTTTCGCCGCCGAGCTGGCCGTCGCCGTCGATCATCGTGAAGCGCCAATCGCCGCCCTGGGGGGCGAAGCCCCTCTCCATCTTTTCCATGAAGAACAGGGGGCCTACGGCGGCGCGGCCGTCGCGGGTCACGGTGAACGAGGCCTTGGCGATGCGGCTGCCGACCGGGGCCGGGCCGGCTTTTTCCCATTCGAGATAATTCTTCGCGCCCACCTGGTTGACCCAGGCGGCGAGGAACAGGTCGTGCTCGGAGCGATAGGCCTGGGTCGAGGCTTTGGGCCAGGCCGCATAGCCGCGGGCCGCTGGCACGCCGGAACTGGGATAGACCTCGGCCTGGACGGGGGCGACGCAGGCCTGGATCGCCGCCAGCTCGGCCTGACTGAGACGGGGCAGCCCTTCGGTGGTCGACGGCATCGCGGCGAGCCTGGGCACCGTGCAGTCGGTCGGGGTTTCGGCATAGGGCCGCAGGCCGAGCGCCTCCAGCCGCGCCTTGAGGGCCGCGGGATCGGGCGGAGCGGCGGCCTGGCCGTAGGGATTGTCGCTGCAGCCGGCCAGCAGCAGCGCCGCCGCCAGAAATGCCGTTGCTCGTATCATCACCGTTCCCCGCTACGCTCGCGAATGCGGCGGGGATGCTAGCACGAAACAAAACCGGCCCGGTTGCCCGGGCCGGTTCAACAGGCGGTGAAGCCCGAAATCAGGCGGCCTGGCTGGTCGCCACGCCCTTGTCGCTCAGGAACTGCTGCAGTTCGCCCGACTCGAACATCTCACGCATGATGTCGCAGCCGCCGACGAACTCGCCCTTGACGTAGAGCTGGGGGATCGTCGGCCAGTTCGAGAATTCCTTGATGCCCTGGCGGATCGAGGGATCGGACAGCACGTCGATGCCCTTGAACTTGACGCCGAGATAGGAAAGCACCTGTACGGACGCGGCCGAGAAGCCGCATTGCGGGAAGACGGGCGTGCCCTTCATGAACAGGACGACGTCGTTGTCGGTGACTTCCTGGCGGATGCGGTCGAAAACGGGATTGTCGGTCATCGCTTTAAGTCCTCGGGGTTCGGGTAACGGCTATTCCGCCGGCGCCTGGGTCTGCAAGGCCAGCGCATGCAGCTGGCCGCCCATGCGGCCCTGCAGGGCCGCATAGACGATCTGGTGCTGCTGCACCCGGCTCTTGCCCTTGAACGCCGCCGAGACCACCCGGGCAGCGTAGTGATCGCCGTCGCCGCGCAGGTCCTGGATTTCGACCAGCGCGTCGGGCAGGGCTTCCTTGATCATCCGTTCGATATCGGTGGCGCTCATCGCCATCGCTTGTGGTCCTCCAGATCTTCAGGCCGCGGCCGGCGCGGACATGTAGCCCGGCAGCCAGTCCTCGTGGGCCTGGGCCAGGGTGGTCAGCGGTATGCTGAGCTGGCCGGTCACCGTCAGGCTGTCGCCGCCGACCTGGCCCAGCACCGCGGCGGGAACGCCCGCCGCCTCGGCCGCCGCCAGGATAGCAGATTCATAGCGACTCGCTACAGTAATGATGTAGCGCGCCTGTTCCTCGCCGAAAAGGAGGGCGAAGGGGCTGGCGTCGCCTTTCGGCAGTGAAACTTCGGCGCCGAGCTTGCCGGCCAGGCCCATTTCCGCCAGCGCGACGGCGAGGCCGCCATCGGCGACGTCATGGCAGGCGGTGACATGCCCGTCGGCGATCAGCCCGCGGACGAGATCGCCGGTGCGGCGCTCGACCGCGAGATCGACCGGGGGCGGGGCGCCTTCCTCACGGCCGCACAGTTCACGGAGGGCCAGGGACTGGCCCAGGTGCCCGGTGGCCTCGCCCAGCACGACGATGCGGTCGCCCGACGCCTTGAAGGCGATCGTCGCCATCCTGGCCACGTCGTCCAGCACGCCGACGCCGCCGATCGCGGGGGTCGGCAGGATGCCGGTGCCGTTGGTCTCGTTATAGAGCGACACGTTGCCCGACACGACGGGGAAGTCGAGGGCGAGGCAGGCTTCGCGCATGCCCTCGCAGCAGCCGACGAACTGGCCCATGATCTCGGGCCGCTGCGGGTTGCCGAAGTTCATGTTGTCGGTGATGGCGAGCGGCCGGGCGCCGACCGCGGTCAGGTTGCGCCAGGCTTCGGCCACCGCCTGGCGGCCGCCCTGCACCGGATCGGCCTTGCAGTAGCGCGGCGTGCAGTCGGTGGTCATGGCCAGGGCCTTGCCCCCGGCATCGGCCACGCGCACCACGGCCGCGTCGCCGCCGGGGCGCTGGGCGGTGTCGCCGCCGACCAGGTGGTCGTACTGCTCCCAGATCCAGCGGCGCGAGGCGATGTCGGGCGAGCCCATCATCCGGACCAGCGCCTGGCCGAGGTCGACCGGCGCGGCGATATGGCCGGGGTCGAGCGGGGCGGGGGCGGGCGTCGGCACCCACGGGCGATCATATTCCGGCGAGGCCAGCGCCAGCGGATCGATCGGCAGGTCGCCGACGATCTCGCCGTGCATCTTGAGCTGCATGCGGCCGGTATCGGTCAGGTGGCCGATCACGGCGAAGTCGAGTTCCCATTTGCGGAAGATCGCCTCGGCCGCGGCCTCGCGGCCGGGCTTCAGCACCATCAGCATCCGCTCCTGGCTTTCCGACAGCATCAGCTCGTAAGGAGACATGCCGGTTTCGCGGGCGGGCACGCGGTCGAGGTCGAGGACGATGCCGACGCCGCCCTTCGAGGCCATCTCGAACGACGACGAGGTCAGGCCGGCCGCGCCCATGTCCTGGATGGCGACGATGTAGTCGGTCTGCATCAGCTCGAGGCAGGCCTCGATCAGGAGCTTCTCGGTGAAGGGGTCGCCGACCTGCACGGTCGGGCGCTTCTCCTCGGTGTCGTCGGTGAATTCGGCCGAGGCCATGGTGGCGCCGTGGATGCCGTCGCGCCCGGTCTTGGACCCGACATAGACGACCGGATTGCCGACGCCGGCAGCGGCCGAATAGAAGATGCGGTCGGCGGGGGCGACGCCCACGGTCATCGCGTTGACCAGGATGTTGCCGTTATAGGCCGGGTGGAAATTGACCTCGCCGCCCACGGTCGGCACGCCGACGCAATTGCCGTAACCGCCGATGCCGGCGACGACGCCGGCCACCAGATGCCGGGTCTTGGGGTGATCGGGGCTGCCGAAGCGCAGCGCGTTGAGGTTCGCGATGGGGCGCGCGCCCATGGTGAACACGTCGCGCAGGATGCCGCCGACGCCCGTCGCCGCGCCCTGGTAGGGTTCGATGAACGAGGGGTGGTTATGGCTTTCCATCTTGAAGATGGCGGCCTGGCCGTCGCCGATGTCGATGACGCCGGCATTCTCGCCGGGGCCCTTGATCACCCAGGGGGCCTTGGTCGGCAGGGTCTTCAGCCACTTCTTCGACGACTTGTACGAGCAATGCTCGGACCACATCACCGAGAAGATGCCCAGTTCGACCTGGTTCGGGTGGCGGCCCAGGATCTCGACGGCGTTGTCGTATTCGGCCTCGGAAAGGCCCATCAGGTCTGCGGGGCGCGCGCTCACGACAGGGCCTCGACGATCGAAGTGAACAGGCCGCGACCGTCGACGCCGCCAAGCTGCGGGTCGGTCGCGTTCTCGGGGTGCGGCATCAGGCCCAGCACGTTGCGGCCTTCGTTGAGGATGCCGGCGATGTTGCGGCGCGAGCCGTTGAGGTTGGTCTGGTCGTCGACCCGGCCCGCGGCATCGCAATAGCGGAAGGCGACGCGGTCTTCCTGCTCGAGCCGGTCGAGCTCGGCCTGGTCGGCGAAATAGTTGCCGTCGTGATGGGCGACCGGCACCGACAGCACCTGGCCGGCCTGGTAATGGTTGGTGAAGTCCGACGACGAGTTCACGACCTTCAGATGCACGTTGCGGCAGATGAACTGCAGCCCGGCATTGCGCATCAGCGCGCCGGGCAGCAGGCCCGCCTCGGTCGCCATTTGGAAGCCGTTGCAGACGGCGAGCACGCGGCGGCCGCGGGCGGCATGGTCCTTGACCGCCCGCATGATCGGCGATTGCGCGGCCATGGCCCCGGCGCGCAGATAGTCGCCGTAGGAGAAGCCGCCCGGCAGGACGACGAGGTCGACATCGGGCAGCGCGCTGTCGCGGTGCCAGACCAGGTCGGCGGCCTTGCCCGAAATGGCCTTCAGCGCCAGCGCCATGTCGCGCTCGCGGTTGATGCCGGGGAAGACGACGATGGCGGATTTCATCGCGTTCAGCCCACGAGTTCGATGGCGTAGTTCTCGATCACCGTGTTGGCCAGCAGCTGGCGGCACATCGCCTCGACGCTCTCGCGGGCCTTGGCCGGATCCTTCTCGGCCAGGTCGAGCTCGATGTACTTGCCCTGGCGGACGTCGTCGACGCCGGTGAAGCCGAGGCCTGCCAGTGCATTGCCGATCGCCTTGCCCTGGGGATCGAGGACACCGTTCTTCAACGTGACGTGGACCTTAGCCTTCACGGCGGCAAACTCCTTGAGCGTAGGTAGATGTGGTCGTCGGTGGTCACAAGTAAAAGGGGCGCGGATGCGCCCCTCACTGCATGGTCGCGGGACCCTTCATGTCGCGCGGACCGCCCTCGGGCAGGATGCCGAGGCGCCGGGCGACTTCCTGGTAGGCTTCCGCGACATTGCCGAGATCGCGGCGGAAGCGGTCCTTGTCCAGCTTGTCGTTGGTCTTCATGTCCCAGAGGCGGCAATTGTCCGGGCTGATCTCGTCGGCCAGGATGATGCGCATCTCCTCGTTCGCCCAATGGCGGCCGAATTCCAGCTTGAAGTCGACGAGGCGGATGCCGACGCCGAGGAAGAGGCCAGACAGGAAATCGTTGATGCGCAAAGCGAGGTGCAGGATCTCGTCGACTTCCTGGGTCGCGGCCCAGCCGAAGGCGGTGATGTGCTCCTCGGTCACCATCGGGTCGTTCAGCTCGTCGTTCTTGTAGTAGTACTCGACGATCGAACGCGGCAGCTGGGTGCCCTCGGCGATGCCGAGCCGCGTCGACAGCGAGCCGGCCGCGGTGTTGCGCACCACCACCTCGACCGGGATGATCTCGACTTCCTTGATCAGCTGCTCGCGCATGTTCAGGCGGCGCACGAAATGCGTCGGCACCCCGATGTCGTTCAGCCGCGACATCAGGTATTCGGAGATCCGGTTGTTGAGGACACCCTTGCCGGTGATGATGCCCTTCTTCTGGTTGTTGAAGGCGGAGGCATCATCCTTGAAGTACTGCACCAGCGTGCCCGGCTCCGGCCCCTCGAAAAGGACCTTGGCCTTGCCCTCGTAAACTTGTCTGCGGCGGGTCATCGCGCTCTCCTAAAGGGCGGCACCGCCCCCAGCCCCGCAAAGGCGGGTGGAGGTCCGAGCCGGCGCTGCCCAGAATTCCTGTACCGGCGTCAGTATCGGCCGGATGAAGCCAAACTTCCCCTGGGAAAGTGGGGCAAATACCAAAAAAGACCGGTGCCGCCGGGCTTGTTGCCCAGCCCGGCCCCCGGTCGGTCGGCGCCTATTTAGACCAATCGTTGCCGCGCTGCAACCATGGCCCCCGAAGGCCGGGGCGGGACGGCCGGGGCCGGCCGCGGGTTACCAGCCGCCTTCGTCCAGCCATTCGCCCAGCACGGGCATCTTCTCCAGGCCGAAGAACGGTTCGTCCCCGGCCAGGAAGAAGGGCGAACCGAAAACCCCGGCGGCGATCGAGGCGTCGATCGCGGCCTTCAGCAGGTCGGCCGCCGTGCCCCCGGCGAAGGCATCGGCCAGTCCCGCGGTATCCAGGTCTGCGGCCTCGAGGATGGCGATTACCTGCGCCGGCTCCGAGATATCCTCGGCCCGGCCCCAATAGGCGGCAAAGATCGCCTGGGCGGCCGGCACCGCCAGGTCGGGCCGCATCGCGCGCAGCCAGGTGAAGGCGCGGGCGGCGGCGAGCGGCTTGGACGGCGGCGACTCGACGCGCCGGCCGAAGGTGATGCCGTGGCGGCGGGCGTAGCGATAGGCGTCGCGCTGGATATAGGGTCCCTTCAGCGGCACTTCCAGCAGCGGCCGGGCGCCCTGCACCTTCAGCACGGAAATGCCGAGCAGCATGCTGCGCCAGTCGGCCTCGGCGCCGTGGCGGGCGGCGAACGCGGGGATGGCGAGGCTGGCGAGATAGCCGAAGGGCGAGATGAAGTCGAAGTAGAACGAAAAGCGCTTCATTCGCCGCACGGATAGCTTTCGCTCAGCGCCTGGCGGATCACCAGGAGCTGGGGCTGGTCGAGCTGGTTGTCGTTGTCGCGCGCCCAGTCGACGAAGACGCGGGCGAGTTGCGGGCCGTCGACGTCGCGCGGGGCGCAATAGCTCAACTCGTCCTTGCCGGCCTGCAGGCCGGCATCGTGCTGGGCGACCTCGTCGCGCAGGATGGTTTCGCAGGCGGTATGGGCCGCCGGGTCGTTGCAGGCCCTGGCGAATTCCCGCCCCGTCGGCGCCGCCTGGGCAAGCGTCGCGGTGGCCCAGGCCAGGGCCAGGGGCAGCAGCAGGCGGAAGGTCACGGCGGCGTCTCGATCGGGGCGACACCCAGCCGGGCAAGGACGGCGAGATAGGCGTCCGCGGCCCGGTCGAGGGCGCCCGCATCGGTCGAGCGCAGCACGATCGAGGTGCCGGGGATGCCGCCGCGGAAGAAAGGATAGGACCCGATCTCGACCCCCTCATGGGCATTCTGGATGGCCGCCAGGTCGGCCGCGATGGCGCCCTCGGCCACTCGGGCGGCCACGGTGCGCGACAACAGCTTCGTGCCGCCGACCAACTCGTGCCGGATCGATTCGAACATCGCCTGCATGATCGCCGGCACGCCCGCCATCACGTAAACGTTCTCCAGCCGGAAACCCGGCGCCTTGGAGACCGGATTCTCGACCAGCGCGGCGCCGAACGGGATGCGGGCCATGCGCAGCCGTGCCTCGTTCAGCATGCCCGGCTCGTAATGCGCCTCGAGGATGGCGCGGGCGCGCGGGTCGACATCGATGCCGACGCCGAAGGCCCGCGCGATCGCGTCGGCGGTAATATCGTCATGGGTCGGGCCGATGCCGCCCGAGGTGAAGACGTAGTCGTGGCGGGCGCGCAGTTCGTTGACCGTCGACACGATCACCGCCTCGTCGTCGGGGATGAAGCGGGCCTCGGTCAGCCGGACGCCCAGTTCCGTCAGCCTGACGGCGACATGATGCATGTTGGCGTCGCGGGTGCGCCCCGACAGGATTTCGTTGCCGATGACGATCATCGCCGCGGTCACGATCTTGCTTTTCTCTGTCATCGGCTGGGTCTATAGCATCCCGTTGAAGTACCGCCGCGAATAAGGGCGCAAGCGATGAACTACGTCAATCTTTTCGACAATGCCGAGGACGAGGCCGCCCACCGCAAGACCGGGGCGATCAAGCTGCACGGCCCGGAAGGCTTTGCCGGCATGCGCAAGGCCGGCCGATTGGCGGCGGAAACGCTCGATTACCTGACCGGGCATGTGCGGCCGGGCGTCACCACCGGCGAGATCGACCGGCTGGGGGCCGAGTTCATCGCCGCCCGCGGCGCGGTTTCCGCCCCGCTCGGCTATCGCGGCTTCCCGAAATCGCTGTGCACCTCGGTCAACCATGTGGTGTGCCACGGCATTCCCGGCGACAAGCGGCTGGAGGAGGGCGACGTCCTCAACATCGACGTCACCCCGCTGCTCGACGGCTGGCACGGCGATTCCAGCCGGATGTATTTCGTCGGCAAGGTGGGGGTGAAGGCCCGCCGCCTGTCGGAAGTCACCTACGAGGCGATGATGCGCGGCATCGAGGTCGTCCGCCCCGGCGCTACCACCGGCGACATCGGCTGGGCGATCCAGTCTTTCGCCGAGAAGGAGCGCTATTCGGTGGTGCGCGACTTCTGCGGCCACGGCCTCGGCCGCGTCTTCCACGATGCCCCCAACATCCTGCATTACGGCGAGCCGGGCACCGGCGTCGAGCTGAAGGCCGGCATGTTCTTCACGATCGAGCCGATGATCAATGCCGGCAAGTACCACGTGAAGCTCTTGTCGGACGGCTGGACCGCTGTCACCAAGGACCGCACGCTGTCGGCGCAGTTCGAGCATTCCGTGGCGGTGACCGAGACCGGCTATGAGATCTTCACGACCTCGCCGGCCGGGCTGCACCAGCCGCCCTACGGCGCCTGATCCTCGTCTCTGAATTCCAGGATGTCGCGCGGCTGGCAATCCAGCGCGCGGCAGATGGCGTCGAGGGTCGAGAAGCGTATCGCCTTGGCGTGGCCCGATTTCAGGATCGACAGGTTCGACGCCGTAATGCCGACCTGCTCGGCCAATTCGCCCAGCTTCATCTTGCGTTTCGCCAGCATGGCGTCGAGATGGACGATGATCGGCAAGGCGATTCCCTGAATGGCGACAAACCTATCCTAGAACGGTGGAGGCGGCATGGCGACCCGGCGCAAGCTTCTCGCGATGGCGGGCATCGGCCTGCCGGCGCTGGCGATGTCGGGCTGCGCCGGCGTCAACGGGCTCGGCGGCCGCGATCCCTTCACCCTCGGCGTCGCCAGCGGAGAGCCGGGCGGTGACGGCTTCGTCATCTGGACCAGGCTTGCCCCCGACGGCGTCGACCTGGCCGGGCCGGTGCCGGTCGACTGGGTGGTGGCCGAGGACGAGGGGCTGACCCGGATCGCCGCGCAAGGCCGCTTCACCGCCACGGCCGAAGATGCCCACAGCGTGCATGTCGAAGTGCGCAGCCTGCTGCCCGACCGCTGGTACTTCTACCGCTTCACCGCGGCCGGGGCGGCGAGCCCCGTGGGCCGGGCGCGCACCATGCCGGTGCCCGGCGCGGCGATGCAGCGCCTCAGTCTCGCGCTCGCCTCCTGCCACCGCTGGGAGCAGGGCTACTACGCGGCCTGGCGCGACGTCGTGACACTGGGCCACGACCTCGTGCTCTTCACCGGCGACTATATCTACGAACGCACCGCGCGGCGGGGCGTGGTGCGCCAGACCGCGCTGCCCGAGGCCGTAGACCTTGCCGGCTATCGCGCGCGCTACACGCTCTACAAGCGCGATCCCCAGCTTCAGGCCGCGCATGCCGCCTGCCCGTGGATCGTCACCTGGGACGATCACGAAGTATCGAACGATTATGCCGGCAGCGTGTCGGAAACCCGCGCCGATCCGGTGCAGTTCCGCGCCCGGCGGGCGGCCGCCTATCGCGCCTTCTGGGAACATATGCCGCTGTCGCCGTTCAGGAAGCCGGTCGGCGCCGACATGTCGCTCTACCGCGCCTTCGCCTTCGGCGATCTCGTCGCCCTGCAGGTGCTGGACGACCGGCAGTATCGCGATCCCCAACCCTGCCCCCGGCCGGGCCGGGCGGGGTCGCGCCTCGTCGCGGCGGCCGAGTGCGCCGATCTCGCCGACCTCGCGCGCACCATGCTGGGGCCCTCGCAGGAAGCATGGCTGGCAGCCCAGCTGCGCCGCTCGACCACGCGCTGGAACCTGGTGACCCAGCAGACCTTGGTCAGTCCCTTCAACCGCGGCACGGCGGCCGCGCCGCGCTGGTGGACCGACGGCTGGGACGGCTATCCCGCCGCGCGCGACCGCATGCTGGCCGACATCGCCGCCAGCGGCGCGGCCAACCCGCTGATCCTCGGCGGCGACATGCATGCCTTCTTCGTCGCCGACGTCGCGCGCCGGCCGGGCGGGCCGCTCGTCGCCACCGAAGTGGTCGGCGGCTCGATCACCTCGCTCGGCGATCCCCTGTCGGCCTGGGCGCCGCATCTGGCGGTCAACCCGCATCTGCGCTTTGCCGATCCCGAACGCCGCGGCTATGCCCGTATCGTGCTGACCCGCGCCGGTGCCGACGTCACCCTGCGCAGCGTCGCCGATATCGCCAGGCCCGACAGCGCGGTGGCCGACCTCGCCCGGTTCCGCGTCGAGGCGGGCCGGCCGGGCGCGCTGACCGCCTGATATCGGCGGGCCCGATAGCCCTATCGCTTTCTTCCGTTTCCGTCGGCCGGGGCCGCCTGTCACTCCTGGCGGCCCATCCAACGGAGAAAAGAGATGAGCAGCAGAATCCTGATCGCCGGCGGCAGCTCGGGCATGGGCCTGGCGCTGGCCAGAGCGCGTTTGGCCGCCGGTGCCGACGTCATCGCCGTCGGCCGTGACCCGGCCCGGCTCGAACGCGCGCGGGGCGACCTGCCGGGGCTGGAAACCGCGCTGGCCGACATCACGCGCGAGGACCAGGTCGCCGCCCTGTTCGAGCGCGTCGGCCGCCTCGATCACATCGTCTGCACCGCCGCCGATTTCGACGGCGCCTACCGCCTGCTGCCCGATCTCGAGATCGCGGCGGCGCAGCGGGCGATGGCGTCGAAATTCCTCGGGCCGCTGATGCTGGCCAAATACGGCGCGCCGATGCTGTCGCCCGCGGGCTCGATCACCTTCACCTCAGGCATTGCCGCCTATCGGCCGGCCGCGCGCGGCGCGGTGGTGGCCGCGATCAATGCCGCGCTCGAAGGCCTGGTGCGCGCGCTGGCCGTCGAACTGGCGCCGGTCCGGGTCAACGCGGTGTCGCCCGGCTGGGTCGACACGCCGATCTGGCGCTTCGTCGCCGGCGATGCAAAGGACGAGACGCTCGCGGCCATGGCCCGCCGCCTGCCGGTCGGGCGGGTGGGGCGGCCGGAGGACATCGCCGACGCGATCGCGTTCCTGATCGGCAACGGCTTTACCACCGGCGAGGTGCTGCATGTCGAGGGTGGTCACCGGCTGATCTGACCGGCGGCGTCGAGCAGCGCTTTCAGCGCCGGCGGCTGCACCCGCCGGCGGCGCCAGATCATCGCCAGCGGGGCGGTATCGACGGGGCCGGGCCAGGCCATGGCCCGGACCTCGCCGCGCTCGATCGCCTCGGCGGCGCCCAGCCGCGGCACCAGGCCGATGCCGGCGCCATTGGCCACGAGCCGCGCGATCATGCCGATCGAGCCGACCTCGACCGCCGGCTTCGGCGCCTCGATGCCGGCATCGGCGAAGGCCCGGTCGAACAGATGGCGGTAGGCGCAGCCCGGCTCGGTCGCCACGAAACCGAGCCGGCCCAGCGCCGCGAGGTCGTTGGGCGGCGCCTGGTCCGGCGCGGCGATCAGGACCAGCGGTTCCGCGCCGATGCGGCGCTTGACGAAACGATCGTCGGCCTGGCCGGTATCGAAGCAGAAGGCCAGGTCGATTTCCCCCTGGCCGAGCTTCTGCAGCAACGCGCCGCTGCCCGCGATCTTCACCCGGATCTCGATCTCGGGATGGCCGGCGCGGAAGGCCGCAAGCCAGGTTCCGAGGCGCGTGGCGGCGATCGTCTCCAGCGCGCCGATGGCGACGCCGCCGGGGCGCTGCCCGATCGCTGCGCGCGCCTCGTCGGCCAGGTTCAGCATTTCCTCGGCATAGGGCCGCAGCGCCTCGCCGGCCGGCGTCGGCACGAGGCCGCCGCGCGTCCGCTCGAACAGGGCCGCGCCCAGCTCGGCCTCCAGCGTCTGCAACTGATCGCTGACGCTCGACTGCGCCAGGTGCACCTCGGCGGCAGCCCGGGTGACGTTGCCGTGGCGGGCGACGGCGAGGAAGGTCTTGAGCAGGCGGGGATGCATGGCGCGCAGTGTCGGCGGAAACGACGCCGCCGTCGAGGCCCGTGCCGCTTGCCGGTCGGCCTGCGCGTCGCTACCTTCGCTGGCGTGAGCGCCGATGCATCCTCTCCACCGCCCGATTATCTCGGCCACCGCCAGCGGCTGCGCCAGCGCTTCCTTGCCGGTGAAGGCGCGGGCATGCCGGATTACGAAATCCTCGAACTGATCCTGACCGGCGCCAACCCGCGCGGGGATGTCAAGCCGCTGGCCAAGGAACTGCTGCGGCGCTTCGGCACGCTCGGCGCCGTGCTCTCGGCGGCGCCCGAGCGGCTGGCCGAGGTCAAGGGCTGCGGCGAGGCCGCCGTGGCGCTGCTGAAGGCCACCCGCGAGGCGGGCTTGCGGCTGTTGCGCGGCGAGCTGGGCGACCGGCCGGTCATCGGCCATTGGCAGGCGCTGATCGATTATTGCCGCGCGCGGCTGCGGCATGAGACCAACGAGCAGTTCCGGCTGATCTTCCTCGACGTCAAGAACCAGGTTGTGGCCGACGAACAGCAGAGCCGCGGCACGATCGACCATACCCCGGTCTATCCGCGCGAGGTGGCGCGGCGGGCGCTCGAGCTGGGGGCGGCCGCCGTCATCATGGTGCACAACCACCCGTCCGGCGACCCGACGCCCAGCCGCGCCGATGTCGAGATGACCCGCCAGGTGGCCGAGGCGCTGAAGACGCTGGGCATTGCCGTGCACGACCACGTGGTGATCGGCCGCGACGACTGGCGCAGCTTCCGCGCGCTGGGCCTGCTTTAGCCCGGCAAGGGGCTGAACATTTCCCGCATCTTCGCGAGGTAGTGGTCTTCCGAGGTCGTCCAGCGCAGCCCGGCCAGCATCCGCGAGTCCGTGCCGGCGGGATAACGGATCGTGCCGCCCTCCTCGGTCGCGGCCCGGTACGTCGCCTCGGCCACCTCGGCTTCGGTGCAATAGGGCGTGGGGTAGGCCGCCATGTTGGCGAAATAAGCCTGGGCGAAGGCCGCATAGTCCGCCGGCAGCATGCCTTCCATCCGCGTTCCGGCATTGGCCTGGAACTTGGTGGTGGGGGCATAGCCCGGTTCGACCAGCCGCGCCTTGATGCCGAAAAGCGCCAATTCGTAGGACAGGGATTCGGTGAAACCTTCGACCGCGCATTTGCTGGCCGTATAGACCGCGACCAGCGGCATCGGGGCGATGCCGGCGCTTGAGGTGAGGTTGACGATCGTGCCATGTCCCTGGCGGCGCATCTGCGGGATGATTGCCCGGCAGGCGGCAAAGACGCCGAAGGTATTGGTCGCGAAGACCTCGCGGATCGTCGCGTCCGGTGTCGCCTCGACGGCCGAGGCCAGCCCGATGCCGGCATTGTTCACCAGGACGTCGATGCCGCCGAAACGCGCCACGCCCTCGTCGATCGCATGCGCGATGCTGGACCCGTCGGTGACGTCGAGCGGCAGGACCTGCAGTCGCGGCGATGCCGCGGCAAACACCGTCGGGTCGGGCTGGCGCATCGTCGCGACGACGTTCCAGCCGCGCTCCAGAAACGACGAAGCGATGGCGCGGCCGTAGCCTGAGGACGTGCCGGTAATGAGGATCGTTCTGCTCATCTCTGCTTCTCCATGGTCATGGCCCCGACCATAGACAGATCTGCAGGATGATCTATAATCGGTGATCCATAATTCATTATCAATCGTCCATGAACGATCCATTCGACGATATCGTCACGCTGCTGCGCCCGAAGGCCGTCTTCTCCAAGCCGATCACCGGGCGCGGCGAGTGGGGTGTGCGTTACCCCGCCTATGGCGCGCCCGGTTTTGCCATCGTGCTGTCGGGGCAATGCTGGCTCGCCGTCGAGGAGGCCCCGGGGCCGGTGCTGCTGGCCGCCGGCGATTTCGTGCTGCTGCCGGCGGCGCCGGCTTTCGCCATGTTCAGCCGGCCCGGTGCGGCCTGCCTTCCCGGCACGCCGAGGCGCGAGGCCGTGCATCACGGCGATCCGACGGGCGAGCCCGATCTGCGCATACTGGGGGGCGCGTTCGCCATCGACCCCGCCAATGCCAGGCTGCTGCTGGCGCTGCTGCCGGGCATGATCCACATCCCTGCGGGCGCCACGTCCGTGGCCGGGATCGTCGGGCTGATCATGGACGAATGCCGCGCCGACCGGCCGGGGCGGGAAACGGTGCTCGCCCGGCTGCTCGAGGTGATGCTGGTCGAAGCGTTGCGCTGGCCCGGCGCGGCGCCTGGCGCCGTGCCGGCCGGATTGCTCGCCGGCATGCGCGATCCGGCCCTGGCCGATGTGCTCCGGGCGATGCATGCGGATGTCGCCGGCGGCTGGACGGTGGCCGGGCTGGCGGCGCGGGCGGGCATGTCGCGCTCGGCCTTTTCGGCCCGCTTTTCCGATGTCGTCGGCTGTGCCCCGATGGAATATCTCGGCCGCTGGCGGATGACGCTGGCCCAGGACGCGCTGAGCCGCGGGCCGATATCGCTCGATCGCCTGGCCGAAGATATCGGCTACGAATCCGCCTCGGCCTTCAGCACCGCGTTTCGCCGCCGCCTCGGTTGCTCGCCGGGCGCCTTCGCCCGCGCCCGGCAAACCACGGTCGTCAGCCAGCCACATCCATAGCGACGGTGATCCCGCGTCCGGCTTCGAGTTCGGCCAGCCGCGCCTGCAGCGCGGCGCGGATCGAGCCGTAGGCGCCGCTGCCCAGGGTCAGGCGCCGCGGCGCCGGCTCGGCGGTGGCCGCCGCGACGATCGCCGGCACCATCTTTTCGACATCGCCGGTGATCCGGAAGGCGCCATCGGCGAAGGCTCGGCGCAAATCCCCCACTGCCGTGTCGCGATAGGCGTCGGTCGCCGCGGCCTGGACCAGGCCCTGGGCGAAGCCGGTGCGGGTCGGGCCCGGTTCGACCAGGGTAAGGCCGATGCCGAACGGCGCGACCTCCTGCGCCACGGCTTCGACGAAGCCTTCGATGCCCCATTTGGTGGCGTGGTAGAGGCTGAACCCGGGATAGGCGATCTGGCCGCCCTCCGACGACAGTTGCAGGATCCGCCCGCCGCCCTGGACCCGCAGATGCGGCAGCACGGCGCGGATCAGTTGGATCGAGCGGAGCAGGTTGGTATCGAGCTGTCGGCGGATATCGCCGTCGTCGAGTTCCTCGGCCGCGCCGAACAGGCCGTAACCGGCATTGCTGACGACGACGTCGATGTGCCCGAGTTCGGCGAAGGCCGCATCGACCGCGCGGCGCAGGGCCGGTGCGCCGGGTGGTGCCGGAATTCCTGGCGCGCTATCCGGAGGTGGCGCTTGACCTCGTCACCGAGGGGCGGCTGGTCGACATCGTCGCCGAGGGGTTCGATGCCGGCCTCCCGGCTGGGCGAGGCCTTGCCGCGCGACATGATCGCGGTGCCGCTGGAGGCGAGCGCGCGCTTCCTCGTCGTCGCCGCGCCGGGATATCTGGCGGCGCATCCGGCGCCGCACGCGCCGGACGACCTGATGGGCCATGCCTGCATCCGCCAGCGCCTGCCCAGCGGCAAGCTCTATCGCTGGGAGTTCGAGCGGTCCGGCCAGGCGCTGGCGCTCGACGTGCCGGGTGCCCTGACCCTCGATCACACCGAGCTGATGGTCGAGGCCGCCGCCGCCGGACTCGGCCTCGCCTACGTGCCGGAGCGTTGCGCCCGGCCCTGGCTCGATCGCGGCGCGCTCGCGATCGTGCTGGAAGACTGGTGCCCGCCGATACCGGGCCTGTTCCTCTACTATCCCGGCCACCGCCACGTGCCGCCGCCATTGCGCGCGTTTATCGGCACCATCAAGGCGGTCGGCAAGGCGGCGATGGCCGGATAGCCGCCTCAGATCTGGGCGAAGCCGCCGTCGACCTGCAGGTCGATGCCGGTGATGTAGCTCGACTCGTCGGAGGCCAGGAACAGCGCGGCATTGGCCTGTTCCTCCGCCCGGCCGAAGCGGGCCATCGGGATCACCTGGGTAAAGCCGGCCTTCATCGCCTCGATCTCCTCGGGCGTGCTGGCCAGGTTGCTCATGATCGGCGTGTCGGTGGCCCCGGGGCTCAACGCGTTGACACGGATGCCGCGGCCGCTCAGCTCGGCCGTCCAGGTTCGCACGAACGAGCGCACCGCCGCCTTGGTCGCGCTGTAGACGCCGTGGTTGGGCACGGCCTTCACCCCGGCGACCGAGGCGTTGAGGATGATCGAGCCGCCTGCCTTCATCAGCGGCAGGGCCTTCTGCACGGTGAAGACCAGGCCGCGGACATTGATGTCGAACAGCCGGTCGAAATGCTCAGGCGTTACGGCCTCCAGCGATTTGGGCTCGACCACCCCGGCATTGGCGAAGAGGACGTCGACGCGGCCCCGGCGCTCGGCCACTTCCCGATAGAGCCGGTCGATGTCGGCGAGGTCGGCGACGTCGCCCCGGATCGCCGTGACGTTGCGGCCGATCGCGGTTACCGCCCGGTCGAGTTCGGCCTCGCGCCGGCCGGTGATGAAGACATGGGCGCCTTCCTCGGCGAAGCGCCGCGCCGCGGCCAGGCCGATCCCGCTGCTGCCGCCGGTGACGACGGCGACCTTGTCCTGCAATCTCGACATCAGAGTAGTCTTTCCAGCTATGCCGCGCCCGTCGGCGGCCGTTCTGGAGATGCGCCCGGCCTGCGTGCCGTTGCAGGCCGGGCGGTGGCATAGAATCTATTCCGCCGGGGCATGGACCAGGGTGCGTCGCCCGGCGGCGAGACCGACGACGGCAAGGGCCAGCGGCGCGAACGACAGCCACAGCACCGTGTTCCAGCCATAGGCCGTCAGCAGCCCGCCCGACAGGAACGAACCGATCGCCATGGTGCCGAAGACGGCGAAGTCGTTGAAGGATTGCACGCGCGCCTTCTCTTCGGGCCGGTGGCAGTCCAGCACCATGGCCGAGGCGCCGACGAAGCCGAAATTCCAGCCGACGCCGAGCAGGACCAGGGCCGCCCAGAAATGGGCGACGTCGATGCCGAGCAGGCCGACGGCCGCCGCCGCGCCGGTCAGGCCCAGGCCGATCGCGACGATGCGCGCCGCGCCGAAGCGGCTGATCAGCCGGCCGGTGAAGAAGCTGGGGCCGTACATGGCGATGACATGCCATTGCAGGCCGAGATTGGCCGATTCCTGCGACAGGCCGCAGAACTTCATGGCAAGCGGGGCCGCCGTCATCAGGAAGTTCATCAGCAGATAGGAAACCACGCCGCAGATCACCGCGAGGATGAAGCGCGGCTGGCGCGCGATCTGCCCCAGCGGCCGGCCCCCGCCGGCGCGCTCGCCGGCCGTCGGCATCGGCAGCCGGACGCCCAGCAGGATGACGGCGGAAACCGCCGCGACCGCCGCCTGGGCCAGGTAGGTGGCGGCAAACAGATAGGGCGACCACAGGTCCATCGTGTGGGTGACGAGCTGCGGGCCGATGACGCCGGCGAACACCCCGCCCGCCATCACCGCCGACAGGGCACGCGGGCGGCGGGCCGGCGCGGCGCAATCGGCCGCGGCGAAGCGGAAGGACAGGACGACGGCGGCATAGACCCCGCCGAAGAACGTCGCGGCGCAGAACAGCGGGAAGTTCGCGTAGATCACGGCGAGCGCGGCGAGCAGCCCGGTGGCCACGCCGCAGCCGGTGCCGAGCAGGAAGGCTGCGCGGCGGCCGTAGCGCTGCGCGATGGCGCCGGCCGGCAGGGTCGAGAGCGCCATGCCGACCACGAAGATCGAGATCGGCAGCGTCGCCAGCGATCTGCTTGGCGCCAGCGTCTCGCCGACGATGGCGCCGGTCGCGTAGACCACGGTCGAATTGGCGCCGGCCAGTGCCTGGGCGATCGCCAGCCGCAGGACGTTGCCGCGCTCCCGGCGCAGTGCGCCCGCCGCCTCCGGGCCGGCGGTGGAGGACATCGCACTCATGCTGAAATCTGCTTTCTCCAGAGGGTGTCGCGGGCCGAGGGGCGGCGATGCAGCCGGCGGTCGAGCAGGGTACGCGCCTTCCCGGTCTCGCCGGCGCGCATCAGCGCCACGATCAGGGTGTCCTCGACGATCTCGCGCTGGGCGCCGCTGCCGCCGATGCGGGCGACCTCGCCGGCCATCGGTTCGAGCAGCCGGGCGCAGCCGGCATAGTCGCCATCCACGAAGGCCAGGGCGGCGCGGCAGATCGCGGGCACGACCGGGCC
>JAEYTW010000038.1 GCA_023433835.1 Pseudomonadota bacterium | reverse complement strand
CGCCAGCAGCGCATCGAGCCGGCCGCGATCCTCGGCCAGCCGGCGGCGGAAGGCCTGGGCCTGCGAGGCGATGGCGCGGCGGCCCAGCGCCTCGTCGTCATCCGCCAGCTCGATGATCGAATAGCCGATGCCGCGCCGGGTCTCGATCTTCACGCCCGCGTCGGTGCGGGCCAGCATCTTGCGCAGATGGTGGACATGGACCTCGACGGCATTGGAGGCGACCTCCTCGTCGAAACCGTAGAGGCTCTGTTCGATCGCCGCCCGCGGATGCAGCTGGGCCGGGCGGCGCAGCAGCAGTTCGAGCAGGGCGAATTCACGCCGCGACAGCCGCAGGTCGCGGCCGTCGACGCTGGCCGCCCGCCGCTCGGCGTCGAGCCGCAGCCGGCCCAGCGCCAGGACGCGGGATTCGAGCCGGGCGGGCCGGCGCGCGAGGGCGTGCAGCCGGGCCTTGAGCTCCGGCATCGCGAACGGCTTGATCAGGTAATCGTCGGCCCCGGCCTCGAGACCGGCGACCCGGTCGTCGATCGAGCCGCGGGCGGTCAGCATCAGGATCGGCATCGCCGCGCCCTGCCCGCGTACCGCGCGCACCACCTGGATGCCGTCCTGGTCGGGCAGCGCCCGGTCGACGATCAGGAGGTCATAGGCGACCGAGCGCAGCGCCTCGAGCCCGTCGGCGCCGGATTCGAGCACGTCGACCCGATGCCCGTCGCCGCGCAATGCCGCGGCGATCAGCCCCCCGACCGACGGATCGTCCTCGATGACCAGCAGGCGCATCGCCGATGGTTGCCGTTTTCCCGTTGAATCCGCTACCCTGAGACCCCAGGCCAGTCTAGGGGGTCGGACCGGCGCCCGGCAAGAACCGCTTGCCGAAAGCGCCCGGCCCCGCCCATAACTGACCTAAGCCACGACATGATGGCTGGGGGAGGAAACACGCGATGACCGCCTCGGTCCTGGTGGCCGACGACGATCCGAATATTCTGCTGTCGCTGGAATTCCTGCTGAAGCAGGCCGGCTATGCCGTGCGCGTCGCCGCCGACGGCGAGGCCGTGCTGTCGGCCGTCCGCGAGGCGGTGCCCGATCTTCTGCTGCTCGACGTGATGATGCCCAAGCGCAACGGCTACGACGTCTGCGAGACGATCCGGGCCGACCACGACCTCGATTCCCTGCGCATCCTGATGCTGACCGCCAAGGGCCGCGACGTCGAGCGCGACAAGGGCATGGCGCTGGGCGCCGACGATTACATCACCAAGCCGTTCTCGACGCGCGACATGCTGGCCCGGGTGCGCGAGATGCTGGCCCGGCCGCGCCAATAGGCGCCGGCGATGTCCGAGGAAAACCGCCGCGAAGACAAGCTGGTCGGGCTGTTCATCCTGGGCTGCGTCCTGCTGCTGCCGCCGCTGGTCGGCCTGGCGTCCGGGCGCTGGCTGCAGGGCTGGCCGGCGCTGGTCGTCTATGTCCTGCTGGTCTGGGCCGGCATCATCGGCGGCATCGCCTATGTGGTCGAACGCCGGCTGGCCCGCCGCCGGCAGGACGATGCCGAGGCCGACGGCTGATGGCGGGCGGCTGATGGATACCGGTCTCGTCCTCTTCACCTCGATCGCCTATCTGGCGCTGCTCTTCGCCATCGCCTATGTCGTCGACCGGACCCGGGAGCGCGGCAACGGTTCGACGCTGGTCTACGTGCTGTCGATCGCGGTCTACTGCACCTCGTGGACCTTCTACGGCTCGGTCGGGCGGGCGACCACCTCGGGGCTCGGCTTCCTGCCGATCTATCTCGGGCCGACGCTGGCCTGCTGCCTCGGCTGGCTGGTGCTGCGCCGCATCCTGATCGTGGCCAAGGCCAACCGGATCACCTCGATCGCCGACTTCATCGCCTCGCGCTACGGCAAGAACCCGCTCATCGCGGTGCTGGTCACGGTCATCGCCGTCATCGGCTCGGTGCCCTATATCGCGCTGCAGCTGAAGGCGGTCTCGACCTCGTTCTCGATCCTGGTCGCCGCGCCCAACCAGCTCGACAGCTTCCTGCCGCTGCCGCCGGTGCTGCTCGACACCGCGCTCTGGTCGGCGCTGCTGCTCGCCGTCTTCACCATCCTGTTCGGCACCCGGCATCTCGACGCCTCCGAACATCACCGCGGCATGGTCGCGGCGATCGCCTTCGAATCCGTCGTCAAGCTGGCCACCGTCACCGCCGTCGGCCTGTTCACCGTCTTCGCGCTGTTCGGCGGTTTCGGCGACCTGTTCGAGCGCGCGCTGGAGACCCCGGCGCTCGAGCAGCTGTTCCATCTCGACGGCGTCGAGCATGGCGCCAACTGGGCGGGCATGATCTTCCTGGCGCTGGCCGCCGCGATCTGCCTGCCGCGCCAGTTCCAGGTCTGGGTGGTCGAGAACCGCGACCTGCGCCATCTCGACCGGGCGCTGTGGGGCTTTCCGCTCTACCTCTTCGCCATCAACCTGTTCGTGCTGCCGATCGCGCTGGCCGGGCTGATGACGCTGCCGCGCGGGTCGGACCCCGACCTGTTCGTGCTGACCGTGCCGCTGGCCGGCGGCGCTTCCGGCCTGGCGCTCGCCGCCTTCATCGGCGGCCTGTCGGCGGCGACCGGCATGGTGATCGTGGAGACCGTCGCGCTGTCCACCATGGTCTCCAACGACCTGATCATGCCGGTGCTGCTCAGGCTGAAGGCGATGCGCATCGCCGAGCGCGCCGACGTCACCAGCCTGCTGCTGTCGATCCGGCGCATCGCCATCATCGTCATCGTCATGCTCGGCTATCTCTACATGCGCCAGGTCGGCAATGCCTATGCGCTGGTGGCGATCGGCCTGGTGTCGTTCGCGGCGGTGGCGCAATTCTTCCCCGCCATCCTGCTCGGCCTGTTCTGGCCGCGCGCCAATGCCCGCGGCGCCATCGTCGGCATCACCGGGGGGTTCGTCGTCTGGCTCTACACCCTCCTCCTGCCGTCTTTCGCGCAGTCGGGATGGCTCGCGCAGTCGTTCATCACCGACGGGCTGTTCGGCCTCTGGTTCCTCAAGCCCTACGCGCTGCTGGGCCTCGACGGCCTCGACCCCGTCACCCACAGCCTGTTCTGGTCGATGCTGATCAATATCGGCGGCATCGCCGGGATCTCGCTGTCGACGCGGCAATCGGGGCTGGAGCGCGCCCAGGCCGCCCTGTTCACCGAAAGCGGGGCGCTGCAGGGCGGCGCCGTGCGGCTGTGGCAGGGCAAGGCGCCGCTGAAGGAATTGCGCGCGCTGGTCGGCCGCTTCATCGGCATGAGCCGGGCCGAGACCGCCTTCGCCGACCATCTGCGCCGCCGCCGCCTCGATCCCGCCAGCCCGACCGCGGATGCCGAGCTGGTACGCCACGCCGAACGGCTCCTGGCCGGCGCGATCGGCTCGGCCTCGGCCCGCGTCATCGTCGCCACGGTGGCCGAGGAACAGCCGCTCGGCCTCGACGACGTGATGCGCATCCTGGAGGAAACGTCGCAGGCGATCGAATACAGCCGTCGGCTCGAGGAAAAGTCGCGCGAGCTGGAGGCCGCCACCAACGAGCTGCGCGTCGCCAACGAACGGCTGAAGGAGCTCGACCGCCTCAAGGACGATTTCGTCTCGACGGTCAGCCATGAGCTGCGCACGCCGCTGACCTCGATCCGTTCGTTCTCGGAAATCCTGCACGACCATCCCGACCTCGACGACGGCCAGCGCCAGCAATTCCTCGGCATCGTCATCAAGGAGAGCGAGCGGCTGACCAGGCTGATCAACGAACTGCTCGATCTCGCCAAGATCGAATCCGGCCGGCTGGACTGGCAGATGGAGCGCGTCGATGCCGCCGAGCTGGTGCGCGAGGCGGCGCAGTCGATCGGCCAGCTGTTTCGCGACAAGGGGGTCGAACTCGAGCTCGACCTGCCCGACGGGCCGCTGCCCGTCGATGCCGATCGCGACCGGCTGATGCAGGTATTGATGAACCTGCTGTCGAACGCGGTGAAGTTCTCGCCGGCGGGGCGCGGCCGCGTCATCCTCGCCGCCGACCGCGTGGGCGCGCAGGTCGAGATCGTCGTCTCCGACAACGGCCCGGGCATCGCCTCGCGCGACCAGCACGTGATCTTCGAACGCTTCCGCCAGGTCGGCGACACGTTGACGGGCAAGCCGCAGGGCACGGGCCTCGGCCTCGCCATCTCGCGCATGATCGTCGAGCACCATGGCGGGCGCATCCGCGTCGTCTCCGGCACGCCAGGCGAAGGCGCGACCTTCCGCGTCACTTTGCCGCTGCGCCCCGACCTGATCGCCGCCGCCTCGTAATGTTGCTTTAAGCTCGGCGCGGCAGCCTCACGGACAACGAACTTCGGGAGGAAGGCGCCATGAACGCGCAGAACCATGATCAGATCTTCGCCGTACCGCCATCCGCGGCCGAGCAGGCCTGGATCCGTGGCGATCAGTACGAGGAGATGTACCAACGGTCGATTTCGGATCCTGAAGGCTTCTGGGGCGAGGAAGGCAAGCGCCTGCAGTGGATCCGGCCCTACAGCCGGGTCAAGAACGTCTCCTACGCCCGCGAGACCCTGTCGATCCGCTGGTATGAGGACGGCATCCTCAACGTCTCGGCCAACTGCCTCGACCGCCACCTGCCGGCCCGCGGCAACCAGGTCGCCATCATC
>JAEYTW010000037.1 GCA_023433835.1 Pseudomonadota bacterium | reverse complement strand
GATGATGGCGACCTGGTTGCCGCGGGCCGGCAGGTGGCGGTCGAGGCAGTTGGCCGAGACGTTGAGGATGCCGTCCTCATACCAGCGGATCGACAGGGTCTCGCGGGCGTAGGAGACGTTCTTGACCTTCGTGTAAGGCCGGATCCACTGCAGGCGCTTGCCTTCCTCGCCCCAGAACGCCTCGGGGTCGGCAATCGACCGCTGGTACATCTCCTCGTATTGATCGGCACAGATCCAGGCCCGTTCACGCCAGGTGGCGGGGACCGGAAACACGTCGTTCTGGGTCATGATCGGGCATTCCTCCGCAGGGACTGAACTTTCTGGTCGTTCGGCCAGATTTACGGGAAAACCGCGGACGCGACAAGGCGCCGGGAACCCGGAGGAAGCTGCTGCGGAGGGTGAGGGGGGCGGCTGGCCTGCTATCGAACGTCGGGGGGGAGACGAGGTGCTTGGGGGAGGCACCTTGGGGTCGGTAGCAGACCAGCCGATGCAGTGATAACCAGGGAGCCCGGTAGGGGTTCCGAAGGCTTTTAAAAAATTTTTACTCAGCCCGCGCGAGACTGACCGACTGGCCTGCGGGCGGCGAGATGGTCGCGATCGCGTGGGTCAGCGGGACCAGTCCGTCGCCGGCGAGACGGACGTTGTCGTCGGGTGCGACGAGAGCGGCAAAGCCGAGGAATACGGCCATCGCCGCCAGTGCCGTGAACTTCGGCATGGCCTCAAGCCTCCTGGATGGATCTGATGTGTCGGAAAAGCGGATGGGGCCCTTCCGGTTCCGACCGATCTCGGTCACAGTTCGCGACCCGTCCATCGAGGAGGTTCTGACGCCATCATGTTGCTGCATCATTGTACCTGGGCAGAGGTCGACGCATACCTGAAGCGCTCGACCGGCATCATCCTGCCGATCGGCTCGACCGAGCAGCACGGCCCCAACGGCCTGATCGGCACCGACGCGATCTGCGCCGAAGTCATCGCCCGCGGCGTCGGCGAGGCAGCCGACGCGCTGGTCGCGCCGACCATCAGCGTCGGCATGGCCCAGCATCACCTGGGGTTCGCCGGATCGATGACGCTGCGCCCGTCGACCCTGATCGCCGTCATCCAGGACGAGCTGGCCTCGCTGGCCCGCCACGGCTTCAACCGCTTCTTCTTCATCAACGGCCATGGCGGCAACATCGCCACGGTGACCGCCGCCTTCTCCGAAGTCTATGCCGCGGCAAGCCTGCAGCAGGCCGGCAACGGCACCGCGATTCGGGCCCGGCTGAAGAACTGGTGGATGACGCCGGGCGTCGGCAGGCTGTCGAAGGAGCTGTACGGCGCCGAGGAAGGCATGCATGCCACGCCGTCCGAGGTCGCGTTGACCCAGTACGCGCTGCCCGAGACGATCAAGACCGCCGAGATGAGCCCGCGTGTCGCGCCGGTCGGCGACTTCACCGACGCCGCCGATTATCGCCGCGCCTTCCCCGACGGGCGAATCGGGTCGAATCCGGCGCTGGCCACGCCCGAGGCCGGCAAGCGCCTGTTCGATGCGGCCGTGGCTGATATCGCCGCCGAATATCGCGAGTTCGTGACGAACTAGAGAAACCGCCGTTAAGGCCGCCGGCTGCAATATAAATCCGGCCGGCGGCCGTAAAGAAAACCCAAGCCCGCCACATCTTCGCCACGCCCTGACGGTTAGCTGCCCCCCGGTTCCAACGCGCCTAGATCGGGGAGGCCGGTATGGACGATCGTCACACGCAGTCGGCGTCCAACGCCGGCGCCCGCCAGCCGGGTGACAAGAACGAGGGCAGGCCGATGACCGACGCGAGGATGCACGTCTTCTTCGAACCGACGCTCGATGACCTGCTTGGCGATCCGCTGATCGCCAAGGTGATGGCGTCCGACGGCGTCAGCCGCGAGGCGTTGCGGGCGCTGGTGAAGCGCCAGGCCGGCCTGCTGCAGCGTCGCCGCTCTCAGGGTTGAGGGCGATCTCGCGCAACAGCTTGGCGATGATCGCCCGGCCGAAATCCGGAAAATCCCTGGCCACGATCAGGAAGGCGCCGGGGCCGCCCAGCACGTTGTCGATGTAATACTGGTCCAGCGGCGGCTCGGGCTCGCCGCGCCAATAGGGAATCGGGTTGGGCCGGTCGTTGATGATGGCAAGCCCGTTGATGACGATGCCCTTGTTCACCGCCTCGTCGCGCGCATCGGTCACCGGGCGGCCGGAATTGTTGATGCCGTCGCCCGAGACGTCGATGACCCGCCGCCGGCCCTGATGCGGGCTCTTGGTGAACTGCTCCATCGCCGCGTCGATGCCGGTCGAGATCGAGGTGCGGCCGGCGAACGAGCGCGACTTCGATTCCAGGGCGCGGGCGAAGGCGTCGGCGTCCTCGACATTGGCGATGGTCATCCAGTCGATGACCACGGCCTGTTCGGTCACCCCCGACCATTCGATCAGGGTCACCGCGATGCGCTGCATCGCGCCGGAGGCGATCGCCTCCAGCACCCGCTCGTCGCGGAAAGCGTTGGCATAGCCCTGGCGCTGCAGGTCGAATTCGAACGAGTCGATCGAGCGCGAGACGTCGACGGCCAGCACCAGCTCGACGTCGACGGGTATCGCCGCGGCCGGCCGGGAGAAACCGGCCATGACCAGCGGCATCAACAGCAACGTGGCAAACAAACCCCCAAATCGGCGCATGGCTACCTCCCTGGCGGGTGACGGGGTTACAGGTTCGGCTGATCCTCCCCCGGCGGCGGCCGGCTGCGCCCGGGAAACCGGACGGTGACCGCGGTGCCGCGGCCCAGGACGGAATGGACATCGATGTCGCCGCCATGCAGCGCCATGATGTGCTTGCAGATCGACAGGCCGAGCCCCGAGCCGCCATGGACGCGCGACAGCGTCGGGTCGGCCGCCTGGAAGGGTTCGTAGAGTCGGGCCAGCCGGTCGGGCGCGATGCCGATGCCGCCGTCGCGTACCGTCACCGTCAGGCCGCCGTCGCCATGCTCCTCGGCTTCCAGCGTGATCCACCCACGCTCGGGCGTGAATTTGACCGCGTTCGACAGCAGGTTGATCAGGACCTGGCGGAAGGCCCGGTCGTCGGCGTCGAGCCGCAGGTCGGCGATCACCGTCGCCGACAGCGCGATCTCCTTGCGTTCGGCCTGCGGGCGGACCATGGCCAGGCAATCGTGGATCACCGGCGCCACCGCGAAATTGTCGATGACGATATCGTAGCGCCCGGCTTCGATCCGGGCCATGTCGATGATGTCGTTGATGATCGACAGGAGGTGGCGGGCCGAACCATGGATGTCGGTGGCGTATTCGCGATAGCGGCTCGATCCGATCGGCCCGAGAATCTCGCCCTTCATCACTTCCGAAAAGCCGATGATGGCATTGAGCGGCGTGCGCAGCTCATGGCTCATGTTGGCGAGGAAGCGGCTTTTCGACTGGTTCGCCTCCTCGGCATGCAGCACGGCTTCCTCGAGCTCGGCCTCGTAGCGCCGCCGCTCGGTGATATCCCTGACGATGGCGACATGCAGCCGGCCTTCGCCGTCGTCGAGCCGCGTCAGCGCCAGTTCGGCGGGGAAATGGCGCCCGTCATGGGTGACGCAGTCAAGGACCTGGCCGCCGGCATCGCCGCCGCTTTCCTGCCGCCAGTCGAGATCGGGGATCAGCGCGGCGATCGTGCAATGCCCGACGTCTTCCCCCTGCGCCTCGATGCCCGCGGGCAGGGCGAACAGCGCGCGGGCGGCGGGATTGGCCGAGGCGAGCCGGCCGTCGCCGTCGAAGGTGACGATGGCGTCGCCGGCCGTGTCCAGGATCGCGCGCAGCCGGCGCTCGCTGCCCCTCAGGTTGGTTTCGGCGGCGCGCAGCGCATCGGTCAGCCGCTTGTTCTCGCGGATGTCGATGTAGAGCGTGAGCACGCGCGATACCAAGCCGTGCTCGTCTTCCAGCGGCAGCTTGGCGAACAGGAATTCGCCCCGCCTGATCAGCGGCGTGTCGTGCGGGAATTCCTGCAGCGGAATGGCCGTGCCGTGCTCGAGCACCCGATCGTTCAGCGCCTCGATCAGCCGGGCCGAGGCGGCACTCATCGTGTCGGCCACGCATTTGCCGACCATCGCCTCCGGCTCGAAGCCGAAGGCACGGGCGAACTGGCGGTTGACCAGGGTGTAGCGGTGGTCGCGGTCGGTGGCGCCGATCCAGACCGGTACCGAATCGATCACCGCCTGCAACAGGCGCTCGCGCGCGCTCAAGTCCCGCGCGGCCATCACCTGCTCGGTGACGTCGCGGATGGTGACGACGCCCATCACCTTGCCGCTCAGCGGATCACGAAACTGTGAGGACGTCATCCGCGCCTCGATGACGCTGCCGTCGGGGCGGTGATAGCGGCGAGGCGCCTCGAGCGTGGCGCGGGGGTCGTCGCGCAGCCTCGCCTGGTTGCGCACGGCCGCGTCGCGGAATTCCGGATCGAGCAGGTCATAATAGCCGTACTTGCGCGACTCGGCCGCGGTCATGCCGAACAGGCGTTCGAAGGCGGGGTTGACCAGCGCGATCGGCGCGTTGTCCGCGTCGATATGGCAGACGACGATGGCGACGTTGACCGAGGCCATCACCGCGGTCCAGCGGCGCTGCAGCGCCATCATTTCGGCGACCGGCGTCGGCCGCGCCGTGATCACCACCTGTCCCGCCGTCGGCATCAGGGTCAGCGCGATGTCGCGGCGATCGACGGTCAGATAGCGCTCGATGCCCGCACCCTGGGTCAGCGCTTCCCGGCATGGCGACGTCAGGTCGGGCAGGGGATTGCGGGCCAGGTCGAACAGGTTGGCGGCCGCGGGGTTGGCATAAGCCAGCACGAACGGGCCCGACGGGTCGGCGCCGACATCGGGCCTGAGAACGAGGATGGCCGCATCGACCGCGTCATAAACGGCAAATGCCTCGACCGCGCGGAACGGGTGGTCGGGGACATTCACGGCGGGCTACCTCGCCGCGCGTCCGCCGCTGGGCGGTCGGGCTGGCTGGTCGGCGTGCTTCACGCGGCAACCGGCGTTCTGACGGTGCAAGGCGTTTTCTCCCGGGCAGGATCCCAGGATAGCCTAGGGAGCAAAGCGCTCCCGCTCAATGGTTAAAACGGCGACGTTCGAAAACCCGGTCCATCAGCGGAAGGGGAAGATGGCGCGTCGTTTCTCCAGGAAGGCCGCCGTTCCCTCGCGGTAGTCTTCGCCGCTGAACGCGCCTGTAAGAAGATTGAGGCTGTGCGGCGTATCGTCCTGGGCGCCGCGCTCGACCAGGCCGACGATCTCCTTGATCCCGCGGACCGAGTACTGAGAATTGGCGCAGATCTCGGCCGCGTAGTCGCCGAGGCGGGCATCGAATTCGTCCACCGGTACCACGAAATCGACCAGCCCGGCGCGGGCGGCCGCCTCGGCATCGAGCAGCCGGCCGGTGAACAGCATATCGCGCGCGCGGGAAGGGCCGACCACCGCGACCAGGCGGCGGGTGTCGGGTACCGAATAGACGAGGCCGAGCTTGGCCGGGGTGATGCCGAGACGGGCGTCGGCCGCGGCGAAGCGGATGTCGCAGGACAAGGCCAGGCCGCAGCCGCCGCCGATGCACAGGCCGCCGATCGCGGCGATCGTCGGTTTGGGGCAGGCCTCGACCCGGGCCATCGCCGTCTTGACCGTCTCGTAGAAGGCGTCGATCGCCGGGCCGGAGGTATTCTTCCGAACGAACTCGGCGATGTCGGCCCCTGCGGCGAAAGCGCGCGAGTCGCCGCCGCGGATGATCACGATCTTGACGTGGGCGTCGGCCTCGGCGCGGTCGAGCAGGCTGGGAATGAGCCGCCACATGGCGAGGTCGAGCGCGTTGCGCTTGTCGGGCCGGTTCAGCACCAGCGTCGCGATCTCACCCGTGACGCGATAGAGAATCGGATCCTCGCTCATGTGCAAAACCCCCGTTCAGGCCGTTGGGAAACTGCGTCGGACACGCGATTTACGAAAACAATCCTGGCTTGCGGAACGATCCGCCGCTAGTTTCGGTTTTGCTTGCGAATCTCGCTCCGCTGCATAACTTAAGGGAGCGCAGGGTTACCAACAAAAAAGAGGATGAGCCAAATGTCTTCGATCAAGATCCTTGCCGTCGCTGCCGCCGCCTGCTTCATGCTGGCCGGCTGCGAAGGCTACAAGTATGTCGGCACCGACGTCTGCAACCAGGAAGGTGCGGTCGTTTGGTACATCAAGCCGAACAGCCAGGGTCGCGTCGACACCGCCAACATCAGCGAAGCCAACTGCACGCTGAAGAAGTAAGTCGACCGCCGCGAGGCGTTCTGCCCGGCCGCCCGTCGCCCCCCTC
>JAEYTW010000308.1 GCA_023433835.1 Pseudomonadota bacterium | reverse complement strand
GTGGTGGCGTACGCCGACGGCGCGTGCAGCGGCAACCCCGGCCCGGCCGGCCTCGGGGTCGTGGTCGACGACGGCGAAGAGCGCCGCGAGCTCAGCGAGTACCTCGGCATCGGCACCAACAACGTCGCCGAGCTCACCGCGATCCTGCGAGTGGCCGAGCTCTACCCGGGCGAGTCGCGTCCGCTCGAGATCCGCACCGACAGCCAGTATTCGATCGGCGTGCTCGCGAAGGGCTGGAAGGCGAAGGCGAACACCGAGCTCGTCGCGCACGTGAAGAAGGCGCTCGCCGCGGTGCCCGACGTGCACCTCGTGTACGTGCCCGGCCACTCGGGCTTCGCCGGCAACGAGCGCGCAGACGAGCTCGCCCGCGTCGCCGTCACCGCCCGCAAGTCGAGCGGCTGGGTGAAATCCAAGCGCGCCTGACGCGGTCAGACGGGGACAGGATCTCCCGGTCCAAGTACCCGTTTTCACAGGGAGTATTTGCGATACCCGTGCAAACTGAAGAATGCCCTGGGTTCTTGGCAGTTTGCACGACCCTGCCTGAAACACGCGTGTTCTCAGGGGGTTGTGAGCGGCGATCCTGTCCCCGGTTTCTGGCGTGGATGTGGGACTTCGACCTACCATCGCCGCTGGAGGTCGCCGTATGAGCCGGGTCGCACGCTTCCGCCGCACTGATCGTCACCTCGTGTCCTCGCGTGGGCAGGCCGTCTCGCTCGACGGGTTCCGCCTCGTGGGCGAGCGCTTCCTCGACGCGTCCGCCGAGGGCGTGCTGCTCGCGTGCGACGAGCGCGTCGAGCTCGGAGAGCCGGTGCTCGTCTCGTTCCCCCTGCCGGGCAGCGATCTCGTGTTCGACGCCGAGACCGAGGTCGTCCGCATCGTGCGCGGCGAGCGGCCCGGCGACCCGGGCTACTGCGCGGGGCTGCGCTTCACCTCGTTCGACCGCAGGGCGCGCCGCCCGCACCGCGGCGCTCAGGGCGACGCAGGACGAACTGGTCCATGCCGCCAAGATGGCCGCGCTGGGCCAGATGTCGGCGGCGATCGCCCATGAGGTCAACCAGCCGCTTGCCGCCATCCGTACCTATCTCGCCTCGGCCCGCCTGCTGCTCGAACGCGGCGGCACGGCCGAGGCGACCGCCAATCTCGGCCTGATCGACGATCTGGTCGGGCGCATGGCGACCCTGACCGGGGAGTTGAAGGTCTTCGCCCGCAAGTCCGACCGGCGGCGCGAAGCGCTGCCGCTGTCGCGGCCCCTCGACCGCGCGATCGCGCTGATCGAGCCGCGGCTGCGCCGCGACGGCATCGACTTCCGGCGCCGCACCGACGAGACCGCCTGGGTCGAGGGCGACGAGCTGCGCCTGCAGCAGGTATTCGTCAACCTGCTGCGCAATGCGCTCGACGCGATGCAGGGCCAGCCGGGCCCGGTGCTGCGGCTGATCGCCGAGGCCGACGGGGGAATGTGGCGCGTGGTGGTCGAGGATAACGGGCCGGGCATTGCCGGCGACGCGCTGACCCGGCTGTTCGATCCGTTCTTCACGACCAAGCCGATCGGCGAGGGGCTGGGCCTCGGCCTGTCGATCTCCTACGGCATCGTCGCCGATCACGGCGGACAGATCAGGGCCGAGAACGTCGCCGAGGGCGGCGCGCGGTTCATCGTCGAATTACCGGCGCTGGTGCGCCAGGATGGGGTGATGGCGCATGGCTGAACCGCTGGTCCTGTTCGTCGACGACGAGGCGGCGATGCGCCAGTCGGTGGCGCAGTTCCTGACCCTGTCGGGCATCGCCGTCGAGGCGCTGGACAGTGCCGCCGCCGCGCTGCAGCGGCTCACCCCCGACTTTCCCGGCATCCTGGTTTCGGATGTGCGCATGCCCGGCATGGACGGCATGGCGCTGCTGAACGAGGCCCGCGCGCGGGATGCCGAACTGCCGGTGCTGCTGGTCACCGGCCACGGCGACGTGCCGCTGGCGGTGGCGGCGATGCGCGCCGGTGCCTACGACTTCATCGAGAAACCCTTCGCGCCGGAACGGCTGGTCGATACCATCCGCCGGGCGCTGGAGAAGCGCGCGCTGTTGATCGAGAACCGCCGGCTGCGCCGCCAGGTGGCGGGCGGGCCGGAAATCGCGCGGCGCCTGATCGGCACCGCGCCGGCGATCGAAGCCCTGCGGCGCGACATCCTCGACCTTGCCGCGACCGACGTGAACATCCTGATCCACGGCGAAACCGGCACCGGCAAGGAACTGGTGGCGCGCTGCCTGCATGACTGCGGCCCGCGCGGGCCCCGTGCCTTCGTCGCCATCAATTGCGGCGCCATCCCCGATGCGATGGTCGAATCCGAACTGTTCGGCCACGAGAGCGGCGCCTTCACCGGGGCGCAAGCCCGCCGCATCGGCAAGTTCGAACATGCCGACGGCGGTACCGTCTTCCTCGACGAGATCGAAAGCATGCCGCTGGCAGCCCAGGTCAAGGTCTTGCGCGCGCTGCAGGAGAGGAGCCTGGAGCGGCTCGGCTCGAACAAGGTCATCTCGGTCGACCTGCGGGCGATCGCCGCCACCAAGACCGATCTGCGCGCGCTCTCCGACCAGGGCAGGTTCCGCGAGGATCTCTACTACCGCCTGGGCGTGGTCGAATTGCGCCTGCCGCCGCTGCGCGAGCGGCGCGAGGACATCCCGCTGCTGTTCGAATTCTTCGTCGGCGAAGCGGCCGCCCGCCATGGCCGCGCGGCGCCGGTGCCGGCGCCCGGCCTGCTCGACCGGCTGATGGCCCAGGACTGGCCGGGCAATGTGCGCGAATTGCGTAACGCCGCCGAACGCTTCGCGCTGGGCCTGCGCAGCGGATCCGCCCCCGCGGAGGACACGATCGGCCCCGGCCTGACCGACCGGGTGGCGGCCTTCGAGCGCCAGGCGATCGACCAGGCGCTGCGCGCCGCCGGCGGCGACATCGCGCTGGCGATGGCCGCGCTCGACCTGCCCAGGCGGACGCTGAACGAGAAGATGGCCCGCTACGGGCTCGAGCGCGCGCAGTACCTCAGGAAGTGACGAGCCGGCCGAGTTTCCGGGGCGCGATCAGGCCGTAGGAGCGGCGGACGAGCGCGGCGACCTCGGTCCAGTCCGGCCGCGTGTCGAGCTGCATGCCGACCCAGCCCTTCGGCCCGACATAGGGCGGCACGAAGAAGCGGTCGGGGTCGGCCCCGACCAACACCGCCTGCGATCCCGGCGGCGCCTTGCACCAGACCGCGACGCGGCCGTCGCCGCGTTTTTCCATGGCAAAGATCTTGGTCCGCACCCGGAAGGTGGGGTCGCCCCAGGCTTCGCGTTCCTCCGCCTCGGGCAGGGCAAGGCAGATCTGGCGCAGTTTCTCGGTGACGGCAGCCGACATCGGTCGAGCCTAGCACGGCCGTCGGCGGATTTCCGCCGAACGCTGCCGCGGCCTCGGCGGATTCGTGCCGCGCTGCATTGCAGCAACGACCGGTTTCCTTGAATCGGCCGCTTGGCACGCCCCTTGCGATCAGGCCGCCGACAACAAAGTGGAGGAAACGTCATGCAGGCAGCGGCCCCCGTTGCGCGCAAGCCGATCTACAAGCGGCTCTATGCCCAGGTTCTGTTCGCCATCGCGGTCGGCGTCATCCTCGGCGCCGTGGCCCCCGATCTCGGCACGGCGGCCAAGCCGCTCGGCGATGCCTTCATCAAGCTGATCAAGATGATGATCGCGCCGATCGTGTTCTGCACCGTGGTCGTCGGCATCGCCAAGATGGGCGACATGAAGGAAGTCGGCCGGGTCGGCCTCAAGGCGCTGCTCTATTTCGAGGTCGTCACGACCCTGGCGCTCGTCATCGGCCTCGTCGTCGTCAACGTGGTCCAGCCCGGCCACGGCATCAATGCCGATCCGGCCCATCTCGACGCCAAGGCGGTGGCGAGCTATGCCGCCGGCGCCAAGTCGCTGTCTACCGTCGACTTCCTGGTCAACATCATCCCGACGACCTTCGTCGATGCCTTCGCCAAGGGCGAGATCCTGCAGGTGCTGCTGATCGCCGTGCTGTTCGGGCTGGTGCTGGCCAAGTTCGGCGACAAGGCCAAGCTGCTGGTCAACGTCGTCGACCAGACCAGCCATGTGCTGTTCGGCATCATCGGCATGATCATGTATTTCGCGCCGCTGGGTGCCTTCGGCGCGATGGCCTTCACCATCGGCAAATACGGCATCGGCTCGCTGGTCCAGCTCGGCCAGCTGATGGCCTCGGTCTACCTGACCTGCTTCCTGTTTGTCGCCGTCGTGCTCGGGCTGATCGCGCGCTTCACCGGCTTCTCGCTCTGGAAGTTCATCCGCTACATCAAGGAAGAACTGCTGATCGTGCTCGGCACGTCGTCATCGGAATCGGCACTGCCGCGGATGATCGCCAAGCTGGAGAATCTCGGCTGCGCCAAGCCCGTCGTCGGCATGGTCGTGCCCACCGGCTACTCGTTCAATCTCGACGGCACCTCGATCTACCTGACGATGGCCGCGATCTTCATCGCCCAGGCGACCAACGTCGATCTCAGCCTCGGCCAGCAGTTGACCATCCTGGGCGTGCTGCTCCTGACCTCTAAGGGCGCGGCGGCGGTGACCGGCGGCGGCTTCGTCACCCTGGCCGCGACCTTGTCGACGATCGATACGCTGCCGGTAGCCGGCCTCGCCCTGCTGCTCGGCATCGACCGCTTCATGTCGGAGGCGCGCGCGATCACCAACCTGATCGGCAACGGCGTCGCCACCGTGGTGATAGCCAAATGGGAAGGGGCGCTCGACACCGAGCGGATGGCCCGGGTGCTCGACAACGAGACCATGGTCGACGCCGACGCGCCGGAGATTCTGGCCGAAGGCGTGCCGGCCACGGTTCAGCCGCGCCACTATAGCGCGGCCGAATGAACTTGCGGCCCGCCGGGGCCTGGAGGGATCGATCGGCCCTGATCGCCTCCAGCACCCCGGCGGGTCGCAAGGCCCTATAGGAAGATCGTCAGTTTCGCACCAGCGTCGAATTGCCGCCGCTGATATCGACCACCTTCAACGTCATGTCCTTCTGCGCTTCGGCGAGCAGGCGATCGCCTTCCGGCCCGCGCCGGGCGCGCAGCACGTCGCCGGCTTCGGCCAGCGCGTGATAGGTATGGTTGACCGGCAGCGCCGCGATCAGCGGGTCGAGGCTGGTACCCACGCGGGCCAACTCGCTGCGCGCCAGCGGGATATTGCCGGCATTGGCCGCCGCCACCGCCGAGGCCATCGCCTGCTGGGCGGGGACGACATTGCCCACCGCCTGGTAACCCTGGATCGTCGTCGACAGCGGCATGATGTCTCGCTGGAACTGGGCCAGGAACTGGCCGTCCGGCGCCTTCTGCGTGGTCTCGATCGTGGCGCGCGCCAACACGATGGGGTCGAGCGACTTGACGCCTTGCAGGATCGACAAGGCGCTCTCGACATGGTCCTGGGCGAGCGGCAGATTGCCACGGGCGATTTCGGCCCGGGCATCGCTGATCAGCCGCACGGTATCGGCCGAGCCGTCGCGCATGGCCTGGTAATTCTGCGGGGTGGCGTCGCGCCAGGTGCGCACCATCACCTGTTCGACGACCATGTAGGTCTGGGAGAAGGCCGGGGCGGCGAGCACGAGGCTCAAGGCCACGCCGCAGCCGAGGCGGGCGAGGGTGTTCATGGCGGGGGCTCCGTAATAGTCCGTTCGGGTGGAAAACGTGGATCCCCGCCCCCCGGTTTCATGGCTCGGACAAGTTTGCGGCCGCGCGGGCCCCGAAGGGCGC
>JAEYTW010000303.1 GCA_023433835.1 Pseudomonadota bacterium | reverse complement strand
GCAGCGATTCCAGGTCGCCGTAAGCATTGATCAGTTCGGCCGCCGTCTTGATGCCGATGCCGGGCACGCCGGGCACGTTGTCGGTGGAATCACCGGCCAGCGCCTGCACGTCGATCACCTTGTCGGGCGCGACGCCGAATTTCTCCATCACCTCGGCCGGACCGATATTGCGGTCCTTCATCGGATCCATCATGCCGACGCCGTCTCTGACGAGCTGCATCAGATCCTTGTCGGAGGAGACGATGCAGACTTCCATGCCGGCCTCGTGCGCGATGCGGGCATAGGTGGCGATGATGTCGTCGGCCTCGAACCCGTCTTTTTCGATGCTGGGCAGGCCGAAGGCGCGCGTCGCTTCGCGGATCGGCGCGAATTGTGGAATCAGGTCTTCCGGCGTCTCGGACCGGTTGGCCTTGTAGGCCGGATAGATTTCGCTGCGGAAGGTCTCGCGCCCGGCATCGAAGATAACGGCCATATGGCTGACGGCCTGGTCATGCTCGGCTTTGTCGCGCAAGGAGGACAGCATGTTGCAGAAGCCCGACACGGCGCCGATCGGCATGCCGTCGGATTTGCGCGTCAGGGGGGGGAGCGCGTGATAGGCGCGGAAGATGTAGCCCGAGCCGTCGATCAGATACAGGCGGTGGGCGGCCGGCGTGGCCTCGGTCGCGGGGGTGTCGGTCATGGCCGGGACGATGGCAGAGGCCGGGCCCGGCGGCAAGCCTCGGTCCTAGGCGTGCACCTGGTCGATGCGATGGACGCGGGCAAACAGGTCGTGGGCGCGGCGGGCGATGCGCACGAAGCGCATCGGCAGCACGTTGCCGGGGTCCTGGATCGGGGCGACGTGATGGTCGTTGACCATCAGCGGCTCATGCTCGGCCAGCGCCACCACCTCCTCCTCTTCCTCGGCGGCCTTGCGCGCGAGGACCCAGGCCATCACGCTGACCAGGCGCGAGGTGGTGCGCATCGATTCGATGGTCAGCAGACAGGCATCCGAGCGTGAAAGCTGGTCGCGGTCGCGCGGTTCGGCCAATGCGGCGTAGTCACGCGCATCTTCCAGCAGGCCCATGGTCTCGTTGTAGAGTCGGTCAACAAAGACAGACTGCATCTCATGGACCTCACGACTGTCCAGGGCGGAAAGCGTCGCCCGCGGGGGACCCAGCGTCAACTGGGTTTTGGTCATCAAACGTCAACGTTACTGACTTGGATCCCGCATCGCGGTAGCACTATCCGGCAGGCTGTAGGTGAGGGTCAGGTCCTCGCGGTGCCCCGCCACCGCCGGGCCGTAGGCCAGCGTCGCGCCGCGGCTCTCCCCGTCGGTCAGCAGCACCAGCCGCCCGCCATCGGGAAAGACCTGGTCGACGATCAGCCCCAGGCGGTTCTCGCCGTAGGAGGCCAGATGATCGCGCAGCAATTCGGCCGCTTCGGCCAACTCGCCCGCTGCCGGTTCCTCGACCGGCCAGGCCAGCGTGATCCGCATCAGGCCACGCCCGGGGCCGAGCCGCCAGCTGCCCCGCGCATCGCCTCCGGCGGGGAAGGGTGCGGGCAGGCGGGCCGTGAGCGTGACCTGTCCGCCGGCATCGACCGCACGGTCCAGCGTCACGGCGCCGAAGTCGCCCGCTATGGCGCGGCGCAGCGCCGCCTCGTCCATGCCGAAGCGGGCCGAGCGGAAGCCGTCGATCGGCGCGGCGGGCCGGGTCGCGCCACCGCGGCGCCCGCCGGTGCCGGCGACCGTTTCCTCTATGTTGCCGCCATGGCCCTGGCCCCATGCCGGGGTCGCCAGCACGAGGAGGGCCAGGATGGTCACGAAGCCTCTGGTCATCCGTGCCATCCTCCGCAACCATGGCGGCGGGTCAATGGGGTTCGGGGGAAAGATGGGACGCTGGATCTGGCTGGCGGCGCTGCTGCTGCTGCCGACGCTTGGGCTGCCGATGCCCGCCACGGCACAGGACCGGAAGATCGGCGGCGCCTTCGCGCTGATCGACCAGGACGGGCGGGCGGTGACCGATGCCGATTTCCGCGGCCGGCCGATGCTGGTCTATTTCGGTCTGACCTACTGCCCGGATATCTGCCCGACCGACCTGGCGGTGATCGCCGAGGCGATGGCCGATCTCGGCCCGGCCGCCGATCGCTTCCAGCCTCTGTTCATCACCATCGACCCCGAGCGCGACACGCCCGAACAGCTGCGCGACTACATGGGCCTGTTCGACCGCCGCATCCGCGGCCTGACCGGCGACATCAAGGCGATCGCCGCGGCGGCGCGCGCCTATCGCGTCACCTACGCCAAATACGATATCCAGGGCCCACTCGATTACCGGATGGATCATTCGGCCTTTATTTACCTGATGGACCGCGACGGTCGTTTCGTCACACGGTTCCCGCAAGGTACCAGCCCTGAGCAACTGGCCGCCGCGCTGCGTGCCGCACTGGAGTCCTGAGACGGTTGAATTCCGGAACCGAAGCGCCCGAGACGATGTTTTCCCTTCATCGCCATGATGTTCCATTACGCGATGGAGGCAGGAATGCGTTATCTGTTGCTCTGGTTGCTCGGGGTGCCGATCCCGGTACTGATTCTGATCTATTTCCTGTTCCGCTGAGGACATGGGCTCGGTTGCCGGTCATCGGGATCTGGCCATGACCGCGCCGCACCGGCCGGTCTGGCGGCGGATCGGACGCCGCATCGGCGTCGTCGTGTGGCGGGCGACCAAGGCCTTCGTCGCCCATGACGGGCTGGAACTGTCGGGGCACATGGCCTTCACCGCCATCCTCGCGCTGTTTCCCTTCCTGATCTTTCTCACCGCGCTGGCCGGCTTCATCGGCGATGCGACGATGGCCGAGCGCTTCGTGTCGTTCATGTTCGAGTTCGGCCCCGGCACCGTGGCCGAAGTCCTGACGCCCGTGGTGCGCGACGTGCTGACCCAGCAGCGTGGCGACATCCTCACCGTCGGTATCATTCTCGCCCTGTGGACGGCGTCGAGCGGGGTCGAGGCGTTGCGGCTGCTGCTCAACCGTTCCTACGGCGTGGTCGAGGACCGGCCGATCTGGAAGCTGCGGCTGCAGAGCATGGCCATGGTGCTGGTCGGCGCGATCTTCGCCCTGCTGATCTCGGTCATCATCGTGCTGGGGCCGCTGATCTGGCACACGATGGAGCGCTTCGACGTGGTCAGTCCGTTCAAGGACGACCTCTGGTTCATCGCCCGCTACGGCTTCGCCTCGGTGATGCTGATCGTCGGGCTGTCGGCCGTGCACCGCTTCCTGCCGCGCAAGCGCAAGCCGATGGCCCAGCTGTGGCCCGGCGTCATCCTGACCTGCATCGTCTGGCTGCTGGTCGCTGCCGCGTTCTCGATCTACGTCACCAAGCTGGCGACCTACAGCGTCACCTATGGCAGCCTGGGCGGCGTGATCGCGACGCTGATCTTCTTCTACGTGACCGCGATCATCTTCGCCTTCGGGGCCGAGCTGAACGGCGCCATGTTCCCGGGCCCTAGAGATCCCGCCGCAGATAAGTCAGTGCCCGACCGTTGAGATAGCCCGGCCGGACGAATTCGACGACGAAGCCGCGGGCGAGGTAGTAGTCGCGCGCCGCGGCATCCATCGTGTTCACGGTCAGGAAGGCGAGGCCCGCCGCGCGGCAATGTGTGGCGGCCGCCTCGATCAACCGACGGCCCAGCCCTCCGCCGCGGCGTTCCGGCGCGACGTAGAACAGATCGATGAAGCCGCCGCCGGCATGGCCGAAGCCGGTCAGGCCGCCGTACAGCACTTCGCCCGCGGCCAGGAAGAAGGCGAAGGGTTGCGGGGCGGGCTCGCCCGCGCCCCCCGCCTCGTCGGCCTGCAGGCCGCGGATCAGGAAATCGAGTTCGGCGGCGCCGGGCCGCCCTTGCGCGATCAGGCGCAGCTCAGTCACGGAAATTGTCGTATTGCAGCGGCATCTCGATCTCCATGCCCTTCACATGGGCAATGGCCTGCTGGAGGTCGTCGCGCTGCTTGCCGGTGACGCGCAGTTCGTCGCCCTGGATCGAGGCCTGGACCTTCAGCTTGGAATCCTTCAGCGACTTGACGATCTTCTTGGCCAGCTCCTTGTCGATGCCCTGCTTGACCAGGACGAGCTGGCGCACCGTGTTGCCCGACGCCTTCTCCTCGTCCTTCCAGTCCAGGCAACCCGGATCGAGCTTGCGGCGCACGAAATAGCCTTTCAGCAATTCCTGCATCTGCTTCAGCTTCAGCTGGTCGTCGGCGTTGATGGTGATGGTCTCGTCCTTGCGCTCGATCGTGCATTTCGACCCCTTGAAGTCGAAGCGCGTGCCGACCTCGCGGACCACGCCCTGCACGGCATTGTCGACCTCGGCGAGGTCGGTCTTGGAGACGATGTCGAAGCTCGGCATGGCGGTCACTCCCTGGTCGAAATATCGGGCGCGACCATAGCGCAACTCTCGGGGTTCGCACTAGAATCGCGCCATGTCGGGTTTTTCCGTTGTCCTCGTGATGGTCGCGATCGAGATCGCGGCCCTGTTGCCGCTGGCGACCTTTCCCGCGCTGCTGCCGCAGTTCGTCGCTGCCTGGGGCCTCTCCAACACCGAGGCCGGCACGATCAACGGCGTGTTCTACATCGGCTACATGCTGGCGGTGCCGTTCCTGATGGCCTGGACCGACCGCATCGATGCCCGCCGGATTCTGCTCGGCGGGCTGGCG
The DNA here is from genome assembly GCA_023433835.1 of Pseudomonadota bacterium. GTDB lineage: Bacteria > Pseudomonadota > Alphaproteobacteria > Ferrovibrionales > Ferrovibrionaceae > JAFKFH01. The sequence continues at coordinate 3,886 of JAEYTW010000303.1, read as the reverse complement.
CTCTCCGCCCTCGGCAATCTCGGTTTCGCCGCCTTCGCCGACGGCGTGCTCTCGGCCATGGCCTGGCGCGTCGTTGCCGGCATCGGCCTGGCCGGCATCTACATGCCCGGACTGCGCGCGTTGACCGACCGTCTCGGCCAGGTCGATCACAGCCGGGCGGTTACCTTCTACACCGCCAACTACTCGGTCGGCGTCGGGCTGTCCTACCTGCTGGCCGGTCTGGCCGAGGCCGCCTGGGGCTGGCGCTGGGCCGCCGGCATCGCCGGTCTCGGGCCGCTGCTCGCTATCGCGCCGGCGGTGGTGTTCCTCGGCCCGCATGCCCCGCCGCCCCCGGTGGGGCCGCGGCGGCTGCTCGACTTCCGGCCGGTGATCGCCAACCCGGTGATCCTCGCCTTCGTGCTGGCCTATGGCGCGCATGGCTTCGAGCTGACCGCGATGCGCGGCTGGGTCACCGCCTTCTTGGAAAGCTGCCTGGCCCGGCTGGGCCAGCCCGCCGGGTTCTTCACCCCCACCGTCGTCGCGGCGCTGGTGACGGTGATCGGCCTGCCCGCCTCGCTGCTCGGCAACGAGCTGGCGATGCGCATCGGCCGCTATGCCGCGCTGATGGCGATGATGATCGCCTCGGGCATCGTCGGGCTGACGCTCGGGCTGCTGACCGGTTTCAATTACGGCATCGTCGTCGCGGTGACGCTGATCTACGCGGCGATCAGCGCGGCCGATTCCGGCACCCTCACCGCCGGCGTCGTCGCCGCTTCGACGCCGGAGAATCGCGGCGCGGTGCTGGCCGTGCATTCGACCGTCGGTTTCGGCACCTCGTTCCTCGGCCCGTTCGCGGTCGGGATCACGCTCGATGCCGCCGGCGGGGCGATGGCGCCGGGTGCCTGGGGCTGGGGTTATGCGATCATGGCGTGCGGCGTGCTGGTCGGGCCGCTGGCCCTGTGGTGGCTCACCGCGCGGCGGCGCTGATCATGGGTCAGTCTTTTTAATCGTTCTTGGTCCTGTCGCCTGGCCCAAGCGGCGCTTATTCCTCAAGCGTCCTCAGTCGTCAGGAGACATGTCATGACCGCCCGCATCAATGCCCGTGAAGCCGCCCCCGACATCATGAAGGCCCTGTTGGCCCTGCATCAGCAGGTCGAGAATTGCGGGCTGGAGCATTCGCTGATCGAACTCGTCAAGATCCGCGCCTCGCAGATCAATGGCTGTGCCTACTGTATCCACAAGCACACCGCCGATGCCCGCCAGGCCGGCGAGCGCGACGAGCGCATGCTGCTGCTGCCGGTATGGCGCGAGGCCAGGCATGTCTTCACGCCGCGCGAGCAGGCGGCGATGGCCTGGACCGAAGTGGTGACCAGGCTCGACGGCCAGCCGATCCCGGATGTGTATTTCGACGGGCTCGGGCCGCATTTCACCGAAGCCGAGATCGTCAAGCTGACGGTGGTGATCGGCACGATCAACCTGTGGAACCGCATCGGCGTGCCGTTCGGCATGACGCCGGACATCAAGGCAGCTTAGGCCTTGGCCCGCGGATGGGCGGCGTTGTAGATCGCCATCAGCCGCGCGGTATCGACGGCGGTATAGCGCTGGGTGGTGGTCAGCGACGCATGGCCGAGCAGGTCCTGGATCGCGCGCAGATCACCGCCGGCGCCCAGCAGATGCGTCGCGAAACTGTGGCGCAGCGCATGCGGCGTCGCCTCCGGCCCCAGCCCCAGCGCGGCCCGCAGGTGCCGCATCTGCTTTTCGACGATCGCGGGGTCGAGGCGCCCGCCGCGGGCGCCGCGGAACAAGGGATCGTCCGGGCCGATCCGGTAGGGGCAGAGGCGCAGATACTCGGCCACCGCCTGGCGCACCTGCGGCAGGATCGGCACCAGCCGCTGCTTCGATCCCTTGCCGGTGACGATCAGGGTATCGCCGGTCGGCGCATCCCGGCCGTTCAGCCCCAGCGCCTCGCCCAGGCGCAGGCCGCACCCGTAAAGCAGCGTCATCACCGCGACGTCGCGGGCCGCGATCCAGGATTCCTCGGACAGCGCCGCGACGGTTTCGACCACGCCCAGCGCCTGAGCCGGGCTCAAGGGGCGCGGCACCGCCTGTTTCAGCTTCGGCGTGCGCACCGCGTTGATCGCGGCATTGGCGACCAACCCGTCGCGTTCCAGCCGGCGGAAGAAACCGCGGACCGTCGACAGCCCGCGGGCGATCGAGGCGGCCTCGAGCCCCTCCTTGCGCCGGCGGGCGAGCCAGCCGCGCAGATCGGCCTGACGCAGCGCCTGCAGGTCCGCCAGGCTTGGCGGACCGCCGAGATGGGGGCCGAGGAAGGCGAAGAAGCCGGCGAGATCCTGGACATAGGCGCGCAGGGTATGGTCGCTCATCCGCCGTTCGGCGGCGAGGTGGGCAAACCAGGCCTGCACCGCCGCGCGCACCTCGTCGGCGGCGACGATGTCGCGGTCGAGCTGCTGGCTCAGTTCGGCGGCAGATCGAGCCACTGGCGGATCAGCCGGGCCATGGCCTTGGCGAAGAAGGTCAGCAGTTCGGTGCCCTGGCCGGCATGGAACTTGCCGGCCTCCCGCGCGCCCAGCGCCACCAGGCCGATCGGGGCGGCCGCGGAAAACTCCAGCCGGACCAGCGCGTCCGACTGGACGAGGCTCGCGGCCGGGCCGTACAGCACGTCGGTATGCAGGGCCTGCTCGCGCAGCTGCACGGCCTTGCCCGCGCCGATCAGCCGGTCGACCGCGCCGTGCGGCAGGGCGAACACGCCCTGGGTGGAAACCTTTGGCATGGCGCCGTCGGCCGCCTCGACGCAGAGCGAGATGGCGTCGACGCCCAGCAGTTCGGCGCAATCCTGGGTCGCGATATGGATCAGGTGCTCGAAGGTGGTGGCGTCGAGCATCAGCAACACGGCCTCGTGCACGCGGCCGGTGATCGTCATGTTCTCGCGCGTCGCCTGGATCAGCGCCTCGCGGGTCGAGGTCAGCTGGGCGACGTCGCGCCGCAGCCGTTCCAGCATGAAGGCCTGCAGGTCCAGCGCGCCGTTGCCCTGGTGGGGCGAGGGCGGGGCCAGGACCTGGGCGAGGTCGGGATGCTGGACCAGGAAGTCGGGATTGTCGCGCAGCCAGGCGGCGACCGTGGTCGAATCGCGGCGGTCGGGCACCGCCGTGGCCGTCTCTATGCGACCGGTCATTGACCTCAGGCCCCGGTGATCGATTGGCCGGTCTTCTGCCAATCGGCCAGGAAGGCGGCCAGGCCCTTGTCGGTCAGCGGATGCTTGACCAGGGCCTTCAGCACGTTGGCCGGCACGGTGCAGACATCGGCCCCGAGCTTGGCGGCCTCGACGATATGCATCGGGTGGCGGATCGAGGCGACCAGCACCTCGGTCGTGATCGAATTGTAGTTGGCATAGATCTCGACGATGTCGGCGATCAGCTGCATGCCGTCCTGGCCGATGTCGTCCAGGCGGCCGACGAAGGGCGAGATGAAGGTGGCGCCGGCCTTGGCCGCCAGGATCGCCTGGGTCGGCGAGAAGCACAGGGTCACGTTGACCATGGTGCCTTCGTCGGTCAGCGTGCGGCAGGTCTTCAGGCCCTCGAGGGTCAGCGGCACCTTGACCGCGACGTTCTCGGCGATGTCGCGCAGGCGGCGGCCCTCGGCCAGCATGCCCGCGTAATCGGTCGCGGTGACCTCGGCCGAGACCGGGCCGGGGGTGAGGGCGCAGATTTCCTTGACGATGGTGATGAAGTCGCGACCGGCCTTGGCGATCAGCGACGGGTTGGTGGTGACGCCGTCGATCAGGCCGGCCTCCGCCAGCTCGCGGATCTCGGTGACGTCGGCGGTATCGACGAAGAACTTCATAGTCGGGCAGGCTCCGGAAAATCGGCTGCGGGGCGGCCCGGGGGCG
>JAEYTW010000290.1 GCA_023433835.1 Pseudomonadota bacterium | reverse complement strand
CCCCCAGCGGCGCCGAGCGAGGTCCATGCCGCCAACGGCATCGCCGACCTGGTGGTCGAGGACGAGGCGCAGGCGGTCGATATCGCCCGCCGCTACCTCGGCTATTTCCAGGGTCGCGTCGAGGGCTGGACCGCGCCGGACCAGCGGGCCCTGCGCCATCTGGTGCCGGAAAACCGCCTGCGTATCTACGACGTCAGGCCGGTCGTCGAGAATCTGGCCGACGAGGGCTCGGTGCTGGAACTGAAGCCCGGCTTCGCCCCCGGCCTCGTCACCGCGCTGGCCCGCATCGAAGGCCGCCCGGTCGGCATCCTCGCCAACAACCCGCTTCATATGGCCGGCGCGGTCGATGCCCAAGCGGCCGCCAAGGCCGCCCGCTTCATCCGGCTGTGCGACACCTTCGGCATTCCCCTGGTCGCGCTGTGCGACACGCCGGGCTTCATGGTCGGGCCGGATGAGGAGAAGCGCGGCATGGTGCGCTTTGCCGCCGACATGTTCGCCGCCGCCGCCCGGCTGCGCGTGCCATTCTTCACCGTGGTGCTGCGCAAGGCCTACGGCCTCGGCGCGATGGCAATGGCCGGCGGCTCGACCCACCGGTCGGCCTTCACCGTGTCCTGGCCGACCGGCGAGTTCGGCGGCATGGGCCTCGAGGGCGCCGTGCGGCTGGCCTACCGCAACGAACTGGCCGCCGCCGGCGATGCCGCCGCGGCCAAGGGCTTGTTCGAGGCCAAGGTGGCCGAACTCTACCAGAACGGCCGCGCCCTCTCGATCGCCACCTATTTCGAGGTCGATGCCGTGATCGATCCGGCCGAGACGCGCGACTGGCTGTCGCGCGGGCTGAATGCGGCGGGCGTCAGATCCACCGCACAGTAAGACCGCCTCGCAATCGCAAATAATGAAAGCTGAAAGGTAATACTATACCACCGTATATATTTCAAGCTCATGGATCTACCGTTACCGTTCGAAGTTAAGGTCTAAGGCGAACACGGCGAGAAGGCGGCGCCATGAAAGCGAAGGACGAGGCCGGCAGGCTGGAGGCGCTGCGTGGGCTCAACCTGCTTGATACCCCCGCCAGTGAAGCGTTCGACCAGATCACCCGTCTGGCGGCGCGGCTGTTCGGAACGCCGATGGCCGCGGTGTCGCTGGTCGACGAGCAGCGGCAGTGGTTCAAATCCCGGGTCGGCCTCGATGTCGCCGAAACCGCCCGCGAACACGCATTCTGCCAGCATACGATCCGAACCCACGATGTGCTGGTGGTGCCCGACGCCACCCGCGATCCGCGCTTCGACGACAACCCGCTGGTGCGGGGCCAGCCGGGGATCCGCTTCTACGCCGGCGCCCCGCTGGTGACCCATGACGGCTATGCCGTAGGCTCGCTCTGCGTCATCGACGACCGGCCGCGCGAGCTGAGCGAGGATGACCGCCGCACGCTGGCCGAGCTGGCCTCGCTCGTGATGGCCCAGATCGAGTTGCAGCAGGCGGCCGGCCGCGCCGATCAGATCACCGGCCTGCCCAACCAGTATCGCTACCAGGACGACCTCAAAGTCCTGACGAAGCGCCACGCCGGCGAGGATTGGGTCGGCGTCACGATCGACCTGGCCCCGCCCGAGGAGATCAACGACGTGCTGCGCGCGGTGGGCGCGGTCCAGGCCGACAACCTGGTGCGGCTGGCGGGCAATGTCATCGCCGAACAGCTCGGCCGCGACATCCAGGTCTATCATGTCCGCTTCACCCGCTTCGCCTTCGTCATGCCGGCAACGGACGGGCGGGATTGGCAGACCGTCATCACCCACCTGACCGACCGGCTGCACCAGCCGGTGCTGTTCAACGATTTTCCGGTGAACTTCCCGGCCTGCGCCGGGGTCGTGCCGTTCCGCATGGGCGACCTCGGCGCCCACGACATCGCGCGCATGGCGCTGGCCGCGGTGCATGACGCGCGCGCCGCCGAGGAGGACTGGGCGGTCTACAATGCCGAGACCGACCGAGCCCATCAGCGGCGCTATCGCCTGCTGTCATACCTGCCGGCGGCGGTGGCGTCGCCCGATCAGCTGCATCTGGTCTACCAGCCGCGCGTCGACGTCCGATCGGGACGCTGCGTCGGGGCCGAGGCCTTGCTGCGCTGGCGCCACCCCTCCCTCGGCGCGATCTCGCCGGGCGAGTTCATTCCGCTGGTCGAGCGCACCGCGCTGACCCGCGGCATCACCGAACGGGTGATGCGCGACGCGCTGTCGCAATCTGCCGAGTGGGACATGCGGGGCCTCGACCTCGCCGTCTCGATCAACATCACCGCCCGCAACCTCGAGGAGCCCGACCTGACCGAACGGGTCGAGCGCGCCCTGCGCCATCACGACCTCCTGCCGGACCGCGTCGAGTTCGAATTCACCGAAGGCGCGCTGTTGCATAATTCCGGCCGGTCGATGCAGCAGCTGCGCGACCTGCGCGCGCTCGGCCTGCGCATCGCGGTCGACGATTTCGGCACCGGCTACTGCAATTTTTCCTATCTGCGACAATTGCCGGCCAGCGTGGTCAAGCTGGACCAGTCGTTCATCCGCACGCTGCCGGCCTCGGCCGCCGACCAGATCATCGTGCGCGCGATGATCTCGATGGCCCATGACCTCGGCTATCGCGTGGTGGCCGAAGGGGTCGAGCGCCGCGAAGTGTTCGAGCTGATCACCGAGCTCGGCGCCGACGAGGCGCAGGGCTACTGGTTCTCGCGCCCCATCCCGCCCGACGACCTGGTCGCCTGGCTGGGCAAGCGGCCGGAAGACCTGCGCCAGGCAGGCTGAATCAGCCGGGATGCCGGATGATCGGCACGCGCCCCAACGCGCGGGCCAGCGCATCGTGCCGCCGCACCACCGTCTCGCCGACCAGCCCGGCCTGGGCCTGGGGGATGTCGAGGGTCAGGGACGGGCCGTCGGTCACCAGATGCAGCCGCGGCAGGATGCCCGGCGTCGCGGCGCTGATGGTATGGGCGAGGCGCAGCGCCAGGCCGACATGCAGCGCCCGCTGCGCCACCTCGGGCGGCAGCAGCGCCAGCAGCGGCTGGGTCACCGGATCCTCGATCGTGCCGGCATAGCGCGCGAACACGGCGAGAGCGATGAAGATGCGGCCGGCATGGTCGATGCCGCCGAACGGCGCGTGCAGGATGCGGTTGAACGCCTGCTCGCCGCGATGGTCGGGATGGGTGCGCCAGGCGACGTCGGACAACAGCGCCGCGGCGATCCGCAGGCGATGCTGGGCTTCGTCCTCGCCGGCAAACAGCGGTGCGGTGAAATCCTCGAGCTCGCGCCCGTGTTCCTTGAAGCGCCCCTCGCGCTGCGCGGCCTCGCGGCAGAAGGCGACCAGCGGATCGGATGCCTGCGCCTTCGCCGGCAACCGCGCATATTCGAGGCCCTCGCGCAGGCCGTAGGCCGAGAAGACCAGTTCATGCGGCTGGGCGATCTTGATCAGCCGGCGCAGCACCAGGGCCGTCGGGCCCAGCACGTCGAGGCGGCGGCGCGGCAACTCGCCCAGGCGCTGCAGCGATTCCCGGCTCTGCTTGCCCAGAAGCCGGGTGAATTCCGACGCTTCCTCGGCGGCCAGGCGGTAATGATGGATGATGCGCAGCGGATAACCGGCCTGCGCCATGTGCAGCTTGGCGATGGCACGCCACGCGCCGCCGACGGCGATCAGGCTGCGCCCGCGCGCCCGGTCGATCCACGGCACCGCCCGCAGCGCCTCGTCGATATGGGCCTTGGTGGCGGCGTAGCTCGCGGTCGGCAGGCGGAACGGTCCCAGCGGCAGCGAGATCTTGGTGCCCGGCCCCGACGGGCTCAGGTCGATCAGCTCGAGACTGCCACCGCCGATGTCGCCGACGATACCGTCCGCGTCCGGCTGGCCGGCCAGCACGCCCAACGACGAGTAGTGGGCCTCTTCCTCACCGTTGAGGATGCGGATCCGGAAGCCGGTCTCGCCCTCGATCGAGGCGACGAATTCCGGCCCGTTCTCGGCATCGCGGCAGGCGGCGGTCGCCACCACCTGCAGGTCGCGCACGCCCATCATCCCGACCACGGCGGCAAAGCGGCGCAGCGCATCGCGCGCGGCGCGGATGCCATCCTCGTTCAGCCGCCCGGTATCGGACAGGCCGCGGCCCAGGCCGCACATCGATTTTTCGTTGAACAGCGGGGTCGGCGCCCGCCCGGTGCCGGCGTAAACCACCAGACGGACCGAATTGGACCCGATATCGATGACGGCCGAACGCGTTTCGCGACCGGCGCCGGTGCCACGGCTGGAACTGCCCATGGCCCGCGTTCTAAAACACTAGACGGGCCGCCGTCTACCGCCAGGATCAACAAAAGAAACGGGTCAGGACGGGGGCCGTCCTGCCCGGCGGGATCGTCGGATTTCAGGCCTTCTTCGACTTGGCCAAGCTGAGGCGCGGCACGTTCTTGCCCTGGCCCTTGATCGCCTTGCCGCGGCCCGACAGCGACGGGTTGGTCATGAAGTACTCATGCGCGCTGAAGGCATCGTCGCCCTCGGGCAGGCGGCGGAAGGTACCGTCCGCGCCCAGGAGCCAGCTCTGCGCCGTGTCCTTCAGGTTGGCAACCATGATCTGGTCCAGTACCTGTTCGTGCACGGTCGGGTTGGTCAGCGGCACCAGGGTCTCGACCCGGCGATCGAAATTGCGCGGCATCCAGTCGGCCGAGGACAGGTAGACCCGTGCCTCGGGCGACGGCAGGCCGTGGCCGGCGCCGAAGCAGACGATGCGCGAATGCTCGAGGAAGCGGCCGACGATCGACTTGACGCGGATATTGTCCGACAGCCCCGGTACGCCCGGCCGCAGGCAGCAGATGCCGCGCACCACCAGGTCGATCTGCACCCCCGCCTGGGAGGCACGATAGAGGGCATCGATCGCCGAGGGATCGACCAGCGAATTCATCTTGGCCCAGATCGCCGCGGGGCGCCCGGCGCGCGCATGCGCGATTTCCTCGTCGATCAGTTCGAGCAGGCGGGGGCGCAGCTGGAACGGCGAGATCTTGATCCGGCGCAGATCGTCGGGCGCGGCATAGCCGGTCAGGAAGTTGAACAGCCGCGTCGCGTCATGGCCGAGATCGGGATCGGCGGTGAAGTAGGACAGGTCGGTATAGATGCGCGCGGTGATCGGGTGATAGTTGCCGGTGCCGAAATGCACGTAGGTGCGCAGCGACCCGGATTCGCGGCGCACGACCAGCGAGATCTTGGCATGCGTCTTCAGCTCGATGAAGCCGAACACCACCTGCACGCCGGCCCGCTCCAGATCGCGCGCCCATTTGATGTTGGCGGCCTCGTCGAAGCGGGCCTTGAGTTCGACCAGCGCGGTGACCGACTTGCCGGCCTCGGCCGCCTCGATCAGCGCCTTGACGATCGGGCTGTCGTCGGAGGTGCGATAGAGGGTCTGCTTGATCGCCACCACGTTCGGATCGGCCGCGGCCTGGCGCACGAACTGCACCACCACGTCGAAGCTTTCATAGGGGTGATGGACGACGATGTCCTTCTGCCGGATCGCGGCAAAACAGTCGCCGCCGAAGTCGCGGATGCGTTCGGGAAAGCGCTGCTGGTAGGGCGCGAACTTCAGGTCGGGGCGGTCGTCGACGATCAGCTGCTTGATGTCGGCCAGGCCCAGCAGGCCGTCGACCACGGTGACCGCGTTCTGGCTGACCTCGAGTTCGTCGATGACGAAGCGCTTGAGCCCGTCGGGCATCGCCGCGTCGATCTTCAGGCGGATGACGGTGCCGCGGCGCCGGCGCTTCAGCGCCGTCTCGAACAAGCGCACCAGATCCTCGGCCTCTTCCTCGATTTCGATGTCCGAATCGCGGGTGATGCGGAACAGGCCCTTGCCGACGACCTCATAGCCCGGGAACAGCCGGCCGAGATGCAGGCCGACCAGGTTTTCCAGGCTGAGGAAGCGGATTTCCTTGCCCGGCAGGCGGATGAAGCGGTCGATACGGCCGGGCAGCAGGATCAGGGCGTTGAGATTGCGGCCATCGCGGGCCCGCCGCATGGTGGCGACCATGCCGAAGCCGAGATTTGGCAGGAACGGAAAGGGATGCGCGGGATCAATCGCGAGCGGGGTGAGGACGGGAAAGATCTGCGACTGGAAGTGATCGTCGAGCCAGCTAAGCTCGGCGGCGGTCAGCTGTTCGGGCTCCAGCACGCCGATCCCGGCGGCGCGCAATTCGCCGATCAGCCGGATCCAGCATTTCTGCTGCTCGGCCATCAGATGGGCCGCCGCCTCGTTGATCGAGGCCAGCTGCTGGGCCGGGGTCAGGCCGTCGTCGGAAATCGCGTCGATGCCAGCGCGGACCTGGCCCCAGAGGCCGGCGACACGCACCATGAAGAATTCGTCGAGATTGCCGGCCGAAATCGACAGGAACCGCACGCGCTCAAGCAATGGGTGATGCGGGTTCAGCGCCTCTTCCATGACGCGCTGGTTGAAGGCGATCCACGACAACTCACGGTTGATAAACCGATGGCGGTCTTCCATGCCGATCGCGGCATGGCCGGCTTCCGGTTCGGGGGCCGCGGCCATCTGGGTGACCGGTTCGGGCAGCAGCATCGAGGGGCTGGGGGCGCCTGCCGGCGAGATCGTCGTCTCGATCGCCGAACCTGCGTCGATCGACTTCGGCTCGACGGCCGGGGTCTTCGCTTCGGCCTTCGCCCTCGACTTCGTGGTCACGGAGATCTCCCTCTCAACCGGATGCTACGCGTGTAATCTTGGGACCTTAGACATTTGATCGTGACGATAGCGTGACAAAGGAAACCGGACGTGTCGAGAATCCTCTACCTGCAGCGCCACGCCAAATCGAGCTGGGCCGACGGCGGCCTGGCCGATCACGAGCGGCCGCTGAACGGCCGCGGGCGCAATGCCTGCAAGAGCCTGGCAAAGCTTTGGCGGGACAGCGGGATCGAGCCCGACCTGGTGCTCTGCTCGGATGCCGTCCGCACCCGCGAAACCTTCGAGCGCATCGCCAAGCGGCTGAAGGCCGAGCCGCCGCCGGTGATCTACGACGCGGCGCTCTACCTGGCCGAGCCCGAAGCCATCCTGGCCGTGGTCGCCCAGCAGCCGGCCAAGCTGAAACGGCTGATGGTGGTCGGCCACAACCCCGGGCTGGAGGAACTGGCCCAGCTCGTCATCGGCGACGGCGATCCGGCCCTGGTCGGCCGGCTGGTCGACAAATTCCCGACCGGGGCCCTGGCCACCCTCGAATTCGGCGAGGCGCGCGGCTGGCGCGACCTGAAGCCGCGCTCCGCCCGCCTCGCCGCCTACGCGATCCCCGCGGAACTGGAGGATTGAAGGGTTATTTGACCCGGGTCCAGACCTGGGTCTTGCCCAGCATCGGCATGCCGACATAGCCGCGGACCTTCAGCGTATCCGGACCTTCCATGGTCATGATGCACTTGTAGGTCTCGCCGTCCTCCGGGTTGTAGATCGTGCCCTCGGCCCAGGTGCCGTCCGGCTGCTTGACGAAACCCGACAAGAGCGCCAGCCCGACGATCGGCTTGTCGCGGTTGGGCGGCAGCGGGTTCTTGACGTCGGTCTTGGGCTTGCCGCTGTCGTCGTTGGGTTCGTTCAGCCAGATGATCTTGCCGCAAAGCTTCGAGCCGTCGCAGGGCGAGACTTCCACCTGGCTCTTGCGTCCCTCGGTGTACCAGCGGCCGGCCGGGGTATCCTGGGCCTGGACCAGGGCGGGAAGGCTGAGGAAGGCGACGGTCAAGGCTGAGGCGATGAAACCGGAAAGACGCATGGACGGCCCTATTCTTATGGTTGTCGGTGGGCCGACCCTATCACGGATCAGGCTTTCGTCAGCACCCTGTCGAAGCCACCCTCCAGGAACAGGCACAGCCGCTTGTAGAGGTGGGATACGTCGTTCGACCTGAACCGGCCCGCCGACAACGTCTCGATCCTGCCCGGCCGGGCACAGACGGCCAGCATCGCGCCGGTCGAGAAGAAGAAGGCCTGGATCAGCGCCTCCTCCGGCGCAGCCGGGTAAAGCCGCCGGATTTCCGCCAGATATTCCCGGGCGACCTCGTTGAAATGGCGGTGGGTCAGGTCGCTCCATTCCTCGGCGCTGGCGATGGCCGCGATCAGCTGGGTGTAATGGCGCCAGCCCGCATCGGCGTCCGCTGCCCGCCGGATGACGCTGCCGACGAAGCCGTCCAGCAGGGTCATCAGCGGGACCGGCGCCCCGCCGCATTCTTCGCGCGCGCGGGCCAGGAAGGCCCGTCGATCGGCGTTGAGCACCGCCGACCGCCGTTCCAGCACCCGGTCGAGCAGGTCCTGCTTCGACCCGAAGTGATAGCCCACCAGTGCGAACTGGACGTCGGCCGCCTGCGCGATGTCGCGCACCGAGGTGCCGTGATAGCCGTGCTCGGCGAAAAGCCGCTCGGCGCAATCCAGGATCCGCGCGCGCTTGGTGGCGCTGTCGGCGCGCGGCGCCCGCGGCCGGGCCGTCACACCGGATTTCGACGCTGAGGCGTTCATTCCCGCCACGATGTCCAAAGCTTCTCGATGGCGCAACCCATTCGGTCAGTCTGGCTCAGCGGGCCGTTGACAGGCAAGAAAACTTTGATCATACGTATAAATAAATGGCCCGCCTGATGGGCCGCACAGGAGGAAACGAATGGTCAAGCGCGCGGCGTTGCTGGGCGGTCTCATGGTTTTGTCGGTGGCGGCCGCCGGGCCGGCGCGGGCGCAATTCTCCGACAACGCGATCAGGATCGGCGTCCTCACCGACATCAGCGGCGTCTATTCCGACATCACCGGCAAGGGCTCGATCGTCGCGACCCAGATGGCGGTCGACGAATGCCTGAAGGCGGAATGCGCCGGCATGAAGATCGAGGTGCTGTCCGCCGATCATCAGAACAAGGCCGACGTCGGCCTGGCCCGGGCGCGCGAGTGGTACGACACCGGCGGGGTCGACGTGCTGGTCGACATGTCGAATGCGTCGCTGCAGCTGGGCATCCCGGGCATCGCCAAGGAAAAGAACCGGGTGGCGCTGTTCCCCGGCGGCACCGCGCGCCTGACCGGCGACATGTGCCAGCCGGACCACGTCGTGCAGTGGATGTGGGACACCTACGTCCAGGTCGCCGGCGTCGCCAACCGGCTGACCGAAAAGAATTCCAAGTGGTTCGTCGTGGCGGCCGATTATGCCTTCGGCCATCAGCTCGAAGCCGACACCAGGACGATCGTGACGGCGAAGGGCGGCACCGTCGTCGGCTCGGTCCGCCATCCGTTCCCGGCCCTCGACATGTCCTCCTTCCTCTTGACCGCGCAAGGCTCGGGTGCCGACGTCATCGCGCTGGGCAATGCCGGCAGCGATACGATCAATTCGATCAAGACCGCGCGCGAATTCGGCCTGACCACGGGCAAGCAGAAGCTGGTCGCCTATTTCCTGACCGTGATGGACATCAAGAGCCTGGGCCTCGACGTCGCCCAGGGCACGACGGTTACCGAAGGGTTCTACTGGGATATCGACGACGGCACCCGCGCCTTCTCGCAGCGGTTCAAGGCCCTGCACGGCAGCATGCCGTCGGCGATCCAGGCCGGCATCTACTCCTCGACCCGGCATTACCTGAAGGCGGCCGTGGCGGCCAAGACCGACGATGCCAAGACGGTCATCGCCAAGATGCGGGAATTGCCGATCGCCGACGAGGTCGTGCGCAACGCCCGGCTGCGCGAGGACGGCCGCATGGTCCATGACTTCTACGTCTTCCAGGTGAAATCGCCGGCGGAATCGAAGGGCGACTGGGATTTCTACAAGCCGGTCGCTACGATCCCCGGCGACGAGGCGTTCCGGCCGATCAGCCCGACCTGCACCGCGCTGAAGAAGTAACGCCAGGTCGTCGTCTCGGCCTTCGCCGGGGCGACGATTGGTTCTTTCAGGCGACCATCACCGACTCAAATCGGAGCAACGCCACATGAGCACCAATCCGATCGACGGTTTCGTGATCGACCGCAAGGCCATCACCTATGTCGGACGCGACCTGCAGCGGCCGGAATGCATCCTGGCCGAACCCGACGGATCGTTGTGGAGTGCCGATGCCCGCGGCGGCGTCGTGCATATCCGGCCCGACGGGTCGCAATCCCTGATCGCGCAGACCACGGACGCGGCCTTCGCCGCCGCCGGGTCCGACGAACAGCGCTTCACCACCGGCACCCTGCCCAACGGCCTCGCCTTCGCCCCGAACGGCGACATCGTCGTCTCCAATTTCGGCACCGACCGGCTGGAGCTGATGTCGCGCGATGGCCGCACCCGCGTCCTGGTCGACCGCATCGACGGGCGCCCGATCGGCAAGGTGAACTTCGTGCTACGCGACAGCCGCGGGCGCTACTGGATCACGGTCTCGACCACGATCACCAACTGGATGACGGCAATCCGGCCCGACATCGCCGACGGCTTCGTGGCGCTCTACGATCCGGAAGGGGACAGCCTGCGCGTCGTCGCCGAGGGGTTCCGCTTCACCAACGAGATCCGCTTCGACGCCGACGAACGCTGGCTCTACGTGGTCGAGACCTGCGGCCCCTGCATCACCCGCCTGCGGGTCGAGGCCGACGGCACGCTGGTCGATCGCCAGGTCTTCGGCCCGGCCGATCACGGCGCCCTGATCGACGGCATCACCTTCGATGCCCATGGCAATCTGTGGGGCACGCATGTGATGAAGGACCGCGTGTTCGCGATCACGCCGGACGGCGAATTGCGTATATTGCTCGACGACGCCCCGGTCGAGGCGTCGGCACGGCTGATGGAAGCCTTCTATCGGGGCGAGGCGACGCCTGAACTGATGCTGGCCTGCGGCGGCAGCGTCGCCCCGTGGATGGCAAGCCTGACGTTCTATGGCCCGGACCTGCGGCGCGTCGCGATCGGCTCGCTGCGGGCGACGAGCCTGGCAACCTTCGCCAGCCCCGTGGCCGGCCTGCCGATGGCACACTGGAACGACGCCTAGATCAGGAGGCCCCATGGCCGAGCGCGAAGCCCCCAGGCAGTTGTGGCGTCCCGGCGCGGACCGCGTCAGCGGCAGTCAATTGCGCCGCTACATGGATTGGCTGGAACGCGAACGGGAGTTGCAATTCGCGACCTACGACGCGCTGTGGCAATGGTCGGTCGACGATATCGCGGGCTTCTGGGCAACCATCTGGGATTACTTCGAGATCAAGGCGCACAAGCCTTATATCCAAGTGCTGGGCCGCCGCGACATGCCCGGCGCCGAATGGTTCAGCGGCGCCGAGCTGAACTATGCCGAGCACCTGCTGCGCCATGAGACGGCCGACCGCCCGGCGATCCTCTACGCGTCCGAAACGCAAAGCCTGCAGGCGATGTCCTGGGCCGCTCTGCGCGCGCAGGCCGGATCGGTCGCCGCCTGGCTGAAGGCACAGGGCGTCGGGCGCGGCGACCGGGTGGTGGCCTATGCCGCCAACACGCCGGAAACCATCGTCGCCTTCCTGGCGACCGTCAGCCTCGGGGCGATCTGGTCGGTATGCTCGCCCGACATGGGGCTGCCCTCGGTGCTCGACCGCTTCCGCCAGATCGAGCCCGTCGTCCTGTTCGCCGTGCCGGGCGTGCACTACAACGGCAAGCCGATCGACAAGGGCGCCGTGGTGGCCGAGCTGGTACAGGCCCTGCCCAGCCTGCGCAGCCTGGCGCTGATGCCGGGCGACAGCGCCCAGGCCCCGCCGGAAGGTGTCGCCATCGGGCGCTGGCCCGAGATCCTGGCGCGGCCGGCGCCGCTCGAGATCGAGCCGGTGCCGTTCGCGCACCCGCTGTGGATCGTCTATTCCTCCGGCACCACCGGCCTGCCCAAGCCCATCGTGCACGGCCATGGCGGCATGCTGATCGAGATGCTGAAGATGATGTCGCTGCAGAACGACATCGGTCCCGACGACGTCTACCACTGGTATTCCAGCACCGGCTGGATCATGTGGAACATCCAGACGGTCGGCCTCGCGGTCGGCGCCACCATCGCCCTCTACGACGGCAGCCCGAACTGGCCGGACTGGACCGCGCTGTGGCGGTTCGCGGGCGCCGCGAAACTGACCGTCTTCGGCGCCGGCGCGGCCTTCTACGCCAATTGCCAGAAGGCCGATGTCCATCCGCGCGCTGTCGCCGATCTCTCGGCCCTGCGCACCGTCGGCTCGACCGGGTCGCCGCTGTCGGAAGAGTCCTATGACTGGATCTATCGCGAGTTGGGCGACGACGTCTGGCTGGTGCCGATCTCCGGCGGCACGGATCTGGCCGGCGCCTTCGTCGGCGGCTGCGTAATGCTGCCGGTGCATGCCGGCGAGATGCAGTGCCGCTGCCTCGGCGCCGATATCCATGCCTACGACGAGGCCGGCAAGACGCTGACCGACGAGGTCGGCGAACTGGTCTGCGCCTCGCCGCTGCCCTCGATGCCGCTGTACCTGTGGAACGACCAGGGCAACAAGCGCTACCACGACAGCTATTTCGACATGTATCCCGGCATCTGGCGCCACGGCGACTGGATCCGCATCACGCCGCGCGGCGGCGCCGTGATCTACGGCCGGTCGGACGCCACGATCAACCGCCACGGCCTGAGGCTCGGTACCGCCGAGATCTATCGCGCCGTCGAGGAATTGCCCGAGGTGCTCGACAGTCTCGTCGTCGACCTGGAGTATCTCGGCCGCGATTCCTACATGCCGCTGTTCGTCGTGCTACGCCCCGGCGTGACGCTCGATGCCGCGCTGGCGGACCGCATCAATCAGTCAATCCGCAAGACCGTGTCGGCGCGCTTCGTGCCCAACGACATCTTCCAGGTCGCCGACGTGCCGCGCACCCTGTCGGGCAAGAAGCTCGAAGTGCCGGTGAAGAAGATCCTGCTGGGTCAGCCTGCCGCCAAGGTCGCCAATCCCGGCACGATGGCGAATCCGGCGAGCCTCGACTGGTTCGTAAATTTTGCCGCTAGCCGCCTTCCAGCACCGCCCGCGCCAGCCGCACGGTGATCTCGCGCCGTTCGGCTAGCGCGGCATCGTCCAGCGCCGCGACGACCGCACGGGCCTCGACGAACGAACGGTCGATGCGGCCCAGCAGATAGGCGATGACCGGGGCATCGACCCTGAGCTGGCGGTCGGCGAACAGCTTCACCAGCACGGCGCCGAGCAGCGCGTCGTCGGGCAGCGACAGCCCGACCGACGGGGCAGCGTTCAGCCGCGACTGCAGGTCGGGCAGGCGCAGGCGCCAGCGCGACGGCGCCGACTGGGCGGTCAGGAGCAGATAGCCGCCCTGCTCGCGCCCCAGGTTGATCAGATGGAACAGGGCGATTTCGTCGACGCCCTCGTCGACGTCCTCGAGCACCACGGCCTGGGCGCTCAAGGCCGGCACCATGTCGGACCGCAGGGCCGCCGCGACCAGGATCCGGGCCTCGGCCTGCTCTTCCCACAGTCGGGCCAGATGGCTTTTCCCCGAGCCCGGCGGGCCGTACAACACCAGGACCTGGGCCGGCCAGTCCGGCCACGATTCCAGCAGTGCCACGGCATCGCGATTGGCCGGGGCCACCAGGAAATCGCCGGGGTCGAACGAGACGGTCTCGCCGAAATCGAAGGGCAGCTGGCGCGCCTTCACGGCTGCGGCCCGCCGCGATAGACGGCGCTGTCGAGATACTGCTCGAGCGCGAAGCGCGCCAGCACCGCGACCACGGCAAACATCGGCAGCGACAACAGCATGCCGACGAAACCGAACAGGGCGCCGCCGGCAAGCAGCGCGAACATCACCCACACGGGATGCAGGCCGATGCGGCTGCCCACCAGACGCGGCGTCAGCACGTAGCCTTCGAGAATCTGGCCGACGAAGAAGATGCCGAGCACGACGCCGATGCGGGTGTAGTCGGGCCACCACTGGGCCAGCGCCACGCCGACCGACAGCAGGAAGCCGATCATGGCGCCGACGAACGGGATGAACGCGAGCAGGCCGGTAACCAGGCCGATCAGCAGCCCGGCCTCGAGCCCGGCCATGGTCA
The DNA here is from genome assembly GCA_023433835.1 of Pseudomonadota bacterium. Lineage (GTDB taxonomy): Bacteria > Pseudomonadota > Alphaproteobacteria > Ferrovibrionales > Ferrovibrionaceae > JAFKFH01. Next base: position 9,872 of record JAEYTW010000290.1, on the reverse strand, counting down.
GGGCGGCGCTGTAGAACACCGCCAGCGACAGGCAGACCATCGCCTGGCCGCGCACGCAGCCGGCCAGCGCCTCGTCGATCTCCGCGACCTGCCGCCGGATCGTTGCGGCATGCGCGCGCGGCAACCAGCCATCGACCGTCGCCACCAGCCGGTCCCAGTCGCGCAGCAGGTAGAAGGCGACGACCGGCGTGATGGCGAACAGCGACAGGAAATTGATCACGGCCTTGCCGCCGCCGACCAGCCCCCCGACCAGCCCGCCCATGACCGAGAGAACCTTTTCGCCGTATTGCTGGGCGAAGGTCTGGAAATCCGGCGGGGCGTTGAGGCCGAAGCGGTTGTGCAGGGTCGCCAGCATCGGTTCGACCAGGTTGCGGATGGCCCCGACATAGCGCGGCCAGCGTTCCATGAACCCGTCGATCTGCGCGACCAGCACCGGCACGATCAGAAAGACCGCGGCCAGCGCGATCAGGAAGAAGCCGATGACGATGGTGGTGGTGGCCAGCGTCCGGCTCATCCCCCAGGCTTCGCAGCGATCGGCCAGCGGATCGAGGAAGTAGGCGATGGCCAGCGCGGCCACGAAAGGCAACAGGATCGAGTTCAGCAGGAACACGAACAGCAGGAAGACCAGGAACGCCAGGATCCAGAACGTCAGTTGCCGTCCGACAGCCATGTTTCCCGCTTTCAATCCCGCCTCAATCCCCTCGCCCATACCACGATATATGCAACACCGGAAACCGTCGTGGTGACGGCCGTGATCCAAATCAACCCGTCGACGACGGGACCCAGGACGCGCGGCTGGGTCCATTCCCACAGGGCCACGGCGGCCAGAAGGATCTGGGCCGCGGTATTGGCCTTCGACACCCACAGCGGCTTGATTTCCTCGGCCCGTCCCAGCACGTGGCCGAGCAGGTAGCCGCCGACGATCAGGATGTCTCGGAATACCACCAGCACCACCAGCCACAGCGGCAGATGGTCCTTGAAACCCAGCATCACGAAGATCGAGACCAGAAGGGCCTTGTCGGCGATCGGATCGAGAATCGCGCCGAGCGTGGTCTTCTGATTCAGATGCCGGGCGAGAAAGCCGTCGATGCCGTCGGAAATCCCCGCGGCAAGGAAGACCCAGAACGCCGTGACGTAATACCCCGCCAGGATCAGCCAGATCGTCACCGGCACCAGAAGGAGCCGGAGAAGGGTGATGGCGTTGGGTAGGTTCACGTCACCGCTTGACCGCGGGCTTCAGCGTCCAGTAGCCGTCCGGCCCCTGTTCCAGCGCCAGGTCGCGCTGCGACAGCATCAGGGCCAGGCGTTGCGGATCGCCGGTATAGGTGAGGATCAGCTGGGCATCGGTCTTGGTCAGCGAATGGACGTCGACACGGCTCAGGCCGGAAACGCGGGCCAGGCGGTCGCGCACCACCAGCCAGTCGCCGATCGCGGTCAGCGGCACGGTGGCGGCAAGCTTCTGGCGATCGCCGGAACCGCCGCCGGCGGCGACCGGCATCACGGCCGCCTGCTTCCAGCGGTCTTCCAGCCGGCCGGCGATGTCGCGCGCGGCTTCGTCCATGACGGTCTGGTAATTGTCGCCCTGGCCGTTGTAGCTCAGGACCATCGTCGCATCGGACCCGCCACCTAGCCGGGTGACGTTGACCTGCATCACCCAGTTCGACGGGTTGCGCTTGATCGAGGCAGCGGCGACCGCGACGTCGGACAGCTGGTAGCGGCCGGCCAGCGCGCGCAGCTTGGCCTCGTCGACCGAGGCGGCGGCGGTGGCGTCGATGGTCTGGGCATCCTGGGCATCGCCGAGCGCCACGTTGATCGGCTGCAGCGCGCCGTCGTTGGCGCGCTGGGCCCAGGCATCGCGCCAGGGGTTCGATTCCTCCCAGAGCAGCCGGCGGCCGTCGATGTCGAGCACCGGCACGACGAGGATCGGCTTGGCGGTCGCCTCGGTGAACGGGATGCCGGCGTTGCGCAGCAGATTGCGCACCGCATTGGCATTGAAGTTGACGGTGACCTTGGCGTTGTAGCGGTTGCCGCCGATCCGCTCGTCATTGATCTCGATGCCGCGCACCAGGGTCTGCAGCTCGGTATCGCTCAAGGTCGGCAGCCTGCCGTAATCGGCCGACTGGGTCAGGCGGCGCAGCATGATCTGGGCGGCACGCTTCTCGCCGGAAGCGATGGCGGGCGTGCGCGCGGCGGCGGCGTTCTCGGCCGCCGCCTCGACCGGCACCCCGGCGACGGTGTAGAGCGAGACGTCGGCCGCCGCGGCCGGCAGGATCGCGCTCAACGCGAAGATGATGGCAAGAAGCGAACGCCGCATCGGTAGATTCCCCCGGACCAGATCCCCGGCACGTTAGCGATGCCGAAGCCCTTGAGCAACCGCACCGCGACACCCCATTGAAACTCTCTCGCGGATCAATGATTTAAAAAGGAGATGGGTTCCGTCTGACAGGAGGTCACGGACATGGGTGCAACCGTTACCGACAATACCGACCGCCGGCGCTTCGAGATGGATGTCGACGGCCAGATCGTGTTCGCAAGCTATCATCGCGAGGGCGAAACCGTGCAGATCCGCCACGTCGAGGCCCCGCCCGCCCTGCGCGGCACCGGTGCGGCCGGGCGGCTGATGGAAGGCATCGTCGACATCGCCAGGGCCGAGCATCTGAAGCTGTACCCGATCTGCAGCTACGCGGTCTCCTGGCTGCGCCGCCATCGGGAATACCAGGACGTGCTGGCCTGACGGCCCGGTAACGTTGCAATCCCGCCGGATTTCACTAATGTGTCGCGCCGAACCCAAAACCCATCCGGAAGACTTGGCGAGGCGACCATCTCCACGAACCCGACATCCTATCGTGATGCCGGCGTCGATATCGACGCAGGCAATGCGCTGGTCCAGGCGATCAAGCCGCTCGCCCACGCGACCCGCCGTCCCGGCGCGGATGCGAGCCTGGGCGGCTTCGGCGCCTTGTTCGACGTCAAGGCCGCCGGCTTCAAGGACCCGATCCTGGTCGCCTCGACCGATGGCGTGGGCACCAAGCTGAAGGTCGCGACCGAGGTCGGCAAGCACGACACCATCGGCATCGACCTCGTCGCCATGTGCGTCAACGACATCGTCGTCCAGGGCGCCGAGCCGTTGTTCTTCCTCGATTATTTCGCGACCGGGCGGCTCGACGTGCCGCAGGCGCGCGCGGTCGTCGAAGGCATCGCGCGGGGCTGCCAGGAGGCCGGCTGCGCGCTGATCGGCGGCGAAACCGCCGAAATGCCGGGCATGTATGCCCGCGGCGACTATGACGTCGCCGGCTTCGTGGTCGGCGCCGCCGAACGCGGCAGCCTGCTGCCCAAGGGCGACATCGTGCCGGGCGACGTGATCATCGGCCTGGCCTCGTCGGGCGTGCATTCCAACGGCTTCTCGCTGGTCCGCAAGATCATCGCCGATGGCGACCACGATTACGGCAACCCGGCCGAGTTCGCGCCGGGCGAGACGCTGGGACGCGCCCTGCTCAGCCCCACCCGCATCTATGTGCGCTCAGGCATCGCGCTGCACCGCGCCGGGCTGGTGAAGGCGTTCTCCCACATCACCGGCGGCGGGCTGACCGAGAACATTCCGCGGGTGCTGCCCGACGGCGTCGTCGCCGAGCTCGACGGCGGGTCCTGGCCGATGCTGCCGGTGTTCAAGTGGCTGCAGCGCAATGGCGGGGTAACCCCGGCCGAGATGGCGCGCACCTTCAATTGCAGCCTGGGGCTGGTCGCGGTGGTCGCCGCGGACAAGGCGCAGACAGCGCTCGAGGTGCTGCGCGATGCCGGCGAGACCGCCTATGTCGTCGGCCGAATCAGCGCCGCGGCCAAGCCCGGCGCCGAACCCGAGACCCGTCTCAACGACTGGGACAAGCAGTGGCAGGCATGAGGGTTGCGGTCCTGATTTCGGGCCGCGGCACCAACCTGCTTTCGCTGATCGAGGCGACCAAGGAGCCCGGCTTTCCGGCCGAAATCGTCCTGGTCGCCTCCAACCGGCCGGAGGCCGAAGGCCTCGCCCACGCCCAGGCCGCCGGTCTGCCGGCGCGCGCCATCCCCTCGAAGGGGCGGACGCGGGAAGACTTCGAGGCCGAGCTGTCTCAGGCCTTGCGCGCGGCGCGGGCCGACCTGGTCTGCCTGGCCGGCTTCATGCGGCTCTTGACCCCTGACTTCGTCTCCGGCTGGGCCGACCGGCTGATCAACATCCACCCCTCGCTGCTGCCGGCCTTCAAGGGAGCCAACGCCCACGAGCAGACGATCGCCTCGGGGGTGCGCATAGCGGGCTGCACGGTACATTTCGTGCGTGCGGACATGGATACTGGTCCCATCATCGTTCAAGCGGCGGTGCCGGTACTGGCCTCGGACGACAAGGCCACGCTTGCCGCCCGGGTGCTGGCGGCGGAGCATCGGATCTATCCGATGGCGTTGCGCTGGATTGCCGAGGGCAAGGTATCGGTCGATCTTGACGACCGTGTGACCATCGCGGGTCAGAATGCCCTGGAAGCAGGCCTTCTGATCAGCCCTGCCATCTGAAAAAAGCATGGCCGGCAGGGAAACCCTGCCGGCCACACCTCAAGCCTGAGCCTTAAAGTCTCAGCCGACGATCTCGGTGCCGGCGAAGAAGTAGGCGATCTCCTGCGCGGCGGTCTCGGCGGCGTCCGAACCATGGACCGAATTCGCCTCGATCGATTCCGCGAAATCCTTGCGGATGGTGCCTTCCGCGGCGTTGGCCGGGTTCGTGGCGCCCATCACTTCACGGTACTTGGCGATGGCGTTTTCGCCTTCCAGGACCTGCACGACGACCGGGCCCGAGGTCATGAACGAGCACAGCTCGCCGAAGAACGGACGCGCCTTGTGCACGCCGTAGAAGCTTTCGGCCTGAGCCTGGCTCATCCAAATCCGCTTCTGGGCGACGATGCGCAGACCGGCGTCCTCGATACGGGCGTTGATCTTGCCCGTCAGGTTGCGGCGGGTCGCGTCCGGCTTGATGATGGAGAAAGTGCGCTCGAGAGCCATTGACTTGATCCGATGTTGGTTTAGCGGTTGCGAAATGTCGCGGGCTGTATAAAGGGTCTGCGTTTACGGTTCAACACTGCTGATCATGCTGCACATCAACGACCTTACCTATCGCATCGGCGGCCGCGTCCTGATCGACCAGGCGACCGTTGCCATCCCCGAGGGCCACCGGGTCGGCCTGGTCGGCAAGAACGGCGCCGGCAAGTCGACGCTGTTGAAACTCATTCTCGGGGAGCTCGGCTCGGAAGGCGGCTCGATCAGCCTGCCGCCGCGGGCCCGCATCGGCGTCGTCGCCCAGGAGGCGCCGGGTGGACCGACCACCCTGCTCGATTTCGTCCTGGCCGCCGACAAGGAGCGCGCGACGCTCTTGGAACGCGCCGAGACCGCGACCGACCCCCAGGTCATCGCCGATACCCATGCCCGGCTGGCCGAGATCGGCGCGCATACGGCGCCGGCCCGCGCCGGCTCGATCCTGGCCGGCCTCGGCTTCGATGCCGAGGCTCAAGGAAAATCCCTGTCCGATTTCTCGGGCGGCTGGCGCATGCGCGTGGCGCTGGCGGCCGTGCTGTTCACCGAACCCGACCTGCTGCTGCTCGACGAGCCGACCAACCATCTCGACCTCGAAGCCGCGCTCTGGCTGGAAGGCTTCCTCAAGACTTATCCGCGCACGCTGCTGATCGTCAGCCACGACAAGGATTTCCTGAACGAGGCGGTCGGCCATATCCTGCATCTCGACCGCGGCAAGCTGACCCTCTATCGCGGCGGTTACGACGCCTTCGCCGCCAAAAGGCGCGAGCAGATCGAGCAGCAGAATGCCGCGGCGACCAAGCAGGCCGCCCAGCGCAAGCATATCCAGTCCTTCGTCGACCGCTTCCGCGCCAAGGCCACCAAGGCCCGCCAGGCGCAGAGCCGGCTGAAGATGCTGGCGAAGATGGAACCGATCGTGCCGATCGTCGAGGATGCCACCCCGACCTTCATCTTCCCCAATCCCGACGAGTTGAGCCCGCCGCTGATCGCCATCGAGCGCGCGGCGATCGGCTACACGCCCGACAAGCCCGTGCTGAAGAACATCAGCCTGCGGCTCGACCAGGACGACCGCATCGCCCTGATCGGTGCCAACGGCAACGGCAAGACCACCTTCGCCAAGTTCCTGTGCGACCGGCTGGAGGCGCAGGCCGGCGAGAAGCGCCAGTCGGCCAAGATGCGCGTCGGCTATTTCGCCCAGCACCAGGTCGACGAGCTGACCCTGGACCAGAACGCGGTCTGGCACCTGCGCCAGCTGCTGCCCGACATGCCCGAAGACAAGCTGCGCTCGCGGCTGGCCTCGTTCGGCTTCACCGCCGACAAGGCCGGCACGGCGGTCGGCAGCCTGTCGGGCGGCGAGAAGGCCCGGCTGGTGCTGTGCCTGATGACCTACGATGCGCCGCATCTGATGATCCTCGACGAACCGACCAACCATCTCGACGTCGAGGCGCGCGAGGCGCTGATCCAGGCCCTGAACGCGTTCGAGGGCGCGGTGCTGCTGATCAGTCACGACCGCCATCTGATCGAGCTGACCGCCGACCAGCTGTGGCTGGTCGAGGGCGGCACGGTGCAGCCCTTCGACGGCGACCTGGAGGATTACGCCAAGCTGCTGGCCGAGCGGCGGCGCAATGCGGCCGGCAAGGCCGAGACGCGCGATGCCGGTGCCAACCGCCGCGACGAGCGGCGCGCGGCGGCCGAGGCGCGCGAGAAACTGGCGCCGTTGCGCCGCAAGGCGCGCGACGCCGAGGCGCTGATCGAGAAGCTCGGCAAGGAAAAGGCCAAGCTCGATGCCGTGCTGGCCGACCCCAAGACCTATGGCGGTCCGGCCGACAAGATGACCGAGCTGCTCAAGCAGCGGGCCGAGCTGGAGCGCAGGATCGGTCAGGCCGAGGAAACCTGGCTGGCCGCGTCGGAGGCGCTGGAAGCGGCGGTGTAAGCCTGCCGCCTTCATCGGCGCATGGCATGCCGGCCGATGCCGGACGCTGTGTTATTACCGAATATGACATTGATAAGTTGTCTATCTGAGCTCACGCTCGCTCAGATAGTCCGAAAGGCGTGCCTTCAGGCACGCTGACGGATACCTGCTTGGATAACAGACAACTTAGGGATGAAATGATGTCAAACTACGCAGGTTACATAGGCGATATCGCGTCGGCGCAGCAGTCCGGCAATCGTGGCGTCGAACTGTGGATGGTCGATGCCACCGGGCAGATCTGGACGATCTATCAGACCACCCCCGGCGGCAGTTGGAGCAGTTGGGAAGGACCACGCTTCAAGAACCAGCCTGTCCCGGCCTGGCAGATTACGGCAGCCGATCAGAACACCGGCTGCCTGATCCTCTTCCTGCTCGATCTCGAAGGCAGCGTCTGGTCGATCAGCCAGCTGTCGCCGGGCGGCGACTGGGGCGACTGGAGCGGCCCGTGGCTCGCCGGCCAGCCCGTGCCCTTCGTTCAGTTTTCGGCCGCGGCGCAGGGCGGCAACCGCGGCGTCTCGCTGAAGGCCATCGACCAGTCGGGCGAGATCTGGGTGCTGTACCAGACCACGCCCGGCGGCGCGTGGGGCAGTTGGGAGGGCCCGGGTTTCAAGGGCCAGCCGGAACCGATGCGGCTTCTGACCCAGGCCGGCCAGAACACGGGTTGCCTGGAACTGTTCACGGCCGACGACGACGGCGAGATCTGGGCAATTCCGCAGACATCGCCGGGCGGCGACTGGGGTGCCTGGACCGGCCCCGGCCTGCAGGGCCAGCCCAAGCCGTTCTACAAGATCTCGGCAGCCGAGCAGAACGGCAATCGCGGCGTCTCGCTGAAGACCATCGATGTCGACGGCGCCATGTGGGTGCTCTACCAGACCACGCCCGGGGGGTCCTGGAGCAAGTGGGAAGGCCCCGGATTCAAGAACCAGCCCGTGCCGATGCGGCTGTTGACCCAGGCCGGCCAGAATACCGGTGCGCTGGAAGTGTTCACCATCGACACGTCAGGCAATCTCTGGACCATCAAGCAGCTGTCGCCGGGCGGCGACTGGGGCCCCTGGGCGACGATGTCGATGCCGCCCGCGGCCGACACGACCGGCTGGTCGGAGATCGGCTCGGGCTACGCCGGCATCGTCGGTGCCAGCGGCGTGCTGTACGCGATCGACGCGCAGAGCGTGCCCTGGCTGTTCTCCGGCAACGCCGGCAAGTGGACGCAGATCGGCGGCGCCGGCGCGCAGTTCGTCGGGACCAGCGACGGTTTCTACGGGATCACGCCTCAGAAGGATGCGGTCAACAGCTACGATCAGCTGACCAACAGCTGGACCACGATCGGCGGCGCCATGGCCGAGTTGATTCCCGCCTGGACCAGGCTGCACGGCGTCGATGCCGACGGCTATGTCTGGATGTATAGTGGCCAGCCCAATGTCTGGAATCAGATCGGCGGGCCGTTCCGCGACGTTTCGGCGAACGACGCCTATTGCTTTGCCATCGCCCAGGATGGGAACGCCGTCCTGATGACGCCGACTGGATCGAGCGCCTGGGAGACCATCGGCGGCCCGATGGAAAGCCTGGTCGCGGCCGGCGACAACATGTACGGCATCGATGCGTCCGGTACGGTGTTCCTCTACTCCGGCACGCCGATGCAATGGACGGCGATCGGCTCGGGCTTCGCCCAGGTCGTCGCCTGGGGCGTAGATCTGTTCGGGTTGACCACGGACAAGACGGCAGTCCTGCAATACGACGCCGACCTCGAGGCCTGGCTTGCCGTCGCCGGTCCGACAGGCACGATCGCGGCCGGCGACGGCTGGATCGCCGGTTTCCAATCGGGCACCATCTCGTTGCGGTCGCTGCAGGATGAAACCTGGCCCGAGGAGACCACCGATGAGCCCGAAGACCTCGTAACGACCGATACGCAGGTCACCGCCGCGGCGGCGGGGGCCACGCCTTTCACCAAATATCGCTGGATCGCCCGAATGCGGGTGACCGATTCCGATCAGACTTTCAACGGCCAGATCAAAGTTTGGCTGAATGAGAACAGCAGCCGCATTCTGCCGGTCAAAGCCTTCGCGCCCGGCGAGGACTACAGCTTCTCGCTCGACTACCCCGACGACACGCTGTCGAGTCTGTCGATCCAGGTGAAGAATCACAATCTCAGGAACCAGTTGTCGCTCGACGGCATCTCCGCCTGGAACATGAAGAGCGGCAAATGGTACGACTTCAAGGTCCAGCAGACGATCCCGAACACCAATAGCGCGCAGGATGCCCTGGTCCTCTACCCGGCTTCATCGGCCGACAGCGCGGTCGATGCGGGGGGCGCACGGGTCATCATCTGGCGGGCCAATGATTTCTGGAACGGGGATGTCGGGCACGTGTCGATGCAATTGTCCGACGGCACCTACATAAGCTGGTGGCCGGCCGACGAGGACCGCAAACTTTTCCCGGTCATGCCCCTGACTTACAGCGCCCCCCACGAGCCCGATCAAACCTATGAGGACGATCTCGCGCTGGAAGGGCGCGATCCTGACATTTCGATCCCCGTAGGAGACGTCGACGAGGTGGCGATCAAGAGCTGGTGGGGGCCCTATAATGCCAATGCCGACAATTACTGGGTCGCCACCTCGGCCAATTGCTCGACCATCGTCTTCTGGGCACTGGATACGGGCGGCGCACTGAACGTCCTGCCACAGGAAGAACGGCAATACTGGCGCCTGGTGGCGCCGTGGACGCCGTTGTTCATCGAAAACCTGATGATGCGACTGCGGGAGGCGACGAAATCGCCGTCGACGACGCCGGAAGCCGCCTACGCCATGGCCTGACCGGCCGGAGGGCAGGTCAGCGCAGCCGCGGGCCCGCAGCG
>JAEYTW010000284.1 GCA_023433835.1 Pseudomonadota bacterium | reverse complement strand
GGTCACCTCGGCTAGGCTGCGCTACCTGGCCAGGGCCGCGGACGACGGCTGGCCCGCGGCCGAGGCGCGCTCGGGCGCCATCCACATCGCGCAGGAAGCGCGGCGGGCCAGCCTGTCCTCGCCCTTCGACTATGCCGAGCGCACCAAGGTGCTGATCGTCACCGACGTGCGCCGCGACGCGCCCGACCAGATCGCGGCCGCCTATCGCGAACTGTTCCTGGCTTCCGGCGGCGGCGCGCTGGGGCTGTTCACCGCGATCTGGCGCCTGCGCGCCGTACAGCAGCGGATCGCTGCGCCGCTCGACCAGGCCGGCCTGCCGCTCTATGCCCAGCATGTCGACCCGATCGGCATCTCGACCCTGATCGACATCTTCCGGGCCGAGATCGATTCCTGCCTGCTCGGCACCGATGCGGTGCGCGACGGCGTCGACGTGCCGGGCCGCTCGCTCAGGCTGATCGTGTTCGACCGCGTGCCCTGGCCGCGGCCCGACATCCTGCACAAGGCGCGGCGCGAACGCTTCGGCCTCACCCGCTACGACGACATGCTGACCCGGCTCAAGCTGAAGCAGGCCTACGGCCGGCTGTTGCGCCGGACAGACGACCGCGGGGTCTTCGTCATGCTCGACGCCCAGATGCCGACCCGCCTCTTGACCGCCTTTCCGCCCGGCGTCACGGTACGCCGCGTCGGGCTGGCGGAAGCCATTGCCGAGACCCGTGAATTCCTGTCCGAGGAGAGTGTTGCTTGTCTACCATCAGCCCGCAGACCGCACTGATCTATTGCATGGTCATCGCCGCCGTCGCCGACGGCAAGCTCAAGGATTCCGAGCTGGCGACGATCGGCGAGATGGCGGTGATGCTGCCTGTCTTCAAAGATTACGACTATGAAATGGTGCGCACGGCCTGCGGCGATTGCGCCGCGCTGCTGGACCAGGAAGACGGCCTCGACGTGGTGATCGGCCTGGCCAAGGACGCCCTGCCGGAAAGACTGCGGGAAACAGCCTACGCCCTGGCCTGCGACATGATCGCGGTCGACGGCAGCGCCACGCAGGAAGAACTGCGCTGGCTGGAGATGATGCGTCACGAACTCGACATCGAACGACTGCATGCCGCCGCGATCGAGCGCGGCAGCCGGGCCCGGTATACCCGGGTGTGATGAGTCTTTTACAAGGATAGACGTCCGCCCCAGCGACCGCGGACGTCGACTTCATAGTGGAATACCTTCGGTTTATTTGGCAATGAAGGAATTGACGACAATTATATACAATTTTACCTTTTCATCGTTTAAAGGCTGGATGGACAGGAACACGCCGTAATGCTATAGCCTATACCTACGGCGCCGTGTGACCGGGGCGAACCGTCGTTGAAAAACAGCGGGTCACACGGCCATCCCAGAACAGGAGCGCCGGGCGGTGAAGGGAAAAGGCATACGATCACTTTCGGGACCGTCGCCATGATCGACGCGCCGGAGGTGGAGACTGGGGAGGCACCGTTGACGGCGGCGCAGATCGAGTCCCAGGGATTGCGTGGCAAGTTCCTCGCCTGGTGGCATGGCGTGGAAGTCGCCGACGCGCCCGTTCGCCAGATCGTCCAGGCCGACGAAGGCGACGAGTGGGGCGAACTCGGCAAGCCCACCACCCGCGGCTGGCCGGTCAACCGCCAGGCCCTGATTCAGGAATTGTTCGGCGAGGGCATGATCACCCCGGGCGGCCAGGCCGCCCTGGTCAAGATGGTCGCCCGCCTGCCGCTCGACGCCAACAAGCTGGTGGTGGAATACGGCGCCGGCCTCGGCGGGCTGGGCCTGCTGGTCGCCAACAAGACCGGTGCCAAGGTGCTGGGCCTGGAAGGCGACGATTCGCTGATCAAGGCCGCCAATACGCTGGCGTTCCGCCGCAATCTCGACAGCCGCGCCTCGATCCGCCGGCTGGGCGACGGGTTCGCCCAGTTCAAGGCATCCTCGATCGACGCCGTCGTGGCCAAGGAAAGCTTCTACACCCAGCCGCAGAAGGCCACGCTGTTCTCCCAGCTGGCCCGGGCGCTGAAGCCTGGCGGGCAGCTCGCCTTCACCGACCTGTTTCTCGGCCAGAACGAGACCGGCAACGCCCTGAAGGGCTGGATCGACCGGGAACCGCGCACGCCGCGACTCGTGCGGTCGGCCGATCTCGAAATCCTGCTCCACAAGGTCGGCATCGAGATCGACAAGGGCGAAGACATCACTGACGACTATCGCAACGCCCTCCAGGAGTCGTTCGAACGCTATACCGACCGGATGGAGAACGGCGAGATCCATTCCAAATGGAAGCAATGGGCGCTGTCCGAAGGCCATCACTGGCGCGCCCGCCTCGATGCGCTGAACGAGGGCAGCCTGTCGGTCAAGCGCTACCAGTGCCACCGTTCGTCCGAAGTCCGCCTCGCCGACTTCATGAAATAAGGCGGCCAACCCCCTTCCGGGGTTGACTCCGGCGGCCGGCCCGACTAGCTTCCGCGCCGATTTACGCCGCTTGTGGCGGCAACTCGAAGGAATCTAGGTCATGAAGGTCATCAACTCGCTCAAGTCGGCGAAGACCCGCCATCGCGATTGCCGCGTGATCCGCCGCAAGGGCCGGATCTACGTGATCAACAAGACCAACCCGCGCTTCAAGGCCCGCCAGGGCTGAAGCCGGCTCTTCCGGGGTTCGATCGCGAACCCCGGAGACATCGGCCGGAAGAAATATCGGCTGTAAGACGTTGGTATTGTTGGCCCCGCCGCTCGGCGGGGTTTGTTTTTGTGCGCCAGGGTTCAAGCCGACCCACCGAGCGGCAGGCCGATCGTGAACATCGAGCCCTGGCCCTCGACGCTCGCCACCGCGATCTCGCCGCCATGGGCGCGCACCAGTTGGGCGACCAGCTGCAGGCCGATGCCGACGCCCGCACGGTCCGACGCATTGCTGGCGCGGAAGAATTTCCGGAAGATCGAGTGGATCTCGGATGCCGGGATGCCGATCCCCTGATCGCGGACGGCGATATGCAGCCGCGCGCCCTCAATTCCCGCCGTCACCTCGACCGGCCGGTCGGGGCTTGAAAACTTCAGCGCATTCTCGATCAGGTTGGTCAGGGCCAGTTCGATCATCTCCGGATCGGCCGCGATCCGCGCCGCCTCGACCGCCGGATCGAAGACCAGATCGATCACCCGGTCGCCGACCGCGTCGGACACCCGGCGCACCGCCTGCCGCAGCATCGGTGCGGGCGCGACCGGCCGCAGGCGCGGCGCCAGCGGGGCGCCTTCCAGGCGGCTGCGGCTGAGACTGATGTCGATCATAGCCACCAGGCGGCCGACCGCGCGCCTGATCCGGTCGATGCGGCGCCGGTTGGTCACATCCGCGCCGGGCAGGCTCATGTCGATGCCCTCGGCATTGGTCTCGATCACCGACAGCGGCGTGCGGTACTGATGCGAGATCACGTCGATCAGGCGGACCTGGGCCCGCTGCGCCTCCTGCTCGGCGGCCAGCGCCGCCTCGGCCCGCAGCTTGGCCGTCTCGAAATCGCGCGTGCGCTCGGCGGCTATCGCCTGGGCCCGCAGTTCCGCCTGCTGAGCCAGGACGAGCGCCTCGGCCTGGGCGGCATGGACCTTGGCATCCGCCTCCTTCATCCGCCGCGCCAGACCGATGTTCATCAGGATCATGTGGATGGCCGACGACACCTGAAAGCCGTAATCGGTCCAGTCCGTCGTCGGCAGCAGGCCAAGCAGGCGCAGCACGCTGAAGGACAGCCCGACCAGCTGGGCCGCGAACGAGAACAGGAAAAGCTGGGCCGGCCCGAAACCCTGGCGGGCCAGGCGGAAGCTCTGCCCCACGGCAACGAACAGCAGGGCCAGCACCGACGCGTTCAGCAGTCCTGCGATCTGCTGGTAATAGCCGGCGAAGGTGGCGACGAAGCCGAACACGCCGTAGACCGCAAGGACCTGATAGAACCTGAGCAGGATCGGCGCGCGCCGGCGCAGTTCCAGCACCGCGATGGTGAAGCAGCTGGCCAGGGTGCAACTCGCACAGACGGTGCCGCCCACCATCAGGTCGGACCATTCGGGATGGTCGGGAAAGATCCAGACCGGGGGAATGCCGGCATTGGCCGCACCCAGCACGCCCAACGTGAAGACATAGGCCGCGTACAGCAGATGGACCGGCCAGCGCCCCCACCACCAGAAGATCAGGTTGATCAGCCCGACGACCAGCGCCACGCCGGCATACATCGCGACGACGCCGACGATCAGCCCGCTATTGCGGTCCAGGCTGCGCTGGGTGCGCAACGTGCCGCGCAGCAGCAACGAACTGGTGGTCTGCACCCGGACGTAGAAGGTGGCGATTTCGCTCGGCCGCAAGTCGACGGGCAGGATGTTGTTGAGGTTGAAGACCGGCTTGTCGGCGATGGCGACGTGATCGCCCAGGCGGGTTTCGCGAAAGCCGCCCGGGCCGGACGCGAACACGTCGATATGGTCGACGAACGGCGGCTCGAAATCGAGATAGAGGCGGCGCGCCTCTGACCCGGTATTCCGCAAGTGGAAGCGCAGCCAGGCCGCCATCGGTACATAGCCCAGGCTGAGGCTGACCGGCAGCACCTCGAACCGGTCCTGCATGCCCGGCGCCGCCACCTGGTCGAGGGTCATCTGCCGCGCGGGATCGCGCAGCAGCGCCATATGCCCGTGCAGCGCGACCGCCTCGTCGGCCGGGCCGAAATCCACGACGGGCTGGGCCGCCGCCGGCAGGCAAGCCATGACGACACACGTAATAAATCCAATAAACACCGCGAGATGCAGTTTGCCCGCGTCAAGCAAAAGTCGCATCCACCGTCCCCGTCCATCCCCGATCGAAGGTATAGCGGGAATATGACTTGCCAGCCACTTGCGAACTGCGCGGCGGCAGGCCGTTGAGCCGGCAAACGCCCCGGAACGAGTTGGGACAGACTGTGACAATGATCGGACGAAATGAAACGGAACGTGCCGAAACCTGCATCCTTGGGATGTAATATATAATTCCTCGCCCCGCGCCTCCTGGGGCACCTATGAAAATCTGCAATGACAATGCACGTAATGAAGTCGGAAGATGCGTGGGGCGGTGCTTTGCTTATATTGAATGGAAGGCAGTATTTGTCCTCTCCCTCATGATATTTTGGTGTATAGTGGAGATGCAGTTTCCCAGATAGTTGCGGAACTGCGGCAAATGGGGGGCTTCGCCTTGGCCAGCGTCATCGTCGTCGAGGATGATGCCGATCTGCGCGACGGGCTGGTCGAGTGCCTGCGGCTAGCCGGGCTGCACACACGCGGCGTCGGCTCGGCCATCGAGTTCTACCAGGAACTGGCGATGACCCCGTTCGATATCGCCGTGCTCGACGTCAACCTGCCCGACAAGGACGGCTATTCGATCGGGACCTTCCTGTCGGAGAAGACCGCGCTCGGCATCATCTTCATGACCGGGCGCGGCCAGGACGAGGATCGCATCCGCGGCTTCTCGAGCGGCGCCGATCTCTATTTCGTCAAGCCCGTCAACACGAAGGAACTGGTGCTGGCGGTGAAGAACCTGGCCCGCCGGCTGGGGGTCGACACCCCCATCCCCGCCGAAGGTGGGACCGAGCCGGACGATACCTCCTTGGCCTGGGTCCTCGACCGCGTGCGCTGGCGCCTGACCTCGCCGCAGCTCAAGACGATGCAGCTGACGGCCAAGGAGGTCCAGTTGATCGAGCGGTTGGCGGTCCAGGGCGGCACACCCGTGCCCCGCCAGGAATTGCTCAAGGTACTGGGGCACGACGCCCTGCAACCGGAAAGCCGCGGCCTCGATGCCGCCATCGGACGACTGCGCCGCAAGGCCGTGGCCTTCGCCCAGGAACCCCTGCCGATCCACACCGTGCAGTCGGTCGGCTTTCTCTTCGTGGCACCGATCCGCGTCATCTGAAGAGCCGCGTAAGGTTTTATTCCACCCCGTAGCACTTGCAACGCGACCGTAGCATCGGCTTTCCGACCATTCCAAGCAGTTCCAGTCCGTTGCTTTACTACCCCCCGCCCACTCCCCGATAATTTCCGAAATCCTTCGCCGGATTGAGCATGAACCAACGAGGCCACCGCTGCCCGCGCCGGTCATGCATCGTCCGCTGATAAGATTTTGATCCTATGTCTGAAGTGAAACATCGGGAGGGAATCATGTCGGCAACAGTTGCACCTTCGAATTTCATTTTTGCGCTGAACAGTCTGGAAGCATTCTGGCAGCAGAATTTCGGGCCACCGCCCGGCAGCGCGTTCCAGCGGTCCAGCGCCTGCGGTTGGGAGGGCTACGTCCTGACCTGCCAGCCTCGTCGCACCGCCGATAGTTCGCAGACGCAGCCCTGGACCTACTACCTGGACCTGCAATACAACGAAACCACCTCGTCCGCACCCGCCGGGGGGGCCTTCGGCGTGGAAACCGGCAAGACCTTCGGGCTGATTCCGCCGTCGGGAGCGGGGCGAACCCAATTCCTGACCGCGATGGAAGTGGTGAACGACGCGCCCTACGCCTTCTGGTTCGAGACCGCCATTACCGACACCAATGTCGTCAGCGGCCCGCCCACCGGGGCAAGCACCTTCAAATACTTCGCCGTTCCCATGTCCCAGGTCGGCACCCCCTGGAATACCGCGACAATCGAGGCCCCGACCGTCGCCCAGCTACCGTCGGCCCCGATGATCGATTTCGCCACCGCGGTCGTCGGCGACACGGTCTACCTGTTCACGGCGGCGCAGGAATCCTCGACGTCGTTCACGATCTCGTATGCGAGCGTCACCGGCAACGGCCTGGCCCAGAATGCCGCGGGTGCATCGTCGGCCCCGCTTTGCACGTTCGAGACGCTGATCACCGTCGACAACGTGCCCACGCTTCATTCGATCGATGCGGCGGCGGTGCTGATACCCGACGGGGCGGGCGGGGCAAACACCGGTATCGCGGTGGTCGCCACCGGCTTGACCGCTTCCGGCAGCGTGACGTCCTGTTGCTGGCTGTTCAATCCGGCCGATATGGCAGCCGTGCCGACGATCGTTACCGTCCCTTCGCTGCCGTCCACGCTGAGCAATCTGCTGCGCACCGCCCTGCGTGTCGGCTGGGGCTCGCTGCCCTATGCCTCCGGCGGTCCGGCCATGACCGCGAGCGGACTGGTCCTGGTCTACTCCGAGATATCGAGCGTGCCGGGTGACCAGCCCTGGATGCTGGGCAACGGCCCGGGATGGGTGACGATGATCGACCTGGCGTCGCTGCAGGCGCCGGTCGGCTGGACGTCGCTGGCACTGCCGCCCAATCCGTTCATGTCACCGGCCGGATTCACGGCGATGATCTATCCGGCCGCGACCTGCCTGTTCCCGGTCGTCACCGGCAACGGATCTTCGAACGCGGAATACGTGCTGACCCTGATGGCCGGCATCGCCTACCAGCTCGCGAGCGACCCCGCGCAATTGATCGGTGATCCCTACACGGCGCTCCAGCAATATCCGAGCTACAAGCTGACGCTGTCGGCGCCGCCGCTGCCGGCCGTCGGCACGGCCCCGCAGAGCGGTTTCAACGATGCCGACCGCGCCGCCGCCGTTTCAGCCTGGGTCCTGCTGGGCGTCGTCGCCGGCTTGCCGCCCTCGCCGCAGAATGCCTCGACCCGGGTCACCATCGGCAACAACAATACGTCCGGCAGTCTGGCCAGCTTCACGTCGCAGGTGACGGCGAGCGTCGGCGGAAAATTGAGCGTGGGCCCGGTCTCGCTGAGCGGCAGCATCAGCAACGCCCTCAATCAGCAATCGTCCGTCTCGACGTCGATCGCGCTGAGCCAATCGAACACCTTCGCGAATAGCAGCGGCAATGCCGATTTCGGCTGGCTGATCTTCGCCCAGCCGCAGTACCAGCGCGGCACCTACACCCTCTGCACATGGGACGGTAACAACGCCGGCTTCCCGATGTACCTGACGTGGTGCACGGGCACGCCCGACATCGGGATCTACAGCTTCGACCTGACCGACCCGACCACACCCGGCGTTCCGAACGATCCCTGGAACCAGGCCGTCTGCCAGTTTCCGGTCGACGGCAGCGGCAAGCCGTTGGTGTCCTGGCCGGCGTCCAACGATATCCAGGCCTGGCAGAACTATGCCCCGCCCACCAGTAGCTGGAACGTCACGCCGTTCACCACCTTGCCCGCCTTCACGGTGGGGAAAAACATCAGCGGCACCGAAACGCTGAGCTGGAGCAATGTGCAGGACACCAGCACGACGGCAACCAACACCATCGCCTGCTCGACCAAGGTAAACGTGTTGAAGGTGTTCGAGGCCGATGACGGCACCAGCACGATGGCCAGCAGCAAGATCGGCATCAACTTCGCCACCACGTTCTCGATCACCGTCACCTACGACGGCTGGAACAGCGACGTTCAGTACGACCGCATGCAGATCACGCCGCTGTTCTACAACTGCATCGGCGACAACGCGCCCTGGGTGCCGACGCCGTTCGCCCAGCAGCGGCCGTGGCTGCTGACGTGGTCGCCGAGCGACCTGACCAGCAGCGCGGCCCCCGTGCCGACAGCGGCGGCGACGCAGCCCGCGCCGGCACCGACGACGATCTGGTGAAGCGAGGCTAGCCCGTGGCCTCGGCCGCCGCCAGCGCGGTCAGCCAGTTGCAGAAGCGGGCGAGCTTGGCCGAGGGCCGTACCTCAGCCCGGCGCACCAGCCAGTAGGCATGCGGCTCGGGCACGCTGAGATCGAGGGGGGCGACGAGCCCCCCTTCCTTCAGGTCGTCCAGCACGAACGGCCGGTGGGCCAGCGCGACGCCGAGGCCGGCACGGGCCGCGGCCAGCGCCTGGGTCGAATTGTCGAAACCGAGGCGGCGCTTCGGCCGCAGGCCGGTGACGCCGGCGGCATTGAGCCAGCGCGACCAGTCGCCGGCGCGCGATGATGCCTTGACCTCGAGCCAGACATGGCCGGCGAGATCGGCGGCCTTGGCCACCGGCCTGGCGGCGGCAAGCCCCGCGCTCATCACCGGGAAACAGGCATCGGCCATCAGGAAGGTCGCGTCGTAGGCCGGCCAGTCGTCGGCCGAGGCGCCGGTCTGGATGGCCAGGTCGATGCCCGGCTGGTCAAGCACCGCGTCGCGCGTGGCGGTGGCCAGCCGCACCTCGATATCGGGAAACTGTTCGTGGAAGGTTGCGAGCCGCGGGATCAGCCAGCGCGTGGCAAGCGTCGGCACCAGCGACAAGGTGATCACGCCGAATTCGCGCGCGGCCAGGCAACGCGCCGTGGCGCTTTCCATCTCGGCGAAGGCGCGGGCAAGCGACCGGCCGTAGTCGCGGCCGGCTTCGGTCAGCGCCAGCCGGCCGCCGTTGCGGCTGACCAGCGGCAGGTCGAGGAAGGTTTCGAGCTGGCGCAGATGCTGGCTGATCGCCGGCTGGCTGAGGCCGAGATCGGCGGCGGCGCGGGTGACGCTGCCGGTTCGGGCGACGGCGGCGAAGGCACGGAGCGAGGCAAGCGGCGGCAGCATGGTCAGACTTTAGCGCCGGCCCGGGCCGTCAGGCGACGGTGAAAATATAAGGCAGCCATAAGTCGGAATTATATGCCGCTTCACGACTACCGATTGGCCGGGGCAGGCGGCGATGGACTAGGGTTTCCGCCATCATGATCGACGCCTGGATCCCCCTCACCCTCACCGCCGCCTTCGCCCAGGCGCTGCGTACCGCCCTGCAGAAGCGCCTGGCCGGCAAGCTCAGCGTCAATGCCTCGGCCTTCGTGCGCTTCCTGTTCGGCATGCCCTTCGCGTTGGCCTGGGCCGCCGGGATCATCGCCGCCAAGGGCGCCGCCGTACCCACGATGACGCCCGGCTACATGCTGTGGGTCGTCATCGCCGCGGTGGCCCAGATCCTGGCGACCGCCCTGCTGCTGGCGGCGCTGGGCCGCCGCAACTTCCCTGTCGGCGTCGCGCTGTCGAAGACCGAGATCATCCAGGCGGCGCTGTTCGGCCTGCTGTTTCTCGGCGACCGGCCGAGCCTGTGGGCGATGGGCGCGATCGTGATCGCCACCTGCGGCGTCGTCGCCATCGTGCTGAAGGGCGGGGGCGGCGGCATCGACGGCCGCACCGCCGTCATCGGCCTGGCCTCGGGCGCCTGCTTTGCGCTGTCGGCGGTCGGCTTCCGCGTCGCCGCCCTTTCGCTCGGCCTCGACGATGCCTGGGTGGCGGCGGCATTCACCCTGGGCTGGGCGACCGTGCTGCAGACCGTGCTGATGGGCGCCTATCT
The DNA here is from genome assembly GCA_023433835.1 of Pseudomonadota bacterium. Lineage (GTDB taxonomy): Bacteria > Pseudomonadota > Alphaproteobacteria > Ferrovibrionales > Ferrovibrionaceae > JAFKFH01. The sequence goes on along the minus strand of JAEYTW010000284.1, from coordinate 15,767 downwards.
GGCCTGGCGCGAGCGCCGGCAGTTCCGGCTGATCGGCGGGGTCTGGCGCCCGGCCCTGCTGGCCGGCTTCGCCTCGGCCGCCGGCTCGATCGGCTGGTTCACGGCGATGACCCTGCAGGCCGTGGCCTATGTCCGCACGCTGGGCCTGGTCGAGCTGCTCTTCACCTTCGCCTTCTCGTTCTTCTGGTTCGGCGAGAAGCCGAAGGCACGCGAGGTCTTCGGCATCGCGCTGCTGGCGGTCGCCATCGCCATGATCCTCAACCCGCATTAAAAAAGCCGCCCTCGGGGGCGGCTTTTTCCAAAGGCTTGGCGCCAGGCTACTGCTTCAGCGCTTCGACGCCGGGCAGGGCCTTGCCCTCGAGCCATTCGAGGAAGGCGCCGCCCGCGGTAGAGACGTAGGAGAATTCCTCGGCCACGCCGGCATGGCGCAGCGCCGCCACCGTGTCGCCGCCGCCGGCGACCGACAGCAGCCGGCCGGCCGCGGTCAGCGCCGCGGCGGTACGGGCCACCGTGACGGTGCCGGCATCGAACGGCGGGGTCTCGAACGCGCCCATCGGGCCGTTCCAGACCAGCGTGCGGCATTCGGAGAGCAGCGTGCCGAGCTTGGCGGCCGCCACCGGGCCAATGTCGAGGATCATCTGGTCGGGCAGGACGCGGTCGCAGGGCACGACCTTGGAGGCGGCACCGGCGCGGAATTCACGGGCGACCACGACATCGTCGGGCAGCACCACCTGGCAGCGGCCGGTCGCCGACTTGACCAGGATGTCGCGGGCGATGTCGACCAGGTCCTTCTCGACCAGGCTCGACCCGATCTCGTGGCCCTTGGCATAGAGGAAGGTGTTGGCCATGCCGCCGCCGATGATCAGCTTGTCGACGCGGTTGAGCAGGTTGCCCAGGAGCTCGATCTTGGTCGAGACCTTGGCGCCGCCGACCAGGGCTGCCACCGGCCGCTCCGGGTTTTCCAGCGCGGCGGCGAGGTGGGTCAGCTCGGTCTCCATGTTGCGGCCGGCCGCATGCGGCAGCAGGCGGGCCAGCGCCTCGGTCGAGACATGGGCGCGATGGGCGCAGGAGAAGGCGTCGTTGACGTAGAGATCGCCGAGCCTGGCCATTTCCTGGGCCAGTTCGGGATCATTCTTCTCTTCGCCCTTGTGAAAGCGGGTGTTCTCGAGCAGCGCGATGCCGCCCGGCTTCAGCCGGGCGATCACGGCCTGGGCCGTCTCGCCGATGCAGTCGTCGGCGAAGGCGACGGGCAGGCCCAGCGCGGTCGACAGGACCGAGGCGACCGGCTTCAGGGACATCTCGGGCACGACCTTGCCGCCCGGGCGATCGAAGTGCGACAGCACCACGACCTTGGCGCCCTTGCGCGACAGTTCGTGCAGGGTCGGCAGGATACGGCTGATACGCAGATCGTCGGTCACCCGACCGTCGCGCATCGGCACGTTGAGGTCGACCCGGACCAGCACGCGCTGGTCCTTGACGGCGAGATCGTCGAGCGTCCTGAAGCCGGTCATCGCCCGCTGCCTCAGCCGAGCTTGGCCATGGCGACGGCGGTGTCGCTCATGCGGTTGGAGAAGCCCCACTCGTTGTCGTACCAGGACAGCACGCGCACGAAGGTGCCGCCGATGACCTGGGTCTGCTTGAGATCGAAGGTCGACGACGCGGGATTGTGGTTGAAGTCGGTCGAGACCAGCGGCACCGAGTTCGCCGCCAGCACGCCCTTCAGCGGGCCGGAGGCTGCCGCGGTGATGGCGTTGTTGATTTCCTCGACCGTGGTCGCGCGGCTGGCGACGAAGGTCAGGTCGATCAGCGAGACGTTGGGCGTCGGCACGCGGATCGCGGTGCCGTCGAGCTTGCCCTTCAGTTCCGGCAGCACGAGGCCGACGGCCTTGGCCGCGCCGGTGGTGGTCGGGATCATCGACAGCGCCGCGGCGCGGGCGCGGTAGAGATCCTTGTGCATGGTGTCGAGCACCGGCTGGTCGCCGGTGTAGGAATGCACGGTCGTCATGAAGCCGTGCTCGATGCCGATGGCCTTGTGCAGCACCGCGGCGACCGGCGCCAGGCAGTTGGTGGTGCAGGACGCGTTCGAGACGACCTTGTGGTCAGCCGTCAGCTTGTCGTGGTTGACGCCGTAGACGACGGTCAGGTCGGCATTGTTCGCCGGCGCCGAGACCAGCACGCGCTTGGCGCCGGCCTCGAGATGCAGCGCGGCCTTGTCGCGATCGGTGAAGATGCCGGTGCATTCCATCGCGATGTCGACGCCGAGATCCTTCCACGGCAGCTTGGCCGGGTCGCGCTCGGCGGCGACCTTGATCCAGCCGGTGCCGACGTTGATCTTGTCGCCGTCGACCTCGACGGTGCCGGGGAAGGTGCCGTGCACCGAGTCGTAGCGGAACAGATGGGCGTTGGTCTCGACCGGGCCGAGGTCGTTGATGCCGACGACTTCGATATCGGTCCGCTTGGCTTCGATGATGGCACGCAGGACATTGCGGCCGATGCGGCCGAAACCGTTGATGGCGACGCGAACTGCCATTGAACTTCCTCCGAGGCGTGCGCCCGGCCGTCTGTTGCGCCGGAGCGTCAGGGATATTACAGGATCGGCCTGGGTTCTAATGGCTAGGCGCCGCGAACGCAAGCGGCGGCAATGTGGTCTTTTCGGGGCCGAAGCCCTGGAAATCCCAGGGGTATCCGCTATCCGGGGCCTCGGATCCCCGGATAGCGGTAACCAGGGTTACTTCTTGGTCCAGGTCTCCTCGCCGGTGGCGGTGCCGCCGCGGCGATACCAGGGCCCCTTCAGGTTGCCCGAGGCGTCCTTGGTCATCTTGGTGACGCCGGACTTGCCGTCATCGACATAGCCGACCCACAGCGCGTCGCCTTCCGCCAGCGCGGCGCCGAAATTGCTGGAGCCGTCGATCGTCCACTTGACCTGGTAGCCCGCGCCGCTCTTCAGCACCTCGACCGTGCCGGTATAGGCCGAGCCGTCCGGATCCTTGCCATTGAGGCCGTAGGCACCTTCGAAGGCCTGGGCCAGGGTGGGGATGAACAGCGCGGCGGCGATGGCGAGCGGCAGCATCTTCTTGAGCATTTATGGCGTTCCGTTCATGAGGGGCCGGTTTTCGGGTAACCAGGCCCGCCGGCCGGCCGCCGGGCGGACCCGAGCGGGTCAGGTCGCGGGCGCGGGCTTGCGCTGTCGGCGCCACCAGACGACGGCGGCGGCGATGGCCGCCCCGGCCGCGAAGATGCCGATGGCCATCAGCGGCCGGTAGAACAGCCAGGCGAAGCCGATCACGGCAAGCGACAGCGGCAGGGCGATGACGAAGGCCACCAGGCCGACGCCCGCGTCGAACAGATCGCCGATCAGCGGGATGCCGCCCAGCAGCGCCGAGAACGGCTTGAAGATCAGCAGGATGCTCACGAACATCACGATCACGCCAACCAGGCGCATGATCCAGGTCAGGACGCTTTCCTGGTCGCGCGCGGTCTTGAACATGTCGGCTGCGCCCCAGAAGCCGGTTTGCACCAGCGCGATCGACGGGCCGTCCGGCGTCAGATAAGGCAGCAGGCGGCCGTTGCGCTGGGCGGCGATGACCGAGAGGTCGCCGGCCTGGACGGCGCGATAGGTCACGCGCAGATCGCCGATCCGGGGATTGGCAGGGTCCTGCCCCTGATAGAGCCCGTTGCCCGACGGCCTGAAGCCGCCGGTCGGCTTCATCGTGGCGACCGGATAGTCCTCCAGCGGCTCGGCCTCGCCGGTCACGCGCGGGTCGATCGCGAAGGCGCCCAGGGTGACGCCGGCATTGACCAGCGAAGCGGCCTGCAGCGCCATGCGCGGGTTTTCATGGCCCTGGCGATTGCGGAACGAATCGGAATTCTGCGGCGATGCCGACCATTCCCGGCGGTATTCGATCTGCTTGTCGCTCTTATGCTCGGTCCATTGATACATCTCGACATGGCGCTCGAGCCGCAGCAGGCCGGAGCCGCCGATGCCGGTCGCGGTATCGATCAGGGTGCCGGAGGCCTTGGCCTGGCCGGTCAGATGGACCAGCTTGCCCTCGTGGGCCGGATCGACCCGGTCGGCCGGCACGTCGACGACGATGCGGGCCCCGCGGTCGAGCGCGGCAAAGGCCGAGACCGCCCTGCCTTCGTTCCAGAACAGCAGGCCGATCGAGCCGAAGAACACCACGAGCCCGACCAGCGGGGCGATCAGGCTGTCGCGGATGCGCTCGCCCCAGCCGATGTCGACCACATCGTTGCCGCCGTCGGAATTGTCACTCATCGCCACTGCCCCCGCCCCACAACGCGTCGCCGATACAACCGCCAAAAGTCGTAGGTGTCAACGACCGGAACGGCAGTGCAACAGAACCTTATCGCCACTGCAAATTTCCTCAGGTGACGCCCTCTTGGCCTGGCGGTATCATTGTGCAACCCCGGCGCCGATGCCGGGGACAGGGAAGTGCAGAACCGGGGAGACAGGCTGGCGTTCATGGCCCCTAACCAGCAGGCCCTCGCTTTGTCGTCCGATACTTTTCGCGGACTGGTCGCAAACCAGGACGACTTGACTGCATTTCTGGAACTCTTCGGCGATCTGGTCTGCGTGGTGCGGTCAGGTCAGCTCGCCTTCGTCAACCAGGGCGGCGCAAGGCTGCTCGGCGCGCCGCAGACGCAGCTTGTCGGCCGGCCGATTACCGATTTCCTGGCGGCGGCCTATGTCGATCTCGCCGCCGACGACTTCGCCGCCGTGCTGGACGAGCGCGAGACGGTGCCGGTCTGCATGCGCGGCATCGAGGGCCAGTCGATCGAGGTCGAGCTGTCGGCCCGCGCCTTCGTCTTCGGCGGCCCCGCCGTCATCCTGACCGCCCGCGACGTCACCACGCGCCTGCGCGCGGCCGAGGCGATGGTCAAGAGCGAGGCGCGGTTTCGCCGCGTCATCGACCTGGCGCTGGACTTCACCTGCATCTGCCGCGGCGACACCATCACCTACATGAATGCCGCGGGCCTCAAGCTGCTGGCGGCGCTGCATCCGAACGAGGTCGTCGGCCGCCGTTTCGAGACGTTGCTCTACGGCGAATATGCCGCGCTGGCCTATGATGGCATGGCCGTGCTCGCCGCCGAGAAGGAGCCGATCCCGGTCAAGTTCCGCGGGCTGGACGGCCGGTCGATCGATGTCGAGGTCGCCATCGTCTCGCTGGGCGACGATCAGGAAGACTTCATGATCGAGGCCCGCGACATGAGCGAGCGCAAGCGCGCCGCGCAGTCGGTGGTCGAGCGCGAGCAGCGCCTGCGCGGCGTGATGAACGCGGTGGCCGACGGCATCCTCACCGTCGGCGACGGCGGCGAGATCCTGACCGCCAACCCGGCGGCCGAAGCCCTGCTGGGCTGGGATCCAGGGCAGTTGACAGGGCACGACGTCACCAAATGGATGCTGTCCAGGCCGGGCGAAAGCCGGCGCGATACCATCCGCCGCTATCGCGACCTGGGGCTCGCCCGGGTCGATGCCAATGCCCGGGTGGTCGAGGCCTGCCGCAAGAACGGCAGCCGCTTCCCGGCCGAGCTGACGGTCTCGGAAGTGCGCTTCGGCGAGGAGCGCGTGTTCATCATCGTCATGCGCGACGTCACCGAGCGGCAGGAGCATGAGCAGGCGATCCTGCGCGCCCGCGACCAGCTCGAGGTCCGCGTCGAGGAACGCACCCGCGAACTGGCCGACCTGACGCGCCAGACCCTGCAGATCCTGAACGCGACGTCCGAAGCCATTCTCGGCATCGACGACGATGGGCGGATCTCGTTCATCAACCCCGCGGTCGATTCGATTCTCGGCTGGAAGACCGACCAGCTGCTGGGCAAGGCCTGGGCCAAGCTTGCTGCCGACTTCCATCCGCTGGAGGGCGGCGAAGGCGGCGACATGCGCGAGCTGTTCACCGCCGCGCGCAACACGTTGGGTCCGGTACGCCGCGAACTGGCCTTCGTCCGCCGCGGCGCCGAGCGCATCGTCGTCGAAGCCACCATCGCCCCGATCGTCGAGGGCGGCAACTGGCAGGGCGCGGTCATCGTCATCACCGACATCACCCAGCGCAAGCTGGACGAGCGCGAGCTGAAGCTGCTCGCCACCACCGATTCGCTGACCGGCGCCTCGAACCGGCGCCATTTCCTCGAACTGTCGCATAACGAGGTCGGCCGTGCCCGGCGCCAGGGCCGGGCGCTCAGCGTCGTCATGTTCGACGTCGACCATTTCAAGCGGGTCAACGACAGCCACGGCCACGACGCCGGCGACGAAGTCCTGCGGGCGATCGCCGATATCTGCCAGCGCGAGAAGCGGGTGTTCGACATCCTCGGCCGCCTCGGCGGCGAGGAATTCGCCTTCACCCTGCCCGATACCGACCGGGCCAGCGCCGCGGGCTTCTGCGAGCGGCTGCGGCTGCGCATCGCCGATCGCGGCATCGGGCTGCAGGACGGCACAAGCCTCGGCATCACCGTCTCGCTCGGCGCGGCGAGCCTGGGCGAGATCGAACTGGACGGCATCGACGGCGCCCTGGATGCCCTGATCAAGCTGGCCGACAATCGCCTCTACAAGGCCAAGGCCGGCGGCCGCAACCGCGCCATCGTCGACTGAGCGTCGGGTTCTCCCACCCGGCACGTTTACCCTGACGAACGGGCGGCCTGGCCAGACCCGCATCATGGCAGGGAACTGGTCTTTGAGCGATCGTCAGCATATCGTCATCGGCACGCCGTGTTTCGGCGGTGCCACGTCGCATCATTACACACGCTCGCTGCTGCGGCTGCAGGATGCCTGCCGCGAGCGGAATATCGGCCTGTCCTATCGTCTGCTTGGCGGAGACGCGCTGATCACCCGGGCGCGCAACACCATCGTTTCCGAATTCATGGCCGAGGCGGAGGCCACCCATCTCCTCTTCATCGATGCCGACATCGGCTTCCAGCCCGACCAGGTCTTCGCCCTGCTCGATGCCGACAAGGACGTTTCCGGCGCGGTCTATCCCGCCAAGGGATACGACTGGTCGCTGATTGCGGCGCATGCCCGGGCCGGCCGCGGCAATCTCGCCGCCAGCGCCCTCAGCTATGTGGTGGAGTTTCTCGACGAAACGGCGATCCTGCCCGTTGGCGGCTTTGCCCGCGTCCGCTATCTCGGCACCGGCTTCATGCTGGTGCGGCGGCAGGTCTTCGATGTGATGGCACGCCACTATCCAGCCCTGCAATATCGAGCCCTCAACGTCGCCGGCGACGCCGAACTCGCCCAGGACTGCCGCTACGCCTTCTTCGACTGCGCGATCGACCCGAACACCCAGGTCTATCTCAGCGAGGATTATGCCTTCTGCAAACGCTGGCTCGATATCGGCGGCGAAATCTGGGCCGACCTTCGTTCGGAACTGGTCCATGTCGGGCCGGTCCCGTTTCACGGCAGGCTGATGTCGATTTTCGACCAGGGCGACAGCCAAGGTTAGGCCGCGCTATTGTCGCCGGATGGACCCGATCGTCATCGGCCGGCGCGACGGCAGCCGGATGGAAGTGCAGGCCTGGCCCGCCGCGAACCCGGCCGGCCCGCCGATCCTGATCATGCCCGCCATGGGCGTGCCCGGCGGTTATTACCGGCCGCTGGCCGAGGTGCTGTCGGATCGCGGCCATCCCGTCGTGGTGGGCGAGCAGCGCGGCCACGGCCGCAGCGGCCTGCGGCCGGGCCACGGCGTCGATTTCGGCTTCCACGACCTGCTGGCCGAGGATTGGCCGGCGCTGGTCGAGGCCACCGCCGGCCGCTTTCCGGGGCCGCGGCCGGTATTGCTCGGCCATTCGCTGGGCGGACAGCTCGGCCTGCTCTATGCCGGTCGGCACCGCCAGGCGTTCTCCGCCGTCGTGCTGGCCGCGGCCTGCTCGGTGCATTACCGCTCCTATCCCGGTGCCGGCGGGGTGGCGATCCGCGGCTACGCCCTGTTCGGGCCGCCGCTTGCCCGCGTCCTCGGCCATTTTCCGGGGCGTTGGCTCGGCTTCGCCGGGCGCGAGGCGCGCGGCATGATCCGCGACTGGGGCGAGGAGGTGCTGACCGGTCGCTACCGCCTGGCCGGCAGCCCGCATGACGACGAGGCGGCACTCGCCCGGATCGATCTGCCGGTGCTGGCGATCTCGCTGGATACCGATCGGCTGGCCCCCCGCGCGGCGGTCGACCGCCTGGCTGCCAAGCTACCCGCCGCGCGGGTCGAGCGGGTGCATTGGCGGGCCGCCGAACTCGGCGACCCGGCCTTCAATCACTTCACCTGGGCGCGCCGGCCCGCGGTCTTCGCCGAGCGGGTGGCCGACTGGCTCAGCCGGACGCTGCCGCCTTACATGTAATTCAACAGTGACAGGCTGGTGACCTTCGACAGGGCCGAATAGGAAGCCTGAAGCTGGGTCTGCTGGGAGTTGAGCTTGGCGGCGGTCTCGGCGGTATCGACCTGCAGGATGTCGGCGATGGCGTTGGTCGAATAGGTGACGAACTGCTGATGCGAAATTTTCGCATAGCCGGCCGACTGGGTCGCGACGGTGATCGACGTCGTCAGCGACTGCAGGCTGGAAAAGCCGGTGGCGCTGATCGCGGCGGGCGGCGAAGCATTGCCGTCGATCGCGTCGGTCAAGGCCTGGCGCGCATTGGTCATCGCCGTCGAGATGTTGGCATAGCCGGTGGCGGTCGACGCCGCCGTCCCGGTGATCGAGGGCAGCAGCGTGGTGCCGAGATCGGCGACCTCGACCAGGCCGTCAAGCAGGCGCTTCATCGCGTTGTTGGCGTTGGCACCGCCGTTGTCGAACGGCGCCTGGGTCGCGAGCGTCCACGGCGTCCGGTTCGGGTTGGTCGACAGCTGGACCTGCGGGTTGGTGAAGGTGTTGGTGTCGATCTGGACCTGGGTCTGGCTGGTCTGCCCGCTCGAATTGATCTGGAAATGATAGCCGGCATTCGAGGCGGCGGCGGTCGCGACCGAAGAGCCGAAGACATAGGCGGCGTTCAGCGCCGCGTTGTCGACCGGCGGGTTGGTGTTGGGCGAGATCAACGTGACGGCCGGCGACGTCACGTTCGAGCCGGAAAACAGATAGCGGCTGGAATCCTGGCTGTTCAGGAGATCGGTGACGGAGGCCAGCAGGGCGACGGCCTGCTGGGACATGTTCGACGCGTACTCGTTGAGCTTCTTGGCATCCTCGGTCGGGTTGCCGCCGGGGGTCGGCACCGGCGTCGCGATCAGGCGCTGATAGCTCTGTGCCTGGCTGATGACCGATTGCAGCGCCGTCGACGACAGCTTGGCGCGGGTCTCCACCGTCTTGATGTTCTCGAGGTAGAGATTGGCGTTCTGGTTCTGCTCGGTCAGGCTGGTCAGGCGCGGAATCTGCTGGGCATATCCCGACCACACCTGGCTTTTCAATCCGGTCGTCAGCTGCGTCGCGGTCTCGTCGAGCCGCTTCTGGTTCTGCAGCATCAGGTAGACCAGGTTGTTGGTCTGGGAATAGGTGCCGATGCGGGAAAGCGAGGTGGTCACCATGGCGCGCTACCTTCTGGTCGCTGATTACTGCTTCAGGTTCAACACGACGTCGAGCATCTCGTTCGCCGTCTGGATCGTCTTGGCCGAAGCCTGATAGGACTTCTGGTAGACGATCAGGTTGGAGAGTTCCTCGTCGAGGTTGACGCCCGACACGTCGCCGAGCCGCGTGTTGATGTTGGTCAGCAGGTCGCTATTGTACTGGGCGCCGGTCTTGGATGCCAGCCGCAGATCCGCGACGTTGTTCAGGATCGTCGACGAATAGCCGATGAAGGTGGTCTGGATCGCCCCCAGCGCGCCGGCGGCGGCAAACGACACGTTCGTGGTGTTCAGGGCGGTATCGAGATTCTTGGCGATCGAGACATCGATGCCGCCCGATGTCGTGTTCAGCAGCGATGCATTGGCGACGAGGTCGGGATGCACCGCGATCGTCGCCGCATTGTCGATATTGCCGGGAGTGGCCGGCGGATTGGGATAGACCCCGGCAAAGAAATGGTTTGCCTGGTTGACCGCGTTGGTCGGGTCATAGGTCGGGTTGGCCGCGACGTCGGTGGTGTTCAGGTTCGTCGCCTGCAGGGTGTTGTAGAGCTGCAGGGCGAACTGGTTCAGTTCGGCGGTGCGCTGCTGCAATTCGCCCTGCGGCAGGCTGACCGTCGCCGAATACTGGCCGCGCTGCCCCAGCAGGGCGCCGATCTTGCCGCCGCCGGTGATCAGTTCGTCGGTCAGGTCGGGCAGGCCCGGATTGCCTATCGTCCCAAGACCGATGCGCTGGGTCGGCGTGGCCGCGGTCATCGCCGTCACCGGCGTGTAGGTTGCCAGCGTATTGCCGGGCGCCGCTCCCAGCTGGCCGAATTTCTGCAGCTTGGTGCCGTCGACCATGACGCGACCGGTGGTGGTGGAGACCACCATGTTGCCGTCGGACCGCATATAGGTCTGGATACCCATCAGCGAGCCGAGCTGGCGCACGATCTCCTGCCGCTGGTCCTGCAGGTCGCCGGTATCGAGGCCGACCGCCTGGCCGGTCGAGATCTTGTTGTTGAGATCGCCGAGCTGGTCGATATAGGTGTTGGCTTCCTGCAGGCCGTCGGCGACCGCCTGGTCGGCCTGCATGCGCAGCGCCTGGATATTCTGCGACATGGTGTTGAGCTGGTTGGTCAGCACCTGCGCGCCGATGATGACGGTCGACGGCGGGATATTGTCGACGGCCACGGTGAACCCGTCGAGGTCTTTCTTGAAGGCGAGCATCGCGTCCGACAGCGAGTTGCCCGATCCCGGCTTGCCATAGATCTGTTCGACCGACGCCCGGTACTGATCCTGGATGTCGTAACGGCCGACCACCGTCGTCGTCTGCAGCTGCTGGGCCTCCAGCGAGGCATTGGCCGACCGGATGACGTTGCCGGTGACCGTACCCTGGCCGATGCCGCCGATCGACTGCGAATACTGCGTCAGCGCCCGTTTGTGGTAGCCCGGGGTGTTGACGTTGGCGATGTTGTGGGAGGTGACGTCGAGCTGGCGCTGGCTGGTCTTCAGCCCCGACAGTGCCGCATCGAGAATGACGCTGACCATGGCGGCCTCCCGCTCAGAACCGGCGATCCGAGAACATGGCAAGACCGGGCGTGCCGCCGCTCAGGGTCTCGGTCGCCCGGCCGCTGCGCCCATAGGTCGTCACCGTCTGCTGCTTCTTGACGGCCTGGCTGATCACCTCGATCACCACCTTGGTGCCATCCATCGCCGCCTTCAGCGCCACGGCATTTTCCTGGGCGGCTTCGCGCAGGCGGTCGTTCAGATGGGTCAGGCCCTCGCGCAGATCGTCCGACAGCGCGATCCTGCGCTCGTTCAGCCGGTTCTTCAGCGCATCGGACTTCAGCGCGTAGAGATCGGCCAGCTGGCGCTTGCGGGCCATCTTGGGCTCGGCCTCGTCGAGCTTCAGCGTCTGCAGGATGGCCGTCTCGGCTTCGAGCGCGTCGATCAGATCGAGGGCAACCTCGGCCAGTTCGTTCAGCGCGCCGATCTCGGGATCGGATTCGGCGGACATGTCCGGCAGGGGCGGCAGCGGCAGCTGCTCGGCCGGGGCCTCGGCGAACTGGTCGTCCTCGGTCGGGTGGTTCATCCGGGGGTCGGTCATTGGGCACCCTCCTGCATGCGCAGCATCTGCTTATATACCATGTCGGCGACACCGATGCCGCCGCGGGCGACGATCGCCTTGGAATACTGTTCGTTCAGGAACGACTTGAAGTTGTCCTCGCCATGGCCGCCGCCGGTCAGCGGGTCGGTTTTGACCCCTTCCGACATGTGGCGCATCATTTCCGACAGGAAGCTCTGCTCGAACTTCTCGGCGGTGGCGCGCAGCTGGGTTTCGCTGGCCCGGGCCTTCGGCCCGGCCGGCAGGCCGGAGAAGGGCCGGGTCAGCAGCGGATCGGGCGCGGTCATCGTCGTGGTCATGGCCCTATGCCCCTCACATCATCTGCAGCTCGGCGCGCAGGGCGCCGGCCGCCTTGATCGCCTGCAGAATGGAGATCATGTCGCGCGGGCCCACGCCCAGCGCGTTCAATCCGTCGACCAGTTCCTGCAGCGAGACGCCGCCGCGCAGCACCGACAGCCGCCGGTCGGACTGGTCGTCGACCTGGATGTCGGTCCGCGGCACCACCACGGTCTGGGCCCCGCCGGCGCCGTCATAGATGATGTTGCCCTGGGCATCGCGCGCCACCGTGCCGTCGGCGTTCAGCCGCGGCGTGCGGCCGGTGCCCGACGAGAACGGCGCGGGCTGGGATACCTGCGGCGTCTCGGTGATGCGCACGGTCAGGTTGCCCTGCGCGATCGCCACCGTATCGACCCGGACATTGGCGCCCATGACGATGACGCCGGTCTTCTCGTCGATCACCACCCGGGCGGTCTGGTCGGTCTGGACCACCAGCTGCTCGATCTGCGTCATCAGCCCGATCACGTCGTTCTTCAGGCCGTCGGGGATGTCGACCTGGACGGTCGAGGGATCGAGCGCGCGCGAGGCCGGCTGGCCCAGGAAGGTCGAGATCGCCTGGGCCATGCGGCGGGCGGTGGTCAGGTCGGGGTTGCGCAGCGACAGCCGCAGCAGCGGCATCGAGGCCAGATCGAAGCCGACCTCGCGCTCGACGATGGCGCCGTTCGAGATCCGGCCCGCGGTGACCACGCCGCGCTGGACCAGCGCGGCCTGGCCCTGGAACTTGAAGCCGCCGGCGGCGATGGCGCCCTGCGCCACCGCATAGACCTCGCCGTCGGCGCCGTACAGCGGCGTGACCAGCAGCTGGCCGCCGACCACGCTTTTGGCATCGCCCATCGTGCCGACGGTGACGTCGATGCGCTGGCCGTGGCGGGCGAAGGGCGGCAGGGTCGCGGTGACCATGACCGCGGCGATGTTCTTGGTGTTGTAGTTGCCGGCGGCGCGGACGTTGACGCCGAGGCGCTCCAGCATCGCCTCCAGGCTCTGCTTGGTGAAAGGCGCGTTGTTGAGCGAATCCCCGGTGCCGTCGAGGCCGACGATCAGGCCATAGCCGATCAGCATGTTCTCGCGCACGCCCTCGAAGTCGGCGATGTCCTTGATGCGCGACTGGGCCGCCGCCCCCTGAACCAGGACCAGCAGCGCGAGCCCCAGGGCTGCGATGCCCAGGGCGAAACGAGACAGCATCTGATGGTCCTTGAACACGGATGGCATAGGCCCGAACCTTCCTTCTGGTCGCCGGCACCTTCCCGCTTGAACGTCCGCCTGCCGGGAGGGTGCCACGGGCGTGGTAAACTCCGGGTTACGGTCGGCCGGCGGGAACAGCGCCGGCCTCAGCAATGCAGCCGCCGTGCCAATTGGAAAATTCTGCCAACCCCTTGAAATTGCTGGACCGGGCGCGACGTCAGGCGGGGTGCGGCCGGCAGTCCCGGCCGGGCGCCCGGCAGGATTTGCCGGGGCCTTTTCGCCGCGGGGCTAAGCGGTTGTTAATTCAGGCGGACTAGCGTAAAGCTCAGATCCCGCCACCCCCCGCCCCAGATGCGAGGACAGGCTAGTCAGGCGATGAAGATCGAGGGCACAGGCCAGGTCCGCGGCAACCGGCCGGCGCAACGCACCCGTCCGGGCGGCAGCGGCGACCGTTTCTCGACCCATCTCGACGACGGCCCGAGCGAATCGGCGCCGACGGCGGCGGCTGTCCCGATGACATCGGTCGCGGCGTTGCTCGCCGTGCAGGACGAGGGCGACGCCACCTCGCGCCGCCGGCGCCGGGCGGTGCAGCGCGGCACCGACCTGCTCGACCGGCTGGACGAGATCCGCCATGCCCTGCTGACCGCCGACATGCCGGCCTCGCGGCTGCAGGCTTTGGCCGATGCGCTGACCCGCGACCGCCAGGCGATCGACGATCCGAAGCTTGCCGAGGTACTGGCCGAGATCGAACTGCGCTGCGCGGTCGAGCTCGCCAAGCGCGGAATCGCGGCCCTACCCGGCTGATTCTGCGCAAGTTTTCGGCAATCCTTCACATCGTCACAATTCCTGACACCCACCGCTGCGTCGCGCGCTTGCAGGGATAGGTTCCGATTCATATACTCCGCGCCGCCCGGTATCGGGGCTGTCCAGGGGCAACGGCGCTTGCCTCGGGTTGGTGGAGTAAACGGATGGGCATACAGTTGAAACCCAACTACCGGCCGTCAGAAGACGAGCCGTTTATGAATCCCCGTATGAAGGAGTATTTCCGCCGCAAGCTGCTGGAATGGCGGGATGAAATTTTACGGGAGTCCAATCAAACCCTGCAGCATCTCCAGGAGGATACGGTCCAGGAGCCGGACATTGCCGACCGCGCTTCCACCGAATCCGAGCGGGCGCTCGAGTTGCGCACCCGCGACCGCCAGCGGAAGCTGATCTCCAAGATCGACGCCGCCATGAAGCGTATCGACGACAACAGTTACGGCTATTGCGAAGAGACCGGCGAGCCGATCTCGATCAAGCGGCTGGAGGCGCGGCCGATCGCTACCCTGTCGATCGAGGCGCAGGAACGCCACGAGCGGCGCGAGAAGGCGTATCGCGACGCCTGATGGTTGAAGCCGCCGCGTCAGTCAAACCGGCGGCCGATTTATTTCCACCTCGCGGGGCCGGCGCAAGCCGGCCTCCCTGTTTTCCGGCGATCATTCCATCGCGATGACGCGCGGCGGGGTGCGTTCGGCCAGATGGCGGATCACGTAGGCCGCGAAATGGTCGGCCGGCAGCGGCCGCGAGTAGTGGTAGCCCTGGCCCATGTCGCAGCCGGCGGCACGCAGCAGCGCTTCCTGGCCCGAGGTCTCGATGCCTTCGGCGACGATGCCGAGCCCCAAGCCGCGGGCCATGCCGATCAGGCCGCGGCTGATGGTCAGGGCATTGGCATTCCACGGCAATTCGGACACGAAGCTGCGATCGATCTTGAGATAGTCGACCGGCAGGCGGTTCAGCCAGGCCAGCGAGGCATGGCCGGTGCCGAAATCATCGAGCGACACGGTCACCCCGGTCGCCTTGACCCGGGCCAGCAGTTCGATCGAGCCCTCGATGTCGGACATCGCCGCGCTCTCGGTGATCTCGATCGACAACCACTCGGGCGCCACGCCGCTTTCCGACAGGGCGAGCGCCACGCGCTCGGGGAAATCGGGCTGGCGCAATTGCAGCGGCGAGACGTTGACGGCCACCCTGAGCGGCGGCAGCCCCTGCGTCGCCCAGCGCCGGGCCTGGGCGCAGGCTTCCTCGATCACCCATTGGCCGATCGACTGGATCAGCCCGGCTTCCTCGGCCAGCGGAATGAATTCGGCAGGCGGGATCATCGTACCGTCGGCATCCCGCCAGCGCAGCAGTGCCTCGGCGCCCAGCAATGCGCCGTCGCGCAGGCGATGCTGGGGCTGGTAGTGCAGTTCGAACCCGCCCTGCTCGACCGCGCGGTTCAAGGCTTCGACCGTCCTCGCCCGGCGGCGGGCGACATTGTCCAGCCGTGCCGAGAAGAAGCCGACCGCGCGATGGCCGCGCCGCGCCTCGTCCAGCGCGATGCGGGCCTGGGCGACCAGGGCGGCGCCGTCGCGGCCGTCGGCCGGATAGCGGGCGACACCAAAGGTCGCGGTAACCGCCACCGTCTTGCCGGCCAGCGCGAACGGATCGGCCAGCAGGCTGCGCACCGCCGCGACGAACCCGCCCGACCCCGCCCCTTCCGACGAACGCTCGACCAGCGCGAACTCGTCGCCGCCGATGCGGGCGGCGAATTCGGCCCCGGGCAGGCGCTGGCGCATGCGCCGGGC
>JAEYTW010000205.1 GCA_023433835.1 Pseudomonadota bacterium | reverse complement strand
GCCTATCGGCTGCTGGTGCGCGGCATCCTCGGCGGCCGCGACACACGCAGTGTGGGCCGCCAGGTAGGCGATGCTGCGGCCACCGCAGGGCTCAATACGGTCGGCGCGCGTTTCGCCGACGTTCTGCCGGGCTTCATCAAGAACATCTTCGGCGCCGGCCGCAACAGCGCGACCGGATCGACGCCGGCTCATGTGATCGAGGACTTCGCCGCGCTTGGCGCACGCCCGACGGCCGGGCAGGCGACCAGCAACGCGGCGACCCAGGGCCTGGAAAATGCCGCCGCGCGGATGGCGACCGGCGCGCGCACGATGCAGGATTTCGCGACCGAACAGGTCGGGCAGGTGGCCCGCGGCGCCGATGCATTAGCCAGTCGCTATGGTGCCGGCCGGACGGCCGAGGATGCTGGCGTGGCGCTCCAGCGCGGCGCGCAGGATTTCATCACGCGCTTCCAGGGACAGGCCGACCAGCTGTTCGACCGGGTCCGCAATTTCTTGCCGCGCGACACGCCGGCCCAGGTCACCAACACGGTTCAGGCGCTTCGGGGCATGAGCGATCAGTTCGGGTCGGCGCAGAACCTGGCGGCGCGCGTCGAGAACCCGCAGTTGCGCGGCATGCTGGATGCGTTGGTGCAGGATGCGCAGCGGGGACCGATTCCTTACCAGGCTGTCGCTGCGCTGCGATCGAAGATCGGGCGGCAGCTGAACGACAGGGTAGCGGTTTCGGACATCCCCCGCGCCGAGCTCGAGGCTGTGTACGGCGCGCTGTCGCAGGATATGCGGGCGACGGCAGAGCGCGCCGGGCCCGAAGCGCTGGCCGCTTTCGACCGGGCCAATCGTTTCTATCGCGCAGGCATGCAGCGGGTCGAGGGCGTGATTGATCGTGTGGTCAAGGCCAACGCGCCGGAGAAGGCCTATGCGTTCGCCGCGGGCGCCGAGAACAGCCAGTTGCGCGCCCTACGTCGATCAATGCCGCCCGAGGCTTGGGACGTGGTCGCGTCGACGACGCTGCGCGACCTTGGCCGGGGCAAGCCCGGCGTGCAGAACGCCGCCGGCGACGTCTGGTCGCCTGCGACCTTTTTGACCGAATACAACAAGATCGCTCAGGCCGGGACATCGGACACGCTGTTCCGGGGCACGCGCTATGCGCAGCTGGCACCCGAGCTCGACCGCCTGGCACGCGTCACCGCGGCCATGAAGGATACCGCCAAGATGGCCAACCCGAGCGGTACGGCGCAACAGAACTACTACATGGGGCTGCTGACGCCGTTCGGCATGGGCGGCGGCCTGGGCGCTATGGCCGGCGGCCAGGAGGGGGCCATGGCAGCCGGCATGGCGGCCGGTGTCGGCAATATGCTTGTCCCGGCCGTCGCGTCGCGACTGCTCACGAATCCGAGGTTCGTCAACTGGCTGGCCGATGCCGGCACGCCATCATCGCGCAATATCGTCGACAGCGGCACGGCGCATCTTGCGCGACTTGTCCAGATCGGCAAGGCCAACCCGGAAATCCGCGACGAGATCAATCAGTTCCTGGCCGCGCTCCGTATGCCGCCGGCCGCGGCTCGTAGCGATCAACGGCAATGAGCCCGGCTGTCAGCAGCACGAACCCGAGCCCGCATAGGGCCGCCAGCACCACGCGCCGTCGCGTCCAGTAGACAGCCCAAGGCGCGTAGTGCTTCTGGCGCTGATGCGCCCACCACGACAGATATATCACCCCGCCAAAGCAGGCGGTGACGATGCATAGCGAGACGATCATCTGCTGATCCATGGGGAGAGCATAGCATGCCTTGGCAGGGTGGAACATTTTCCCGAACGAACGGCGTCAACACGGGCGCCACTGTGTGGCAGGAAGACCGCAACGACGGGACCAGGATCAGGGCCGATCGACACGATACCCACGATCAGGATATCGCCGGCGGCATCGACTCGACGCTGACGAAGGACGGGACGAACAGCCCGACCGCTAACCTGCCGATGGCGACGTTTCGGCACACCGGCGTCGGCAACGCCGCGGCCAGGACCGACTATGCCGCCGCCGGCCAGGTGCAGGACGGTGCGCTGACGTGGCTCGGTACTGCCGGAGGCACCGGCAATGCATTGACCGCGACGCTGACCCCGGCGATCACCGCGTATGCCGGCGGCATGCGGGTCGCGCTGATCACGCCGGCGGCCAACACTGGGGCCGCGACGATCGCGCTCAACGGGCTGTCGGCGAAGGCGATCAAGCGCAAGGACGGCGCCACCGACCTGTCGTCGCAGGATTTCGGCGCCGGCGACTATGTCGAGCTGGTCTATGACGGCAATGTATTTCGCTGGGCGAATCAGCCGGGGCAGCTCGCGGCAACGGGCGATTATATCGTCGCCGCATCGACCGGGGCCCGCACAGGTTACGTCCGGGCGAACGGCCGCACCATCGGCTCGGCAACCTCGGGGGCAACCGAGCGCGCGAACGCCGACACCGCCGCTCTCTACACGCTGCTGTGGGGCGCCTATGCCAACACCATCCTGGCAATCCAGGATTCGACCGGCTCGGGCACCACGCGCGGCGCATCGGCCGCCGCGGATTTCGCGGCCGACAAGCGCCTGCCGCTGCCGGACCTGCGCGGCCGGACATTGTTCGGCCTCGACGACATGGGCGGCTCCGCGGCCAGCAGGATCACCAGCACGACGGCGACACCCAACGGCACGACAATCGGCGCCAGCGGCGGCGCCCAGACCCACACGTTGCTGACGGCCGAAATGCCGACGCACGCGCATGCGCCGACCTCAGGATT
This sequence comes from Pseudomonadota bacterium, assembly GCA_023433835.1. Lineage (GTDB taxonomy): Bacteria > Pseudomonadota > Alphaproteobacteria > Ferrovibrionales > Ferrovibrionaceae > JAFKFH01. Next base: position 1,997 of record JAEYTW010000205.1, on the reverse strand, counting down.
CCTGGTGACGACAACGACCCAGTCCAACGACGTCGCCACGACCGGCACCGGCATTCGCTACACCGGCGTTGCCAACCAGACGGACACTGCCGGCGGCGGCGGGGCGCACAACAACATGCCGCCGTTCTGGCTGGCGACCATCTACATCAGGCTGTGACCGCATGAGCCGCCAGAACCTCGAGAGGCTGATCTCCGCCTACGGCTGGAAGGCCGTGCAGGTGCTGATCGCCGGCGCCGTGACCGTCGGCGCCTATTTCCTCGATCAGCGCATGACGCAGGCCGAGGTCCGCCAGCGCCTGGACCTCTATGCCGGCCGGATCACGGTGCTCGAGGAGACCGACAAGCTGCAGGCCCGGGCCGAGCGGGCCGAGGGCGAATGGCGCGGGCGGATGGTCGAGCGCATGGACGCGCTGATCAGCCGCCTGGACCGCATCGAACGCAAGATCGACGGGGGATCGAAATGACGATGGCCGACGATATCGACGTGCTCGCCCGCACCATCTGGGGCGAGGCGCGCAACCAGGGGCGCGAGGGCATGCAGGCGGTGGCGAACGTCATCGCCAACCGGGTCAACACGGACCTCGGCAATGACGGCCGGCCGGACTGGTGGGGCGAGGGCTGGGCCGGCGTCTGCAAGCGGCCGTGGCAGTTCAGCTGCTGGAACGAGGGCGACCCGAACCGGGCCAAGCTCGAGGCGGTGACGGCGCGCGACCCGCAGTTCGCCCGGGCGCTCGACATCGCCGGCCAGGCTGTTGCCGGCACGCTGCCCGACCTGACCGGCGGCGCCACCTCCTACCACACGATCCGGCCGGCCGCAGCGATCTGGCCGCCGAAATGGGCGGCCGAGATGACCGAGACGGTCAGGCTCGGTGCGCACGTCTTCTATCGGCTGCGGTGATGGGTGATTTCCTGGGGGCGATCAAGGGCGTCGTCGGCACGGTCGCCCCGGTGCTGGCGACCGCGCTGGGCGGTCCGCTGGCGGGCACCGCGGTGCAGGCGATCGCCCAGGCGCTGGGGCTGACCGATGACGCGACCGAAGCCCAGGTCGCCCAGACGCTGCAGAAGGCGACGCCGGAACAGCTGCTGGCCATCAAGCAGGCCGACCAGGCGTTCGCCATCCGCATGCGCGAGCTCGGGATCGAAGAGCAGCGCTTAGCCGGCCAGGAGACGCTGGCCCAGATCGACGTCAATAAGGAAGAGGCGAAGTCCGCCAGCCTGTTCGTGTCCGGCGGCCGGCCGGCGGTCATTTGGATCGGCGCGGCTGCGCTGGCCTATCAGTACATCGTCGCGCCATTCCTGAACTGGCTGGCCGCCTCGATCGTGATCCTGTTCGGCGGCCCGACCTTGCCGCCGCTGGCCACCGGCAGCGAGGAGTTGATCGCGCTGGTGACGGCGCTGCTCGGCGTCTCCGGCATGCGCTCCTACGACAAGATGAAGGGCACTGCCCGCGACCGGCTTTGAGGCTTTCGGCCGCTTCACACTTCGCCCGATTCTCCGCAGGTTTCGGCCTGTGGAAAATCGGGTTGAAAGTGTGAAACAGCCCGGCTACACCTTGGGCATAAAAGCACTCATAAGCCGTTGGTCGCCGGTTCAAGTCCGGCCTCCGCCACCACTTTCCTTCTTGTGCTGGAAGCAATTCCTTCCTTCATAGCATTGCCGGGGAAGCCGTCTCTTCAGGCCAGGGCGGAAGCGTCATTTCCCGGGAACTCGCCAGATCTGCGGTGGGGGAGTAGTGGTCTTGCTGCCGGGATTCCCCGCAGCGCTTGCGCTGTTCCGCGCCGCCGAGCCGTGCGAGCCCGACCCGGAAGCCTGCTGACCGTAGGCAGGCCCGGGGGGATTCTGCAGGGCCTGCGTCTGGCCGAAAGCCCCTTGCCCGGCCGCCGCGCCGGGCGCCGCCAGGGCGAGCGCCTGCGCGTGAATTCGCTGCTCGCGAAGCGCGATGACCAGCAACTGCCGGCGTCGCATCTCCAGCTGGAATATCCAATGTTGTAACACAT
>JAEYTW010000178.1 GCA_023433835.1 Pseudomonadota bacterium | reverse complement strand
CGTGATGGTCGCCCGCGCCCTGCACCGCGCCGCCAAGGGAGCCTGACCGATGTCCGAGCAAATTCCGGTCTCGATGACCGTCAACGGCCGCAAGGTGCAGCGTTTCGTCGATCCGCGCCTGCTGCTGATCCACTTCCTGCGCGAGGATCTGAGCCTCACCGGCGCCCATGTCGGCTGCGATACCAGCCACTGCGGCGCCTGCACCGTCGATCTCGACGGCATGTCGGTCAAGTCCTGCACGATGTTCGCCGCCCAGGCCGACGGCGCCGCGATCACCACGATCGAAGGCATGGCCAACCCCGACGGCACGCTGTCGGTGCTGCAGGAAAGCTTCCGCCAGATGCATGGGCTGCAATGCGGCTACTGTACGCCCGGGATGATCATGCGGGCGAGCGTGCTGCTGCGCGAAAACCCCGATCCGTCGGATGACGAGGTGCGGCAGGGCATAGCCGGCAATCTCTGTCGCTGTACCGGCTATCAGAACATCGTCAAGGCCGTGCGCCATGCCGCCGCCGTGATCAACGGCCGGCCCCAGCAGGAGGCCGCGGAATGAACGAGATGGTGGTGACGCGCGAACAGCGCGAAGCGCGGCTGGAAGGCATGGGCTGCAAGCGCAAGCGGGTCGAGGATATCCGCTTCACGCAAGGCAAGGGCAACTACGTCGACGACCTGAAGCTGCCGGGCATGCTGCACGGCGACTTCGTGCGCTCGCAATACGGCCATGCCCGGATCAAGCGGATCGATGCGACCAAGGCCCGGGCCCTGCCCGGCGTCGTCGCGGTACTGACCGCCGACGACCTGAAGCCGCTTGGCCTGCACTGGATGCCGACGCTCGCCGGCGACGTCCAGGCGGTGCTGGCCGATGGCAAGGTGCATTTCCAGAACCAGGAAATCGCCTTCGTCGTGGCCGAGAACCGCTATGTCGCCGACGATGCGATCCAGCTGATCGAGGTCGAGTACGAGGAACTGCCCGTGCTGGTCGACCCGTTCAAGGCGATGGACGCGGATGCCCCGGAACTGCGCCCCGATCTCGCCGGCAAGACGGTCGGCGCGCACGGGCCGCGCAAGCACCACAACCACATCTTCGAATGGACGGTCGGCGACAAGGCCGCGACCGACGAGGCATTCGCCCGCGCCGATGTGACGATCAAGGAGATGATCTCCTACCAGCGCGTCCACCCCTCGCCGCTCGAAACCTGCCAATGCGTGGCAAGCTTCGACAAGATCAAGGGCGAGCTGACCGTCCACGGCACCTTCCAGGCGCCGCATGTCATCCGTACCGTCGCCTCGCTGCTGTCGAAGATTCCCGAGCACAAGATCCACGTCGTCGCCCCCGATATCGGCGGCGGCTTCGGCAACAAGGTCGGCGCCTATGCCGGCTATATCTGCGCGATCGTCGCAACGATCGTCACGGGCCTTCCGGTGAAATGGGTCGAGGACCGGATCGAGAACCTGTCGACCACGTCGTTTGCCCGCGACTACCACATGACCGCCGAGATCGCGGCGACCAGGGAGGGCAAGGTCACCGGCCTGCGCGTCCACGTGCTGGCCGATCACGGCGCCTTCGATGCCTGCGCCGACCCGTCGAAATGGCCGGCCGGGTTCTTCAACATCGTCACCGGCTCCTATGATTTCCCGGTCGCCCATCTCGCGGTCGACGGCGTCTATACCAACAAGGCGCCGGGCGGCGTCGCCTATCGCTGCTCGTTCCGGGTGACGGAAGCCGCCTACTGCATCGAACGGGCGATGGACATCCTGGCCCAGAAACTGGGCCTCGACCCCGCCGAATTGCGCCTGCGCAACTTCGTCCGCCGCGACCAGTTCCCCTACCAGTCGGCGCTGGGCTGGGAATACGATTCCGGCGACTACGACACGGCGATGCGCAAGGTGATGGACGCGGTCGGTTATGCCGACCTCAGGGCCGAGCAGGCGCAGAAACGCGAGGCGTTCCGCCGCGGCGAGACGCGCGAGATCATGGGCATCGGCGTCTCGTTCTTCACCGAGATCGTCGGCGCCGGGCCGTCGAAGAATTGCGACATCCTCGGCGTCGCCATGTTCGACTCGGCCGAGATCCGCATCCATCCGACCGGTTCGATCATCGCCCGCATGGGATCGAAGAGCCAGGGCCAGGGGCATGAGACCACCTGGGCCCAGATCATCGCCACCGAACTCGGCATTCCCGCCGACGACATCATGATCGAGGAAGGCAATACCGACACCGCGCCCTATGGCCTGGGCACCTACGGCTCGCGCTCGACGCCCGTCACCGGGGCGGCGATCGCCATGGCCGCGCGCAAGATCAAGGCCAAGGCCCAGATGATCGCCGCCCATCTGCTCGAAGTTTCCGAATACGACCTCGAATGGGACATCGACGGCTTCCGCGTCAAGGGCAACCCCGAGCGGTCGAAGACGATGAAGGAGATCGCCTGGACCGCCTATAACAGCCCGCCGCCGGGCCTGGAGCCCGGGCTGGAAGCGGTCAACTACTACGACCCGCCCAACATGACCTATCCCTTCGGCGCCTATATCTGCGTGATGGACATCGACGTCGATACCGGTGTCGCCAAGACCCGGCGCTTCTATGCGCTCGACGATTGCGGCACCCGCATCAACCCGATGATCATCGAGGGCCAGGTGCATGGCGGCCTGACCGAGGCCTTCGCCATCGCGATGGGCCAGGAGATCGCCTACGACAAGCTGGGCAACGTCGTCGGCGCCTCGTTCATGGATTTCTTCCTGCCGACGGCGGTCGAGACCCCGGTCTGGGAAACCGACTTCACCGTCACCCCGTCGCCCCATCACCCGATCGGGGCCAAGGGCGTCGGCGAAAGCCCCAATGTCGGCGGCGTGCCCGCGTTCTCCAACGCGGTCAACGATGCCTTCTCGTTCCTGGGCTCGACGCATATCCAGATGCCGCATGACGCCTGGCGTCTGTGGCAGGCGGCGCAAAACCTGGGGGCGTGATGAGCCGCCCGGATCGTACCGGGCTGCAGCGTCGCCTCGCCGCCGTCGGCAATA
>JAEYTW010000154.1 GCA_023433835.1 Pseudomonadota bacterium | reverse complement strand
GGTGATGGTGGCGAGCGGCCGGGCCCGGTCGCGGGCGCGGCCGTCGCCGAGCCGCGGGATCGCGGCGCACAGGCCGCGGGTTTAGGGATGAGCCATCCGGCCGAACACTTCCGAGACCGGGCCGCTTTCGACCACGCGGCCGCCATACATCACCAGCATGCGCCGCGTGTTCTCGGCGATCACGCCGAGCGCATGGCTGATCAGGATCAGCGCCATGCCGCGTTCGTCGACCAGGTCGCGGATCAGGTCGAGGATCTGGCCCTGGATGGTCACGTCGAGCGCGGTGGTCGGTTCGTCCGCCAGCAGGATGTCGGGATTGCAGGACAGGGCGATGGCGATCATCACCCGCTGGCGCTGGCCGCCCGACATCTGGTGGGGATAGGCGTCGATGCGGGCCGCCGGGTTGGGGATGCCGACGCGGTCGAGCAGGCGCAGGGCTTCCTCGCGCGCCGCGACCCGGCCGAGGCCCCGATGCAGCATCAACGGCTCGGCGATCTGGCGGCCGACCGGGTGCACCGGGTTCAGGCTGGTCATCGGTTCCTGGAAGATCATGGCGATGCGATTGCCGCGGATCCCGCAGAGATCGCCCTCGCCCATGGTCAGCAGGTTCCGGCCGTCGAGCCGCACCGCGCCGCGGGTGCGCGCCCGTTCCGGCAGGAGGCCGATCAGGCCCAGCGCCGTCATCGACTTGCCGCAGCCCGATTCGCCGACGATGCCGAGCGTTTCGCCGCGCTCCAGCGCGAACGAGACGCCACGCACCGCATCGGCGGGCCCGCGCGAGGTTTCCAGCGTGACGTGGAGGTCTTCGACTTCGAGCAACGCGGCCATGACTACCTCTGCCGCGCCAGCTTGGGGTCGATCAGGTCGCGCAGCCCGTCGCCCAGCAGGTTCAGCCCCAGCACCGAGAAGGCGATCGCCAGGCCCGGATAGATGGCGAGCGAGGGCGTGGTGAACACATGGGTCTGCGCCTCGTTCAGCATGCGGCCCCAGGACGGGGTCGGCGGCTGGGTACCGAGGCCGAGATAGGACAGGGCCGCCTCGGCCAGGATGGCGATGGCGAACTGGATCGTGGCCTGGACGACGATGATCGGAATGATGTTGGGCAGGACGTGTTCGACGGTGATGCGGAACGCGCCCTTGCCGCAGGCGCGCGAGGCGGTGACGAAGTCACGCGACCAGATCGCATTGCCGGCGGCGCGCGACAGCCGGGCGAAGACGGGAATGTTGTAGATGCCGATCGCCACGATCGAATTGAGGCTGCCCGGCCCGAAGATCGCGGTCAGCAGGATCGCCGACAGCACCGCCGGAAAGGCCAGGGTGAAATCGGAGAAGCGCATGATGACTTCTTCGAGCCAGCCGCGCCGGGCGGCGCCGATCAACCCGAGGGTGACGCCGAGCGACAGGCCGATCGCCACCGCGATGACGCCGACGACGATCGAGTTCTGCGCGCCGACCATCAGCTGGGAAACCACGTCGCGGCCGAAGGCGTCGGTGCCGAGCAGGTAGTCGAGCGACGGCGGCTTGAGCCGCATGCGGATGTTGAGGCGATAGGGGTTGTTGGGCGTCCAGAACAGCGAGACGACGGCCAGCGCCAGCAGCACGAAGGTGAGGACGCCGCCGATCATGAAGCTGCGGTGGCGGACCGCGCGGGCAAGCCAGTCAGACATCGTGGACCTTGAGGCGCGGGTCGATCACGACATAGAGCATGTCGACGATGAAATTGATGGTGACGACGAAGACGGCCAGCAGCATCACCACGTTCTTGATCAGCTCGAGGTCGCGCTGGTTGATCGCCTGGAACATCAGCCGGCCCAGGCCCGGCAGGGTGAAGACCTGCTCGATGACGATGGTGCCGGCGATCAGGTTGCCGAACTGCACGCCCATCACGGTGATCACCGGGATCATCGCGTTGCGCAGCACATGCCCCCACAGCACGGCGCGCTTGGACACGCCCTTGGCCCGCGCGGTGCGCACGAAATCCTCGCGCATCACCTCGAGCACGGAGGAGCGGGTGATGCGGGCGAGGATCGCGGCCTGGACGATGGCCAGCGATATGGCCGGGAGGATCAGGCTGGCCAGCGCCGGCAGGAGCCCCGCCCCCCACCCCGGAAAGCCGCCGGCCGAAACCCAGCCGAGATGCACGGCGAACAGGAGGATCAGCAGAATGGCAAACCAGAAGCTCGGGATCGAGATGCCGACCTGGCTGGTCGCCATGATCGCGACGTCGCCGGTCTTGTTGTGGTTGGCGGCGGCATAGACGCCAAGGACCAGGGCCAGGAATGCGGTCAGCGCCATCGAGATGATGGCAAGCGGGATGGTCAGCTGCAGCCGCTCGGCGATCAGCTCCCACACCGGGACCTTGTAGGCATAGGAAATCCCGAAATCGCCGGTGAGCAACCCGCCGATCCAGTGCCAGTAGCGGGTCCAGGCAGGATCGTTGAGGCCGAGTTGCTGGCGCAGCACCTCGAGCTGGCCCGGCTGGGCGTCGATGCCGAGAATCAGCAGCGCGGGATCGCCCGGCAGGATCTCCAGGACGATGAAAATCACGATCGACGTGAACAGCAACGTGCCGATCAGCGTCGCAAGTCTTTTAGCCAGAAACAGGCTCAACTGCCCAACTCTCCCCCGGGAAGCGGCGCAGGCTATTCGACCCCCGCGGCCCGGTCAATCCGGAC
>JAEYTW010000139.1 GCA_023433835.1 Pseudomonadota bacterium | reverse complement strand
GAGGCCGGCGGGGGCGAGCAGGCGCCCGACCCGGGCTCCTGAGACGCGGCGGCCGGCGCCGTTTGCGCCGGCCTCGTCCATCACTTGATCGTCTGCGCCGCCTTCTCGACGAAGCGCCAGTCGACGGTCTTCGACAGATCGACCTTGGCGCTCTTCACCTCGTCGTCGAACTTGACGAGCATGTCGAGCGCGCTCTTCAGCCCGCTTTCCGGGGTGATGCCGGTAATCGAATAGGTCGGCAGGTTGGCTTTGACCGCGGCGATGTAGAGCGGCTTGTCGCCCAGCCAGTATTCCTCCGGCACGGTGGCCGCGATCTGCTCAGGCGTCGCCTTCTGGATCCAGAGCAGGGTCTTGTAGAAGACGTTGGTCAGCGCCTGGACCGTGTTCGGATTCTTGGCGATGAAGTCCTGCTTGATGTAGAGCACGGCTGCCGGATTCGAGCCGCCGAATACCGCCTCGGTGCCCTCGGTCGTGCGGGTGTCGACGACGACCTTGATCGCCTTGTCCTGCTCGAGCTTGGAGATGACGGGGTCGAGATGCGAGATCGCGTCGATCTCGCCCTTCTGGATCGCGGCGACCGACGACATGCCGGCGCCGACGCCGATATAGGAGGCATCGTCGGGCTTGAGGCCCGCCTTGACCAGCAGGTACATCGCCATGAAGTTGGTCGACGAGCCCGGCGCGGTGACGCCGATCTTCATGCCCTTGAGGTCGGCCGGCGACTTGTAGGCCGCCGCCTTGTCGGTACGCACGCCGATGACGATGCCGGGATAGCGGCCGAGCTCGATCACCGAGCGGATGTCCTGATTCTTCACCTGCATCCGGATGGTGTGTTCATAGGCGCCGGTGACGACGTCGACCGAGCCGCCGATCAGGGCCTGCAGCGACTTGGCGCCGCCGCCGAAATCGTTGATCTCGACCTCTAGGCCCTGTTCCTTGAAGAAGCCGAGGCGTTCGGCCAGCGTCAGCGGCAGGTAGTAGAGTAGCGGCTTGCCGCCGACGCCGATGGTCAGCTTGGGTTTTTCCACCGTCTGGGCCTGGACGGCGCCGACGCTAAGGCCCAGGGCCAGCGCCGCGGCCGCGGCGATCTTCAACGCTTTCATGTCAACTCCTCCCCTAGAGCAGAGCTCAATTCTGGCCGGCGGCGCTCTGCGGCCGCCAGACCAGCAGCCTATCCTCGACCAGCGTGACCAGCCAGTCGATCAGCAGCACGAAGGCGGACAGGATGACCATGCCGGCGAACACGCCGGTCACGTCGAACACGCCTTCCGCCTGATGGATCAGATAGCCGAGGCCGGCGGCCGATCCGAGATATTCGCCGACCACCGCCCCGACCAGCGCGAAGCCGACCGAGGTGTGGAGCGACGAGAACATCCAGGACAGCGCCGAGGGCCAGTAGACATGGCGGAACAGCTGGCCTTCGTTCATGCCGAGCATGCGGGCATTGGCCAGCACCGTCGCCGACACTTCCTTGACGCCCTGATAGACGTTGAAGAAGACGATGAAGAAGACCAGCGTGACGCCGAGCGCCACCTTCGACCAGATGCCGAGGCCCAGCCACAGCATGAAGATCGGCGCCAGCACGACGCGCGGCAGCGCGTTGACCATCTTGACGTAGGGGTCGAAGACCAGCGCCATCAGCGGCTTGCGCGCAAACCAGAACCCGATCAGCACGCCGCCGGCCGAGCCGATGACGAAGGCCAGAATGGTTTCCCACAGCGTGATGGCCAGATGGCTCCAGATCTTGCCGCCGGCAAACATCGACCACACGCGGGTGACCACGTCGATCGGCGTCGAGAAGAAGAACTTCGGCAGGAAATAGACCCCGGCGATCGGCACGCTGGAGCCGACATGCCAGATGGCGAAGAAGACGACGGCGACCAGCACCTGCAGGCCGAGCAGCTTGGGTCGGCTGATCCTCATGCCGGGATCTCCGCATAGGCCTTGATCACCTCGGCCTTCAGCTGGTTCCAGATGGCGCGGTGGATCTCGTGGAACTGCGGGTCGAGGCGGACGTCGGAAGCGTCGCGCGGCCGGCTGATGCCGATCGGATGGTCGCCGATGATGCGGGCCCTGGGGCCCGCCGACATGATGATGACGCGGTCGGCCAGCGCGATCGCCTCCTCCAGGTCGTGGGTCACGAACATCACCGCCTTGCGATCGCGCGACCACAGGTCGAGCAGCAGGTTGCCCATGATCTGGCGCGTCTGGGCGTCGAGCGGGCCGAAAGGTTCGTCCATCAGCAGGATCTTCGGATCGCGGATCAGCACCTGGGCGAGGCCGACGCGCTTCTTCTGGCCGCCCGACAGCTGGTGGGGATAGCGGTCGCCGAAATTGCCCAGGCCGACGCGGGCGAGCCAGGCCTGCGCCGCTTCCAGCGCCTGGGCGCGCGGGGTGCCGGCCACTTCCAGCGCGATGGCGACATTGTCGCGCGCCGTCTTCCACGGCATCAGCGCATCCTGCTGGAAGAGATAGCCGGCCTTGGCATTGAGGCCGGTCAGCGGGCTGCCGAAGATATGGACCGTGCCGGCGGCGGGCTTGAGCAGGCCGGCGGCGGCATTCAGCAGGGTCGACTTGCCGCAGCCGGTGGGCCCGACGATCGCGACGAATTCATGGGCGCGGAGCGAGAGCGAAGCGTCTTCGACCGCGACATAGGTGCCGCCGTCGGCCAGGCGATAGGCGATGTCGACATGGGCAAGGGCGACGACGGCATCCTGCGGCTGAACCGCGTTCACCCCCGCCGCGGCGTTGATTGCGCCGGCGGCCATTCTTCCTCCCGCAAAACCGTGACTATCGGATGACGATATCCCCGGACCGCCGTTTATAATGCCTGGATCGGGGCGCTGCAATCGACCGGCCGGCGATGAGGCGTTGTCGCGGCGGGGCGGATCGCGGTAGGACTGGGGCGATGGCCCAGCCGCCCCTTGCCGATACGCTGACCGCGATGTTCGACGACCTGCCCCCGCAGTCGCAGATAGCGGCGCGCTGGGTGCTGGATCATCCGGCCGATGTCGCGCTGTTGTCGATGCGCGATCAGGCGCGGCGGGCCGGGGTACCGCCGGTGACCCTGACCCGGCTGGCCAAGCGGCTCGGCTTCAACGGCTTCGACGAGTTGAAGGCGCTCTATGCCCAGTCGATGCGCGGCCGGCCCGACAATTTCCGCGACCGGGCCGAGGAACTGGTCGCCCGCCAGGGCGGCGACGGCGGTTTCGTCGCCGATGCCATCCGGGCCCAGACCGCGCATCTGCAGGCGCTGGCCGCGCCCGAGGCCGTCGCCGGCCTGACCCGGGCGGCCGACCGCATCGTCGCCTCCGACCGGGTGTTCTGCCTCGGCCTGCGCTCGGCCTTCCCCGTCGCCTATGTCTTCCACTACGTCCATGCGCTGTTCGGCGCGACGTCGATGCTGCTGGATGGGGCGGGCGGCGCGGGGGCCGACCAGTTGAAGGCGATCGGGCCGCGCGACGTGCTGCTGGCCGTCTCGGTCAATCCCTATGCCCGGGCGACCGTCGACGCGGCGCGCTACGCGGCCGGCCGGGGCGCGGCCGTCATCGCGGTGACCGACAGCGGCTTGTCGCCGGTGGCGCGGCTCGCGGCGGAAAGCATCATCGTGGCGACAGATACGCCGTCGTTCTTCCATACGATGGCGCCGGCCTTCGTCGCCGTCGAAATGCTGGCCGCGATGGTCGCGGCGCGGCGGGGGCCGGAAGCGCTGGCGGCGCTGACGGCGGCCGAGGATTACCTCGCCGCCTTCGACACGTATCTGCTGCCGCCGAAGCGTTAGGCCGCGGGGCGCCGCCCGAACAGACCCATGCCCTTCAGGGTGATGACGACCTCGCCGTTCTGGTTGCGGCCTTCCCAGTCCGACCGGACCAGACCGCGATCGGGGCGCGAGCGCGAGGGGATGACTTCGGTGACGGTCATCGTCAGCGTGAGCGAATCGCCCGGCCGCACCGGCTTCAGCCAGCGCACCTCGTCGACGCCGGGCGAGCCGAGGCTCGACGACCGCTTCAGGTAGCCATCGACGATCAGCCGCATGCAGACCGAGGTGGTGTGCCAGCCCGAGGCGACCAGCCCGCCGAAGATCGAATGCTTGGCTTCCTCGGGGTCGACGTGGAAGGATTGGGGATCGTAGTTCGTGGCAAAGGCGCGGATCTCGTCCTCGCCCATCACGCGCGGCCCCATGGTGAGTTCCCAGCCGACGTGGAAATCCTCGAAATAAAGCCGCTCGGTATTGGCACTGCCCATCGGGTAACGATCCCTTCTCAACCCCACGCCGACATCATGATACGCCTCAGGTGTTGAAGCGGAAGTGCATGACGTCGCCGTCCTGCACCACGTACTCCTTGCCCTCGATCCGGTAGACGCCCTTCTCGCGCGCGACGGCGACACTGCCGCACTTGACGAGGTCGTCGTACGACACCGTCTCCGCCTTGATGAAGCCGCGCTCGAAGTCGGTGTGGATCACGCC
>JAEYTW010000128.1 GCA_023433835.1 Pseudomonadota bacterium | reverse complement strand
CGGGTGACGACAGGGCGCGGCGCGGTGCAGGATGCTCGCGGGGATAGGGAAGTCGCGGGCATGGCGCTGATTGTCTACATCGAGGACGAGGCCGAGTTGCGGGCCGAGGTGGCGGCCGAACTGCGCGACAACGGCTTCGACGTCGTCGAGGCGGGCGACGGCGCCTCGGGCCTGACCCTGATCCGCCGGCTGAAACCCGATCTGGTGCTGTGCGACATCGCCTTGCCCGGCATCGACGGCGGGGTGGTGCTGCAGCAATTGCGGCGCGACAATCCCGAACTGGCGCGCATGCCCTTCGTCTTCCTGACGGCGCTGGCCGGCCGCGACCAGGTGATCGCCGGCAAGACGCTCGGCGCCGACGATTACCTGACCAAGCCGATCGATCTCGGCGTCCTGCTCGCCACCGTCAACGCCCGGCTGGGCCAGATCGCCCGGATCGAGGATCAGGTCGAGGTCGAGCGCAGTCAGCTGCTCGACCGGATGACCCGGGAGAGCGAGCTGTCCTTCCTGTCGGCGGCCGACGTGCTGAACCACCTTGCCGTCGGCGTGGCGCTCCTGGCGGGCGATGGATCGATCGTCTATCTGAACCAGGCGGCGCGCCGGCTGGTCGAGGCCGATGACGGCCTGCAGATCTCGACGACGGGCCTGCGCGGCGCCACGGCGCGCGACACCGACGCCTTGCGCGCCGCGATCCGGTCGTCGGCCGCCGGCATGGCCGGCAGCGACAACGTGCTCGGCCTCACCCGCCCGTCGATGCGACGGCCCTATCAGGTGATGGTCAGCGCCCTGAAGGCGGTCGAGGGCGATGGCGCCGCCGCCCCGCGTGCGGCGGTGGCAGCGTTCATCCACGATCCGGACGCCGTGCAGGCCGTATCCCAGGATGCGCTGATCCGCCTCTACGGCCTGACGCCCGGCGAGGCCCGCATCGTCGCGGCGCTGGCCGCCGGCCAGTCGCTCGACGATATCAGCGCGGCGTTCCAATTGTCGCGCAACACCATCGCCACCCATCTGAAGCGGGCCTTCGACAAGACCGGCACGGGCGGCCAGCGCGATCTGGTCGCCCTCGTCCTGGGGGCCGCGGCGGTCACGCGCGGCCCGGCGGACGACGGCGCCGCCTGATGAACCAGGAACTGGTCTGGGGTGTCCTGGCGGCGGCCGCGGCCGAGGCGGTGGTGACGCTGATGCTGATCTACCTGTGGCGCACCCGCGAGCGCCATCCCGGACTCGGGCTGACCGCCGCGGGCCTCGGGCTGCTGGTCGCCGGATCGGTCTACTATGTGCTGTACCGCATCAACCAGCCGGTATGGTACGGCCCGTTCCTGTATCACGCCGTCATGTCCGTCGGCACCACGCTGATCCTGAACGGATTCCTGATCATGGTGGGCCGGCCGCCGTTGTGGCGGGCGCTGACCGGCACCTACGCCGCCGGTGCCGTGGTCATGATCCTGCTGATGCCGTCGGTCGGTCAACCCACGTTCCCGCTGGCCCAGGCGGCGAGTGCCCTGTCGATGGGCATCGCCTTCCTGATCTCGGCGCATGGCATCTACCAGGCGCGCGGCGATATCGGCCGGCATACGCCCCAGGCGCTCGGCGCGGTGGTGGGCGCCGACGGCGTCACCCACGTCTTGCGCAGCGGCGTGATCGCCGTCCAGGCATGGCTGCCGTCGGCGCCGTCGTTCGGCGAGATCCAGGCGGTCAATTCGTTCATCCAGCTGACCGTCATCCTGGTGACGCTGGTGCTGATGGTGCAGATCGTCGGCGATCGGCTGTTTGCCCAGCTCCATGCCTCGCGCGAGGCGTTGGCCTCGGCCTTCCACGTCGCCTCGGACGGCTTTGCGCTGTTCGACCGGCAGGGCTGCCTGCTCAACGCCAACCGGCGGGTGGCGGCGCTGTTTCCCGAGCTGGACGGGCTGCTGGCGCCGGGCCGGGCCTTCACCGCGCTGTTCGGCGCGGCACCCGAACGCTATGGCTTCACCCCGGATTTCGTCACGCGTTTCGCGGTGGCGCGCCACCAATGCGCCTTCGACGCCCAGTCCGAGCCGCGCCCCGATTTCTGGGTACGCGTCACCGTGTCGCCGGCGGCCAGCGGCGGCGCGCTGGTCTGCTGGGCCGACGTCTCCGACTTCAAGCGCGTCGAGCGGCTGCTGCAGCAGGAACTGGGCCGCGAACGCGACCTCGCCCGCCTGCGCAGCGGTTTCGTCAGCATGGCCAGCCACGAATTCCGCACGCCGCTTGCCATCATCGACGTCGCCGCCCAGCGCCTGAACCCGCGCAACTGGCCGCCCCAGCGCGAACAGGCCGCCGAATCGGTACGCCGCATCCGCGATGCCGTGGCCCGGGTGCTGCGCCTGATCGACACCATGCTGACCCCGGCCGCGACCCGTCAGGAGGGGATGAAGCTTGTCGCCACCCCGACCGACCTGCGGGCCCTGATCGCCGATCTCTGCGCCCGCCACCAGGCGGCGATGGCCCCCCCCAAGGTCATCGAACAGGATCTGGACGGCCTGCCGCCGATCGTGGTCTGCGACGCCGAGCTGATCGGCCACGCGCTGGTCCATCTCGTCGGGAATGCTGACAAGTACTCGCCCGGCGCCGCCGCGATCCGGGTGCGCGGCACCACCGCCGGGGGCGAGGTGGCCATCGCGGTCACCGATTCCGGCATCGGCATCCCGCCGGCCGACCATGGGCTGGTCTTCGAACGCTTCTTCCGGTCGGCCAATGCGCTGGCGTTCGAAGGGACCGGCATGGGCCTGGCCATCGTGCGCGAGATCGCAGGACTGCATGGCGGTGCCGTCGATATCGACAGCGCGGTCGGCCGGGGCACGACGGTCACGCTGCGATTCCCGGTTGACGACGGAAACTAAAAAAACTATATTAGTTTCCTAATTACTAAAACCGACCGGGGGAACCGACCGATGGCGTCCACTCTTCTGCTGCGCGGCAGCGTCCTGCTGCTGCTTGTCGGCCTCTGCCTGGGCATCGGCATGGGCATCGCCCAGAACTTCACCCTGGCACCGGCCCACGCGCATCTCAATCTCGTCGGCTTCGTGCTGCCGTTCGCGGCCGGGCTTTACTACCGCGTCGTGCCGGCGGCCGGCGCCTCGCGCCTGGCCATGTTCCAGGCCGTGACCGCGCTGATCGGCGGCATCGTCCTGCCCGCCGGCATCGCCGCCGTCGTCACCGCCGGCCCGCATTGGGAACCCATTCCTGTCGTCGGCTCGCTGATCGTGCTGGTCGCGTGGGTCAGTTTCGCCGTCATCGTGTTCCGGACCCATGCCGCCCGTCCTGCCTGACGACGCGGCCTTCGACGCCGAGGACACGGTCGCCGGCCGTATCCTGCGCGTGGCCCGCGACCGGCTGTTCGCCGACGGCTATGCCGGGCTGCCCATGGACGCGCTGGCCCATGATCTCGGCATGAGCAAGAAGACGCTTTATGCCCACTATGCCGGCAAGGAGGCGATCGTCACCGCCATCATCGCGGTGACGGGCGCCACCATCCGGCGGCTGACGGCAGCGGTGCTGAGCGACCCGGCGCTGAGCTATGCGCAACGCCTGCATGGGGTGATGGGTATCGTCGGCCGGCAGTTCGCGATGACCACGCCGGCGCTGATGCGCGAGCTGCAGCGGTTCGCGCCGGGCATCTATGCCGAGCTCGACGGCCTGCGCCGGCGCAACATTCCGCTGGTCATCGGCGGGCTCCTGCGCGCCGGCCTCGAACAGGGCCAGGTCAAGTCCGGCATCGATCCCGATTTCGCCGTCGAATTCTGGCTGCAGTCGATCAACGGCCTGGTTCATCCCGACATGCTCGAACGCTTCGGCCAGACGCCGCGGCAGGCATTCGAGCAGGGTATCGACCTGTTCTTCCGCGCCGTGCTGACCGAGGCGGCCTACACCCGGTTCGCCCAAGCCCACAAAGGAGGCTGACATGCGTCTCGTCCACCCGCAGGGACCTGAGGCCCTGGCCTGTCTGCGCGCCATGCGCACCGTCACCGCCGGCGACGGCCCGCTGCCATCGGCCGTGCGTGCGATGATGGATGCCGCCCGCCGCGTCCTGATGTCGATCGATACCGAGGTCGATATCGACAACCTGCCCCCGATCCGCCCCGCCGAGGTCGCAGCCGCCGTGCAGACGCCGGGCATGGCCGAGCAGCTGGTCCACGCGCTGATCGTCGGCGTGCTGGCCGACGGCGAACCCGATCCGGCCGCCTTCGCCCGGCTGCAGGAGATGGCGGCGGCGCTGGGCGTCGCGCCGCCGGCCTTGCGCACCATCCGCCTGCTGGTCGAGCAGCACACGGTGCTGTTCCGCCTCGATTTCTTCCGCCGGTCGCATATCGCCGACATGTTCCGCGATACCTATCGCAACCATGGCGGGGTGCTGGGCGTGGCCCAGGCCGTGCTGGGCCAGCGCGGCATGATCGAGGATCGCGACCTGGCCGCGCGCTTCATCGCCCTCGAACGCCTGCCCGAGGGCAGCCTGGGGCATGCCTATTTCCGGCACTGCCGCGACCTCGGCTTCGCTTTTCCCGGCGAACGCGGCGGCTTTCCGATCTCGGGTGCCTATCACGACTTCACCCATATCCTGTCCGGCTACGGCACGACGCCCGAGGAGGAATTGCTGGTCGGCGGCTTCACCGCCGGCTACAAGCGCGCCAACCCGTTCTACCTCGTGCTGCTGACCGCGCTGCTGTGGGGCGCGGGCATCAACGTGACGCCGCTGTCCCAGCCGCACATCACCGGCACGCTCGCCAAGGGCGACATCGCCGTGCGCTTCATCGAAGCGATCGAGCGCGGCGGCCAGGTGAACACCGACCTTTCCGACAACTGGGATTTCTGGCCGCTGCTGCCGCTGCCGATCGCAGAGGCGAAAGCCCGCCTGGGCATGGTGTCCTAGAAGGAGAACGTTCCGGCCGGGCGGCCCGGGCGCGTCGACAATTTGCCCGGACCGTCCAATATTCAGTTGAAAAACGCGTTCAAGAATATACCGTTATGGCTGCGTCGGCTTGCATGGGGCCGCGCGGAATGTCCAATCTGAAGAATTCGGAACCCATAACCATGCTCTCTCCGATCATCGGGCGCTCGACGCCCATGTCATGGCTGGCGCTATTCGCGGCCGTCATCTTCTCTCTTTCCATGTTCATTGTCCGGCCGGCCAGGGCCGTAGACCCGGACATATTGTGGACGCAGCGCTACGGCGCGGCGTCGATGAACACTCTGGTCGAAAAAGCCGCGGTCGACAGTTCCGGCAATGTCTATCTGGTCGGCAGCTACTACAGCGCCCCGACACTGGTCATGGGCAGCCAGACGCTGACCCGGCTCGGGGTCAGGGACGGTTTCGTCGCCAAGCTGAATGCGAGCGGCACCGTGCAATGGGCCAGGACCATCGGCGGCAGCGGCGCGACAGCGGTCGCGCAGGCCATCGCTATCGACACGGCCGGCAACGTCTATGTCGGAGGCTACTTCCAGGCCGCCAGTCTGACCGCTCCCGCCGTCACGCTGGTCGGCAGCCGGGCCGGTTTCGTGATCAAGTACGATGCCGGCGGTAACGTGACCCGCAGCGACGTGATCGGCGGCACGGGCGCATCCGCCACCGTCTGGAGCCTGGCGGTCGACGGGTCCGACAACCTCTATCTCGGCGGCGGGTTCAATGGCAACGACCTGACCGGCACGATCGCCCAGACGCTGGTAGGCATTGCTGACGGCTTCGTCGCCAAGCTCAACTCATCGGGCGCGCTGCAATGGAACCGCGCGATCAGCGGCGCCGGAGCCACCGTCAACGCCAGGGCGCTCGCCGTCGACACCTCGGGCAATATCTATGTCGGTGCCACGCACGCCAACAGCCCCATTGCAACGCCCGCCGCCCTGACCGAGCTCGGCGGCCTGATGCTGCGCTACACATCGTCCGGCACCAGCGACTGGGCGGTGCAGGTCGGCTCGTCGGGTACCACCCTGAACTCCGCCCAGATCGCGGCCGACAGCGCCGGCAATGTCTTTTTCGCCGGCGAGTTCGGCAACGGCGACATGACCGTCCCCGCCCTGACCAGGTCGTCCTCCAGCTACACCGGCTTCGTCATCAAGGCGCAGCGGACCGGTGGCTCCGGCGTGAACTTCTCCTGGGCCAAGGCGATCGATTCGACCGACGGCAGTTCGCTCAAGGGGCTGGCTCTGACGCCAGCGGGCGACCCGGTCATCGCCGGCTATTTCGGCGTCGACCTGACCGCACCGCCCCTGACCCGGGGCGACGGCACGGCGATGCTCGTCACCAGGATGGCCAGCGCGGATGGTGCCTTCGCCTGGGTGACCGCCGTCAGGTCGACCACCGGCAGCGGCGCCTTTGCCGCCGGCCTCGCGATCGATGCCAATGCCAATATCTACGTGCCGGCCTACTTTACCGGCAGCCTGACCGCGCCGGCCCTGACCGCAACCGGTTCCTATGATACAGCACTATTCCGCTACGGGCTGCGCCATACCCTGACCGCGACCAAGGCCGGGGCCGGCTCCGGCACGGTGACGGCCGATACCGGCAGCCTGTCCTGCGGTGCCACATGCGCGGCCGATTACGACAGCGGCACGGCCGTCACGCTGACGGCGACCCCCGCCTCGGGCTCGACCTTCTCCGGCTGGTCCGGCGACTGTTCAGGGGCGGCCACCACCGCAGCGGTGACGATGTCGGCGGCGCGCGCCTGCACCGCGACCTTCGCGGTGAGCACGACGCCGGCCCCGACGCCCGCCCCGACGCCCGCGCCGCCGACGGTGCAGCTGCCGATCAGCACCGGGGGCAGCGGGCAGGGCTCGGTCTCGCTGGCCCAGGCGCTGGGCAATCCCGCCCCCAACGCGACCTATTCGGTCCAGCAGACGTCGGGCGCCGCCCTGCCGTCCTGGCTGACCTTCGATCCGGCCACGGCGTCTTTCAGCTACAGCGTGCCGATGCCGGCCGATCTGCCGATCCAGCCGGCCGCCGCCGACGGCCGCGCCGCCCGCACCGCGCCGTCAAACCTGGTCTATCCGCTGGCCGTGCTGGTCCAGACCGTGCCGGTCGCGCTGACCGTCAACGGCACGGCGTATGTCGTCAACCTGGACTTCTATGCCCCGCGCGACACCGTGGCGGTCTCGGCGCTGTCCTACAGCGCCGCGGGCCGCAGCGGCGACGGGGCGTCGGGCAAGCCGGCCCTCTCGTGGGACGGGGGCCAGATCCTGTTCGAGACCGCGGCAAACAACCTGTTCTTCGCAACGTCGAACGCCACCAAGGTTGGCCGCTATCATGGCTTCTCGGGCAATCGCGACCTGCTGTCGCAGACCGCGATTCCCGGCGGCGGCGTGGCCAATGCATCGATCGGGCCCGCGACCGCACCGGCCGCGGCGGCCAACGGCGCCTATGGCGTCTTCGCCGCTTCCGGCGGCGGCATCACCCTGACACCCGTCAGCAGGCTGAAACAGATCTATCGCACCAGCCTCGCCTATCCCCGCATCGCGTTGAACGAGGCGGCCACGCCGGCCCCGACGATGGTGTCGACATCGGCGGCCGGCGTGCCGGCCGACGCCGCCGCCGACAGGCCGGCGATCAGCCAGGACGGCAGCTTCGTCGCCTTCGAGAGTGCCGCGGCCAATCTCGGCGCCAATGCCGGCGGTATCGTCCAGATCTGGCGCAAGGATACCGGCAGCGGTGCCATCGTCCTGGTATCCTCGAATGTCCGGGGCGAGGCGGGCAACGGCGACAGCCGCAACGTCTCGCTTTCCTGGGACGGCCGCTTCGCCGCCTTCGAATCGACCGCAACCAACCTGGTCCCCGGTGCCACCGGTCGGCAGGTTTACCTGAAGGACCTGGGAACCGGCGCGGTGGCGGCGGTCGCCCCCGGCGCCACCCCCAAGCTCGACGCCCGTGCCGCGTCGCTGGTCTTCGCCAGCCAGGCGACCGGTTTCTGGCAGATCATGCGCTTCGATGCCGCCACCGGTGCCGTCACCGCCCTCACCACGGGCAACGCCGACAGCGACCAGCCCGGCATCTCGGCCGACGGCCGCTTCGTCGCCTGGCGCGCGCCGGGGTCCAACGGCTTTACCCAGATCTGGGTCCGCGATGTCTTCCGCGGGATCACGGCGCTGGTTTCCCAGACCGTGGCGGGCCAGCCGGGCGGCGGCAACGCCTACGACCCCGCCCTGTCCGGCGACGGCGCCTCGATCGCCTTCGGCTCGCAGGCCCGCGATCTCGTCAACGGCAATCCCGCGGCGGGACAGATCCATCTCGCCGGCAACCCCCTGGCCCTGCCTGGCCGCACCGCCCACTGGTATGTGCCGGTCGGCGGCAACCAGGCCTGGGCGATCGAACGCTGGGGCGACCGCGCCTATGTCGCCAACCTCGCCTACCAGCCGGGCGGCGGGGCGGCGACCTGGGCCGCAGGCCCTTGCGCCTTCGTCGAACTCGCCTGCACCGGCAGGCTCAACCCCGGGGCGTCGTCGCTTGCGGCCGCGTTCTCGGCCGGGGGCACCCAGGCCGTGGCGTCGGTCAATGGCGGCCAGAACCTGCCGTTGCAATTCTATCCGGTGCTGGGCGCGGCCACGACGGCGATGCCGGGCCTGCCGCAGAGCGGCTGGTGGTACGAACCGGCCAAGGCGGCGGACGCCAATGGCATCTTCCTCCAGTTCGGCACCCGAAGCGGCACCGGAGGCGCCATCAGCCACGTGGCCCATCTGTCGTTGCTGAGCTATGACGCGCAGGGCATGCCGGTGTGGTACGCCGCCGAAGGCACGCTGGGCGCGGATCTCAGCCTGGAGGGCACGCTGTATCGCTACGCCGGCGGGGCGCCGGTGGGGCAGACGACCGGCGGCCTCGTGCCGTCGGCCACGGCCATCGGCAACTTCCGTCTCGCCTTCCCGACCAGTGACCGTGCCACCCTGCGCCTGCCCGATGGCGTGACCCGCAACCTCGCCCGCTTTCGGTTCTGAGCGGGTGCGGGCGGCGGATCATCCTTGCGAAACGGCCGGAGCGATCCGGCCGTGGCGGCCCCGATGATGCCGCATGAGACGCGTGCGATAGATTTTTGAGACGCCCAGCCAATTTGCCGGCGGCCGATTCGCTAAGATTGGCGCGGCAACGGCGATCAACGAAGTCGGCGCCACAAGGCTGATGTCCCTTGATTGACGACTGCAGCCCGGGCTCACTTCCATGCAGGGTGAGCCCGGGGACTGCGGGTGCCGCGTTCCTCGGAAGAATGCGATCGGCCACAAAAGAAAACGCCCCGACCAGGCCGGCCGGAGCGTACCAAGTTACGATGCGCGGAACCGCGAGGCGGCGTGCCCGGCCGGCGGCGCCTGCCGCGG
>JAEYTW010000058.1 GCA_023433835.1 Pseudomonadota bacterium | reverse complement strand
CGCCGCGGCCGCGCGGACCGGTCGGCGCCGTGGCGGTGCCGTCAGCCATGGCGTCGGCCTTGGCCTTGCGGATGTCGGCGATCTGGGAAACGATGGCCGGACGCATGCCGTCGATGGTCTCGACCAGCTGCTCCACGCCGCCGAGCTTGAAGAAGAAGGCCGGGCCGGCGGCAAAGACCGGGTTCGCCTTGGCCAGTTCCTCGAGCAACTCGACGTCCTTCTTGATGATGCGCGACACCGAGGTGATCGGCATGACGTGGATCATCGTCTGGAATTCGGAGGTCAGGGAGAGGATCCGGTCGGCCTGCAGGCCGTGGCACAGGAAGGCGCCGGAAATGGCGCGCCCCACCACCATGGCGACGATCGGATGGCCGGCGAGCCGGGCCTCGGCCAGCGCCAGCTGATAGGCGCCGGTCGCCTTGTTCATGCCGAAGATCTCCTCGACCTTCCCCGGACCGTTGCCGGGGGTGTCGACGATCAGCACGATCGGCCGCTTCTTGGCCGCCGCCTTCTCGGCGTCGGCGGCGAGGGTGGCATAGACGGCCTGCGCCATCTTGTAGCCTTCCTCCAGACCGATGATGCCCGAATAGACGACCGGGAACTTCTCGTTGAAGGCCTCGGCGTCGGAGGCGATGACGGTGACCGTCTCACCCTCCAGCAAGGCGGTGCCGACCACGGCGCCGGGGCCGAAGTCGGGGTCGTCGAAGGTCCGGGCGCCGACGGTGCCCTCGGTGAAGCTGCCGGCATCGACGATCAGGTCGATGGCCGCGCGGCCTTGTCCCAATAGAGTTTCCATGAGGTCTTTCTCCCGATCACAGGGCCAGACGGCGGACGGACTTGCGGAAGTCCGCGAGCGGGCCGTCGGCGAGACCGACAGGGTCGTTGTTGCCGGCGTGGCGCCAGACGTCGCGCGCGTCGTCCGGCTTGAGTTCCGCGGCGAGCGCGACGCCGCGCAGCTGCTTTTCCACCAGGTCCGGCGATCCGATCCGCCGCATCGCCTCGAAGGACGAGACCGGCAGGGCGCAGAGTTCGGCAAGCTGGGCGCGGAAGGCGGCGACGGTGTCGTCCACCAGGTAGTTGGCGTCGCCCATCACGTATTTGTGACGGCCGCCGGTGGTGCGGTACACCAGGGCGCGGTTCGAGGCGTCGAACTCGTCCTTGCCCATCTCCTGCTCGATCACCTCGGGACCGGTGAGGCCGAGGCGGCCGAACTCGCTCATGACGATGGCGTCGGTGGCGGCGGCGACGAAGCCCATGCCGCCGAAGCAGCCGATGCGCGAGCCGATGAGCGCGACGACCGGCACCTTGTGACGGGCGCGCTGCAGGGCGTCCATCACCTCGGCGTGGGCGAGAAGGCCGGCATTGGCCTCGTGCAGGCGGACGCCGCCGGTCTCGAAGGAGATGGCGACCAGCGGACGCGCCGACGGCGGCAGGTCGGGGTACTCGGCGACGAGGCGGTCGTTGAAGTCGATGGCCATGTCGATGATGCCGACCATCTTGGCGCCGCCGACTTCGCCGACCGATCCGCCGATAAAGCGGCCTTCCTGCGAGATCACGAAGACCGGGCGGGAACCGATGCGGCCGACGCCGGTGACGATGCCGTCGTCGTTCTCCACCGCTTCGCCCAGCGCGACGAGATGAGGGCTGACCAGACGGTCGAAGGGACCGCCGAGTTCAACGAAGCTCCCTTCGTCGACGAGACCGACGGCGCGGTCGCGCGCGCTGGATTCCAGGAAGGAATTCGTCTGAAGTCTGTTCCAGTTGGGCATGCTCGGAACTCCTGGCTTCAGCCCTGCGCCTCGGCCAGCGCCTGACGCAGGCGCAGGGCGACGATGGCGGGCGAGGCGTTGTTGTCGTTGATGTCGATGGACAGACCGGACAGGCCGGTCTCGGCGACGAAATGCTCGACCACGCGCTTCCACAGGGCGTCGAAGCCCTTGACGGGGGTAACGATCCGCACCGAAACCGCGCTGTCGGCAGCCTTGGGTTCGAGCAGCACTTCAAGGTCGCCGGAGCCGACCACGCCGCAGTGGGCGCGACCGGGAAGGGAGACGGCCCGGCCATCCCCTGCGACGGTGAATTCGATCGTTTCGAGAGACATGACAGACTCCGATCACCAGTTGCGGAAGCGGGTCGGCGGGTTGTAGAGGCCGCCCGAGATGTCGACGAGGTCACGCATCGAGCGGGCCGCGAGCAGGTCGCGGTTCGCACGGTTGCGGTCGATGCCGAGGTCTTCCGGGGTCTTGAAGATGTTTGCTTCGCGCAGACGCCTGGTCTCGGCCGGGTTGGCTTTCAGGCCGACGTCGGTGTATCCGGCGGCCGCACGGATCGCCGCCATGCGGGTGGCCATGTCCGGGGCCCGGTTGAGGTAGGCGATGCCTTCCTCGGTGACGATGTGGGTGACGTCGTCGCCATAGATCATGACCGGCGGCAGATCGAGACCGGCATTCTCCGCCAGCTGCCAGGCGTCGAGCTTCTCCACGAAGGTCGGGGCGCGGCCTTCACCGAAGGTCTCGGCGCCCTGGACGACCAGGCGCTTGCCGCGCGGCATGGCGCCGATCTGGTCGGCCATGTGCGGGACTTCCTGGCCGCACTTCAGCCAGCTCTCGGTCACATGCCGGCGGCCCTTGGCGTCGCAGCCCATGTTCGGGGCGCCGCCGAAGCCAGACACCCGGTTGGCGGTCGCGGTGGAGGAATTGCCCCACTCGTCGATCTGCAGCGTGCCGCCGATGAACATGTCGAGCGCGTAGTGGCCGGCGGTCTGGGCGAAGGCGCGGTTGGAGCGCAACGAGCCGTCCGGACCGGTGAAGAAGATGTCGGAGCGCGCCTTGACGTACTCCTCCATACCCAGCTCGCCACCGAAGCAGTGGATGGTGTCGACCCATCCGGCTTCGATCGCCGGGATCATCGTCGGGTGCGGGTTCAGCACCATGTGGGTGCAGACTTCGCCCTTGAGACCGAGCTCGGCGCCGTAGGTCGGCAGGATCAGCTCGATGGCCGAGGTGAGGAAGCCGATGCCGTGGTTGATCCGCTTGACCTTGTACTCGGCGTAGATGCCCTTCAGCGCCAGCATGGCGAGAAGGATATGGTTGTCGGTGACGAGGCCGGGATCGCGGGTGAAGAGCGGCTCGATGAAGAAGGGCTTCGGGCTCTCGACGACGGCGTCGACCCAGTCGGCGGGAATATCGACGCGCGGCAGCTTGTCGACGATCTTGTTCACCTGGGCGATGACGATGCCCTGGCGGAACTTGGTCGCCTCGACGATGACCGGCGTGTCCTCGGTGTTGAAGCCGGTGTAGAGGTTGCCCTCGCGGTCGGCCTCATAGGCGCAGATCAGCGAGACGCGCGGCGTCAGGTCGAGGAAGTAGCGGCCGAACAGCTCGAGATAGGTGTGGATGGCGCCGAGCTGGATCTTGCCTTCGCGGATGAACTTGGCGACGCGGCCCGACTGCGGGCCGCCGAAGGCGAAGTCGAGCTTCTTGGCGATGCCGCGCTCGAACATGTCCAGATGCGAGGCCAGCGGCACGCAGGACTGGACCATATGCAGGTCGTGGATCTCGGCCGGATCGACCTTGTTCAGGCAGTCGGCGAGGAAGTCGGCCTGCTTCTGGTTGTTGCCTTCGATGTTGACGCGGTCGCCGGAGCGGATCACCGCCTTCAGCAGGGCGACGGTGTCCTCCGCCTTCACCCGCTTGCCGGCGCCGATGTAGGGCGCGGCGGCCTCCAGGCGCTGGCGGGTGTCAGCAGCGAGCTTGTCCCACCGTTGTTCGGTCTTCATGAGAGTGCCCCCATGTGGGTCTTGTGAAGTTGCGAGGGGATGCGGCCCGCGGACGGGGCCGTCCCGATTTCGCCGGAATGGATTTCGCCGGAATGGACGTCGCGAACGGCCCCGGCGGCGTCGCGGATGCGCAGCGCTCCATCGCCCGCGAGGCCGATGAGGGTGGCGCAGATCTCTTCGTCGCCGTCGTCGAGGCTGACGACCTGTCCGAGGTGAAGGGCGTGGGCGGTCCAGGTCGCGGCAAAGGCGGAAAGCCCCTGCCGCTCCCAGAGAGAAACCCAACGGTCGAAGGCGGCGGCCAGGGTCCCCACGAAGGCGCCGCGGTCGATCGGACGGCCCGTGAGGGTGGCCAGGGAAACCGCCTTTTCCTGCAGGTCCGCGGGAAAGGCGGCGTCGGGAATGGCAAGGTTAAGCCCCATGCCGATCACCACGAACGCGGGGTCGCCGCCGCCGGTGCCATCGTCGTCGCAGGCCGCCTCGGCGAGGATGCCGCAAATCTTGCGGCCTCCGACGAGCAGGTCGTTCGGCCATTTGATGCCGGCCTCGACCCCGGTCGCCGCGAGGATGGCCTCGCGC
>JAEYTW010000002.1 GCA_023433835.1 Pseudomonadota bacterium | reverse complement strand
TCGACAAGAACCTCGCCGTGCTCAAGCGCCTCGCCGACCGGCATTTCATCGTCGAGAAGGGCCGCACCGTCTGGGCCGGCACCTCCGCCGAACTCGACCGGAACCCCGACATCGCCCACAGATACGTGGGCGTATAGGCACTGATCGCAATCGCCGCCTACCACCAGTCGATCTTCGGGTCGTCGATCACCCGCACCAGCATGCCATGGCCTTCCGCCTCGGCGCGGTACTCGCCAAGCGGCCGGTCGGTGACCAGCCGATAGCCCAGCGTGATGACGAACCCGACGCGATCGCTGCCGGTGTTTTCGGCCAGCGGCAGCAACAGCCGTTCCCAGATCACCAGCTGGGGCCGGTCGCCCGGGCGCAGGATGATCGACGAATAACAGGGCGCGCGGCTTTCGACCGCCAGCTGGTAGCTTTCGTGCATCGCCACGCGCCGCTCGCCGGGATAATGCGAAACATTGCGCCCGGTCAGGTCGATACCGGCCGCCGCCGCAACCTTGGTGCCGTGCAATCGGACCCGATAATCCGCCCCGCCGTCGACGACCTCGACGATCGACAGATGGCCAAGCCAGCGCCGCATCTCGATCGGGTCCATGGCTGACTTGGGCGGCAGGCCGCCCGGCGGCGCCTTGGCGCGCCAGAATCTGGTGAAAGCGTCAAGCTCGGGCCAGCGGCTGGCGCCGGGCAGGATCGGGCGGGTCACGTCGGTAATATTCCGAATTCTTCCAGTCGCCAGCGGAAAGGCTGCCCCTGACCGCTCCCGTTTGGCGAATTTCCGGATAAATTGCGAAGATATTCTACCGTGATATCGAATTCGTGATCCTTACTTGCCGTGTCGGGCAAGGATGGATAACGCCAAACGCTGATCTATACTGGATCCGCAGCGGGCGGAGCAGGATTGGACAGGATTCCTGTTTCCAGTTTTTTCCAAGAATCGTCAAAAACTTCCAACCAAATCGCACGAATCGGACGCCGCCACCGTCTACCATGCCGGGGCCATGCCTGCGCTGGAGTTGCGGGCGCGATCCGGGCGTGGCCGAACAACCGTTTTCAGGAGACCCGCCTATGCCCCCGATAGCTGCGCAGGCAATCCTCAGCCGCATCCCCGCAACCGGGGCGGCGCTTGCCCTGTTGCTCGCCATGGGCCTGGCCGCGCCCGCACGGGCCCAGGTGCCGGAGACGCCGACCGTGTTCTGCGGCACCGACATCGACGGTGATCCGATCCCGATCCTGCCGATCCCGGGACCCCAGGCGGCGCCGCCCAACCTGGTCGTCAACGGTCCCTGCCAGGTGACGACGCCGAGCGCGCTGGAAGTCACTGGCGAGTGGAAGTTCGCCAACGTCAACATCCTGCGCGGCGGCGTCCTCGAATTCGTCGAGAAGCGTAATTCGGTCACCGATTTCTGGGCCAGCGCGATCATCGTCGAATCCGGCGGCCGCATGATCGCCGGCCGGTCGACCCCGTCGCTGCCGATGCCGATCCCCGGCAACGGCCAGTCTGAAAGCCAGATGCTGCAGCCGGTGCTGTCCTCCTCGGTCGCAGCCTTCGGCGAACTGGGCGGCCGCCTGCGCATCCACCTCTACGGCGAGGATCAGAGCAAGGGCGATCCGAACGTCCAGGCCCAGGGCGCGGTCTGCCGCAGCGAGGAACTGGACCCGAGCCAGAAGCCCTGCGGCATCAACCCGGAAGCCTGGAATTCCAACGGGGCCGTGAAAGGCCTGATGCCCGGCGGGGCCGGCCTCAAGGATTATTTCTACCAGTACGACGCGCTGCTCGGCGACGGCAAGGCCGATGTCCTCGGCCGCATCGGCTTTTTCGGCTACAAGAGCATCGGCTTGGCCTACGGTGCCTCGCTGGAGCTCTACGGGGCGAAGGGTTCGCTGCCGCCGCCGGCCGACGGCGCGACCGAGGATCCGACCTCGAGCGGCAACAGCTGGGTCCGCCTCGGCGCCACGCTGCAGCCGGGCGCGCACACCCTGACGCTCGAGCGCATCCCGGGTGCCGCCTGGGCGCCGGCGAAATGGGCCGTCGGCGACGAGATCGTCGTGACCACGACCGATTACCTGCCCGATCATTCCGAGCAGCTGACGATCACCGGCATCGCCGGCAACGTCGTCACCTTCCGGCGCAGCAATTGCGACGCGGGCAAGCCCGACAGTGAATGCGGCGTGCTCTATCGCCATCAGGGCGAACGCTTCCCCCTGTCCAATCGTCTCGACAAGGCGGTGGGCGCCGACGGCAAGCCGCGGCTGACCATCGATGCGAAGCTCGTCTCGGAAGGCCTGGAGACGCGGGCGGCGGTGGCGCTGCTGACGCGCAGCATCACCATCCAGTCGGAAGGCGACAGCTACAAGGAAAGCTTCGCCCAGGCGACCGCGCGCAATTCGAACTACGCCTTCGGCGGCCATCTGGTGATCCGCCAGGGTTTCGAGAAGCTGCAGGTCCAGGGCGTCGAGTTCAAGCAGATGGGGCAGGGCGGCCGCAAGGGCCACTACCCCGTGCATTTCCACATGGCCCGCCTCGCCCCCCCCGGCAGCTGGGTCAAGGATTCCTCGATCAATGAATCGATGACCCGCTGGGTCGTGGTGCATTCCACGCAGAACCTGACGATCGCGCGCAACGTCGGCTATCTGTCGATCGGCCACGGCTTCTACCTGGAAGACTCCACCGAGATCGACAACCGCTTCCATTCCAACATCGGCATCCACGCCCGCGGCGCCACCGACAGCGCGGTCAACCCCCGCCAGATTCCGGGCATCCTGGTCGACAATTCCAAGACCGGCGACAGCTTCCCGTTCCTGTCGGACGGCAACCACCCGTCGGTGTTCTGGATCACCAACAACTGGAACGAATTCATCGGCAATGCCGCCGTCGGTGCCGGCACCTGCGGGGCCTGCTACTGGGTGGCCCCGTCCTATTCCCAGGGCGCCCATCACGGCGGCATGCAGTGGGAAGGTTATGCCGCCCTGCAGAACAGCGAGGAGAAGGCCGGCGCCACGCCGCTGAAGGCGTTCTACAAGAACACCTGCTCGTCGGCGATGAACTCCTTTATCTCGATCAACATCACCGAAGCCTGCCTGGGCGTCGCCAGCCCGGCCGAGGGGCAGCAGGCCAGCGGGCTGAACATCCTGAAGAGCATCGCGCCGACGGCCGCGGCCGATCCGGCCTATTATCCCAAGATCGGCGACGTGCCGCATTCGACCCATTGCCCCGTGGCCTCGGCCGACAAGCAGACCCCGGGCATGCCGACGGTCTACGACTGCTCGAACGTCCCGCTCTGCTCGAACGGCCGCGACAATTGCGGCGCGACGGTGCTGGACCACTACACCACCAGCTTCAACTGGGCGGCGCATAACTTCGCCGCGATCTGGCTGCGCCAGTTCTGGTACCTGTTCGACAATTCGGCGATCACCGACGTGATGACGGCGGGCATCACCTTCGTCTCGGGCGGTGACTACACCAAGTCCTCCTCGCCGGAAGGCTACTGGGCGCTGGCCTCGAACTCGATCTTCGTCGGCGAGACCCAGCCCAAGAATCCGCTGGCCTATTCGATCGGGCCGACCAACAAGGACAGCGGGCTGCGCTGCGACAACAATGCCGGCAATTCCTGCGTCATCAAGAAGTCAGGCATCTCGATCCAGAAGTCGAACTGGGGCGTGAACCAGCGCTTCTTCAGCATCTATGACGGTCCGAACTACCAGGACTCGAACGCCTATCTCGACATCAGGACCCGGGATTGCAGCGTCGACAACGGCTGCATCTGGTCGGACACCAACACGATCGGCGTGCGCAAGGACGCGTCCAAGACCGGCAACGCCGCCTGCTATGCGCCGAACGCCGCGATCGCCTGGAAGCAGCCTAACGGCTTCTATTATCCGCCGGCCTTCCATTCGACCAACCTCTATTTCGACAACGTCGACATCCGCCATTACGTCATCGCGCCGGTGTTCAAGCCGACGCAACCGATCGGCGGCACGACCGTGACGAATTTCGGCCAGGGCGGCTCCTACCTGACCGACTTCGCCAAGGCCGATACCCAGTACTGCTATTTCCCCGACAACGGCTTCAACAACTTCACCGACATCGACCGGCAGACCGAGCTGAACGACGACGACGGTTCGCTGACCGGCTTCACCCAGACCATCTCGGTCAACGAGGATCCCTTCTTCAACGCGCCGGTCGAGACGTCGGAGTGCAAATCCAACATCGGTGTCGACCCCGTGCTGGCCTGCAACGGTCAGCCCACGCCCAAGGGTGTCGATTCGACCGCCAAGACCAGCCCCTATGACTATGTGACCACCGCGCTGATCCCCGACTGCTCGCAGCCCGGCGTCTGCGCGCGGGACCGGAACCCGACGTGGTCGGAGGATTGCGCCGGGCCGTTCTGCTACGGCGTGCCGATCTTCCGCCAGTACCTGAAGGGCAGCCCCGCCGCCGGCACCGGCGAATGGGCGCAGTGGAAGGCCAATGGCTGCGACGCCAACCCCGGCGCCGCCGCCTGCCGCTGGCCGTTCCTGCGCATGGCCGGGCAGAAGACCTGGCAGCGGTCGAACCTGACGGCCAACTACGGCAGCTACTACATCGATACCTCGGTCTCGCTGGCCACCCAGCAGAAGGAGGCGTTCACCACCGAGCCCGGCGACCATGCGGTCAACGTGTTCGAAGCCGGCAAGACCTATGCGCTGATGTTCCTGTTCGCCAAGAACTCGACCAAGCAGACCTACCGCATGTATGTCGGCAACAACTTCAACAAGGATGCCAACGTCCGGGCCCTGCGCGGCGCCATCCTGACCAAGCCGACCACCTTCACCGCCGACGCCAACGTCTCGAAGTGGCTGACATCGGACTATGCCAACGGCATCCTGACCATCAGCATCGACTTCGCGCTGGCCGCCGACCTGAAGCCGTCCAGGGCCAACGGTTCGTGCCAGCCGCAGACCTTCTGCTCGATGAACGCGCAGGACAATTGCGTCTGCTCGCTGTCGGACGACGATCCGCTGGTCAAGGCCAATCCCGGCATCAAGGCATCCTGCGATCGCGCCTGCGGCCACTGGGCGATGAAGGACATGGATTGCCCGCTGGGCGGCTGCTACGCGGTCGGCATCACCATGGGTTCGGACTTCGTCGCCGACGATGTCCAGCGCCGGCCCCAGCCGACGGCCTTCCCCGGCCCGACGGCGATGTCGCTCAATCCCGGCAGTGGCGATCGCGGCTGGGAGACGCTGTTCTCCCGCACGGCGACGCTGCCGGACGGCCAGCCGGGCGGCACCTGCTACTACGACAAGGTGCCGGGCACCTCGGCATGCGCCCCCCCGCCGAACTGAGGCAGGGCGGCCGGGTCTAAAAAAAGAGGCGGCGGAGGGTGACTTCCGCCGCCTTCTTCATGGGGCGCGACCGCCGATCAGAACATGTGGCGGAACAGCCAGTACAGGCTGCCCGCCAGCACGATCGACACCGGCAGGGTCAGGACCCAGGCCAGGATCAGATTGCGGATCGTTGCCATCTGCAGGCCGGACCTGTTTGCCGCCATCGTGCCGGCGATGCCCGACGACAGCACGTGGGTGGTCGAGACCGGCAGGCCGAAGATATCGGCCGCGCCGATCGTGGTCATCGCCACCAGCTCGGCCGAGGCTCCCTGCGCATAGGTCAGGTGGCTCTTGCCGATCTTCTCGCCGACGGTGACGACGATGCGCCGCCAGCCGACCATGGTGCCAAGGCCCAGCGCGATCGCCACCGCGACCTTGACCCAGTCGGGGATGAACTTCGTGGCCTGGTCGAGGCGCCCGCGATACTGCCTGACCAGCGACAGGTCCTCGGCCGTGAACGGCACCGCATTGTTCTTCAGCATCAGGCGCAGCGCTTCCGACACCAGGTACATGTCGTTGCGCACGTTGCCGACCAGTTCGGTCGGCACCTTGGCGAGCGAGCCGTAGCGCGAGACGTCGGTGGCGATATCGAGGGCGACGCCACGCAGCGCCGGCAGGGTTTCCGGCTTGATCTGGCGATCGCGGACATAGGCGGTGAGATCGTCGCGCGGCCTGGCCGAGGACGGCGCCCCGGCCGGCACGTAGCGGGCGATCGCCTCGGCCGTGGTTTCCGACAGCGAGCGGAAGACGACCGTGTCCTGCGCATCCATCGACCGGTTCAGCGCATAGGCCGTCGGCACCGTGCCGATCAGGATCAGCATGATCAGGCCCATGCCCTTCTGCCCGTCGTTCGAGCCGTGGGCGAAGGAGACACCGGTGCAGGTGAGGACCAGCAGGCCGCGGATCCAGAACGGCGGCGGCTTCCTGCCCTGCGGCTCGCGGTAGAGCTGGGGCGAGCGGATCAGCGCCTTGGCGCTGAGCAGCAGCAGGGCGGCCGCGACGAAGCCGACGATCGGCGAGATCAAGAGCGACTGGCCGATGCCGGCGGCCTGGGCCCAGTCGACGCCCGAGGTGCCCGAGGCGGCCGGCGCCATCAGCTGGTTGGCGAGCCCGACGCCGATGATCGAGCCGATCAGCGTATGCGACGAGGACGACGGCAGGCCGAGATACCAGGTGCCGAGGTTCCAGATGATTGCCGCGATCAGCAGCGCGAAGACCATCGAGAACCCGGCCGACGAGCCGACCTGCAGGATCAGTTCGACCGGCAGCAGCGCCAGGATGCCGAAGGCGACGGCCCCCGACGAGGTCAGCACGCCGAGGAAGTTGCAGACGCCCGACCAGACCACCGCCACCGTGGGCGGCAGCGAATGGGTATAGATGACGGTTGCCACGGCGTTGGCGGTATCATGGAAACCGTTGACGAATTCGAAGCCCAGCGCGATCAGCAGCGCCACGCCGAGCAGGATGAAAGGCATCCAGGACACGACCTTGGTGCCCTGGTCGATATCGGAGACCAGTGCGATCAGAACATAGGCGATCCCGACCAGCAGCAGGGCCACGACCCCGATGTTGATGAGCCTTTCGGTAGCGGTCTGCCGTGCCGGCAGATCGGCATGGGCAGCGTGTTGCACGTGATCGACCATCATTGACCCCCGCGATGTCGACTGAGGTGGCGAAATCGCGCGCATGGTCAGCCGGCTGTGTAACAGGGGCATGACGCCGGCCGGATTAGTCCACCTGGCCGGGGCAGTATCGGGGGTATGGGATGGGGATGGCGATGACGGCCGTCACCCTCGCGTGGGTGGTATCGTCAGGCCTTCTTCAGAAACTCGGTCCTGAGGACCAGTCCCTTGACCTTTTCCGCGTTGCATTCGATTTCCGCGGGATCGTCGGTGAGGCGGATGTTCTTGACCAGCGTGCCGCGCTTCAGCGTCACGGATGTGCCGCGGACCTTGAGATCCTTGATCAGGGTGACCGAGTCGCCGTCGCTGAGCTTGGTGCCGTTGCTGTCCCGGACGTCGGTCATCTGGTCGTTTCCTGGTCATGCTGAAAAAAGACGGGCTGTGCCGTCATGTAGCAGGCGCACGCTGCGATTTGCAATGTGGCACGGTGTCTCCCAAGGGGAGGGCCCAATATGGCGGCAAGTTCTGCCAGGTCATCGATAATTACAACCCGCGGGCCGAGGCGCTGATCGACGATTTCAAGGGCGAGGGCACCAATGACGAGTTGTCCATCGCCATCTCGGTCGACATGCTCGACACCGGGATAGACGTGCCCGAAATCGTTAATCTCGTCTTCGCCAAGCCGGTGAAATCCCGCGTCAAGTTCTGGCAGATGACCGGGCGCGGCACCCGGCTGTGCGAAGATCTGTTCGGCAAGGGCCAGGACAAGACCGTCTTCCGCATCTTCGACCACTGCGGGCATTCCGAGGAGAGCAGATTTAAGCAGGTGTTCGTCAAAGTTGTGCCGCCGTCATGGGGTGACGCGGTCCCGGTCGCGGACTTGAGCGCCGAATTGCTCAGCTTGAGGCAAGCAGACGCTTTACGTCAGCCAAGAGGTGGGGCACCGATTTGGTAACGGTTGCCCAGAGAATGCCTGGGTTTACGTCGTAGTAGGCGTGAACCAGCTTGTGTCGCATCCCGATGATTTCAGTCCACGGCACCTCGGGGTGGTCGGAACGCAATTCCCCAGAAGTTTTTGACGCAGCCTCGCCCACGATCTGAATGGCGTGGATGAGGGCAAACAAGAGCATGCGGTCGGTATCGAGATCGTCGCGCTTCCTGCCTTGCGCGAAGCTCATTGCGGCTTCGAGCGCATCGGCGACATGCTGCAGTCTGATGCGGTCATCGGGCCGCATACTGCACTTCAGCGGTGCGCACCACGTCGTCGCGGAAATAGCGGCTGAGATCCTGGGCCGTCCGCAGGTCGACCGGCCGGCCACCGAGCAGCGCCGACAACTCGCGCTCGATCGCCACCATGGTCAGCAGCGTCGGCTCGGCTTCCGGCTCGAACTCGACCAGCAGATCGGTATCGCTATCGGGCCGCGCCGTTCCCTTCAGCCGGGAGCCGAACAGGGACAGGCGCCTGATCTGGTAGCGCCGGCACAATTCGGTCAGCGCGGTATCGTCGGGGAAGACACGGTCGGCCATGCAGCCCTCCGGGTAGCTTCCTTAAAACAACCGAGTTGTCCTTAGACTATCAGATAGCCTGAGTGGTGCCGACGGCCAGACTCGAACTGGCGACCTACTGATTACGAATCAGTTGCTCTACCAACTGAGCTACGTCGGCACGCTCTAGGAGGAAGCGGCGCGGACCATAACGACGCGGGCCCGGTTCCGCAAGGATAAATCGCGGACCCGCGTCTGGGGTCATGGTCAGGCGGCCTTGACCAGTTCGCCGTTCAGCACCAGGCCGCCTTCGCCGGCCCCGACATGGACGGTATCGCCATCCTTGATCCGCCCGCCCAGGATCGCCTCGGCCAGCGGGTTCTGCAAGCTGCGCTGGATCACCCGCTTCAGCGGCCGGGCGCCGTAGACCGGGTCGTAGCCGGCCTCGGCCAGCCAGTCGATGCCCGACGGCTCCATGGCCAGGGTGATCTTGCGGTCTTCCAGCAGCTGGCGCAGCCGGGCCAGCTGGATCTGGACGATGCCGCCCATGTTCTTGCGGCCGAGCCGCTTGAACAGGGTGATTTCGTCCAGCCGGTTGAGGAATTCCGGCCGGAACGAGGCGCGCACCACCGTCATCACCCGCTCGCGCAGGATTTCCGGCAGTTCGTCGTCGGGCGATGAGGCCAGGATGTCCGAACCCAGGTTCGAGGTCAGGATGATGATCGTGTTGCGGAAATCGACCGTGCGGCCCTGGCCGTCGGTCAGCCGCCCGTCATCGAGCACCTGCAGCAGGACGTTGAACACGTCCGGATGCGCCTTCTCGACCTCGTCGAACAGCACGACCTGGTAGGGCCGCCGCCGCACCGCCTCGGTCAGCACGCCGCCCTCGTCGTAGCCGACATAGCCCGGGGGCGCGCCGATCAGCCGGCTGACCGCATGCTTCTCCATGAACTCCGACATGTCGATGCGGACCATCGCCTGGTCGTCGTCGAACAGGAAGGCGGCCAAGGTCTTGGCCAGCTCGGTCTTGCCGACGCCGGTGGGGCCCAGGAACAGGAACGAGCCGATCGGCCGGTTCTGGTCCTGCAGGCCCGCCCGCGCCCGGCGAACGGCGTTCGCCACGGCAACCAGCGCCTCGTCCTGGCCGACCACGCGCTCGCGCAGCCGCTCCTCCATGTGCAGGAGCTTCTCACGCTCGCCGGCCAGCATCTTGTCGACCGGGATGCCGGTCCAGCGCGAGACCACCGCGGCGATGTCGTTCTCGCCCACCGCCTCGCGCCGGACATTGGCGCCCGACGAGGCCTCGGCATCCTTCAGCTGCTGCTCCAGCGCCGGGATGACGCCGTAGCTGAGCTCGCCGGCGCGGCCCCAGTCGCTGTCGCGCTGGGCCTTCTCCAGCTGGATGCGGGCGGCGTCGAGCTGCTCCTTCAGCTTCTGGGCCGAGCCGAGCTTGTCCTTCTCCGCCTGCCACTGCGCGGTCTGGGCGGCCGACTCCTGCTCAAGATCGCCGAACTCGGTCTCGAGCTTGGTCAGGCGCTCGCGGCTGGCCTGGTCGGTTTCCTTCTTCAAGGCCTCGCGCTCGATCTTGAGCTGCATGATGCGGCGGTCGAGCTCGTCCAGCGCCTCGGGCTTGGAATCGACTTCCATGCGCAGGCGCGAGGCCGCCTCATCGACCAGGTCGATCGCCTTGTCGGGCAGGAAGCGGTCGGCGATGTAGCGGTTGGACAAGGTGGCCGCGGCGACCAGCGCGGAATCGGTGATCCGCACGCCGTGATGGACCTCGTACTTCTCCTTCAGGCCGCGCAGGATCGAGATGGTGTCCTCGACCGTCGGCTCGGAGACGAAGACCGGCTGGAAGCGCCGGGCCAGCGCCGCATCCTTCTCGATGTACTTGCGATATTCGTCGAGCGTGGTGGCGCCGACGCAATGCAGCTCGCCCCGGCTCAGCGCGGGCTTGAGCAGGTTGGAGGCATCCATCGCGCCATCGGCCTTGCCGGCACCGACCAGCGTGTGCAGCTCGTCGATGAAGACGATGATCTGGCCGGCCGCGGCCTGGATCTCGGACATCACCGCCTTCAGCCGTTCCTCGAACTCGCCGCGGAACTTGGCGCCGGCGATCATCGCGCCGAGGTCGAGCGCCATCAGCGTCTTGTCGCGCAAGGATTCGGGCACGTCGCCCTTGATGATGCGCAAGGCCAGGCCTTCGACGATGGCGGTCTTGCCGACGCCGGGCTCGCCGATCAGCACGGGATTGTTCTTGGTGCGGCGCGACAGCACCTGGATGGTGCGGCGGATTTCCTCGTCGCGGCCGATCACGGGGTCGAGCTTGCCGTCGCGCGCGGCCTCGGTCAGGTCGCGGGCATATTTCTTCAGCGCGTCATAGGCCCCCTCGGCCCCCGCCGAGTCCGCCTTGCGGCCCTTGCGCACCGCGCCGATGGCCTTCTCCAGCCCCTGCGGGTTGACGCCCGCGGCCTTCAGGGCTTCGGTTGCCGACGAGCCGGGCAGCATGGCCAGCGCCTGCAGCAGGCGCTCGACGGTCACGAAGCTGTCGCCGGCCTTCTTGGCCAGTTCGGCGGCGGTCTCGAACAGCTTGGCGGTATCGGGCTGAAGGTAGAGCTGGCCCGAGCCGCCCTCGACCTTCGGGATCCGGCCGATGGCCTGTTCGACCTGGGCGCGGGCGATTTCCGGCTGGCCCCCGGCGCTGGCGATCAGCGACGAGCAGAAACCCTCCTCGTCGTCGAGCAGCACCTTGAGAACATGCACCGGCTGGAACTGCTGGTGGCCCGAACGCAGCGCCAGCTGCTGGGCAGCCTGGATGAAGCCGCGGGCGCGTTCGGTGTATTTCTCGAAATCCATCTCACTCCTCCTGTCGGCAGCACCGGCCGGACCCCACCCTCGGCGATCCGGACCTGCCCCGTACCCGCTATGTGGGTGTGGTATTTCCACCACACAAGGTGGGTGCGGCGTTTTTCCTCGGGGGATGACATGGTTCAGGCGGGCGGCCTCGACCAGTCCCTGCGCGCGTGCGCCATCACGGCCCGTATTGACCGCTCCTTACCGCAATCCGGTCAAGGGCCTGTCGCCGTCATGGGCCGGCCCGCGTCGAGGTGACGCAGGGCGAGGCGCGGTTTAAGCGGGCGGGGGATCACCGCCGTAGCACGGCGAAGGTCGACCATCCCGCGTCCTGGCGGACGCGGGATGCGACGGGTTCCGGCGCGCGCCGGAAACACGGGTGGCCTTGATCAGGCCGGCATCTCTTCGGGCTGCGGGGCCTCGGCGATGACGGGCTGTTCGGCCTGCTGCGGGTCGGTCTGGTCGTTGCCGGCATTGCCGTCGGCGGCGAAGGGCTGGTCGCCCTGCTGCTCGCCACCTTCGGCGACGTTGCCGTCCTGACCCTGGCCCTGGCCATTCTGCTTCGGCTGGACCAGGCCGTTGGCGAGCATGATACGATAGTAATGCTCGGCATGCTGGAGGTAGTTTTCGGCGGCGACGCGGTCGCCGGCCGAGGAGGCATCGCGGGCGAGCTGGCAATAGCGCTCGTAAATGTGGCTCGCGGTGCCGCGGATCTTCACATCGGGGCCGTTGGAATCGTAATTCCGGTTCGACCCCATGGCATGGGAGCGGCGTCCACC
>JAEYTW010000656.1 GCA_023433835.1 Pseudomonadota bacterium | reverse complement strand
CGGTCATCTTGAAGATGCCCTGGGCGTTCGAGCTGTCGAAGCCGAGGTCGAGGCGGGTCTTGCCGCTGCCCTCGTCGGTCATCGTCTTGCGGGTGATGAATTCGTAGAACGAGCCCGGCACGATGCGGGTGACGCGGTCGCCCGAGGCGGCGCGGAAGCCGCGCTCGACCTCGGCGGCGCGGAACGCGGTCTGCAGCACGCGGCCGGAGGCCGAGACCTCGACCTTGTCCTTCATCGGCCGGCCCAGCTGCTTCTGGCGGTCGGCCAGCGCCACGACGTCGGCGACGCGGTCGGTGGCGTGGTTGAAGGCATTGCCCTCGGTCGCGATCCAGGCCATCTCGGCCGATTCGGCCAGCAGGGTTTCGTAATCCTCCACCGCCGGCTCGTCATGCCAGCGGTCGAAGCAGGCGACGAGGCGCGGCAGCAGCGCCACGGCATCGGCCATCGGCAGACCACGCTCGCGGGCGAGCGTGGCGAGGCGCGCCAGATCGGCGGCATCGAGCGGATCGCGCGAGGTGGCGAGCACGCGGGTAGTGGCCGCCTGGAAGCCTTCCGAGAAGCGCTCGGGGTGCAACTCGCTCAGGAAGAACTGGGCAATATCCTCCGGATGGTCGGCCTGCGCATAGGACCGGCCGGTCATCCCTAGGCGGTCAAGCGGATACGTGCCCGCGAGGCTATAGCCGAGCGGATCCAGAATCCGGCGGAACGCCGCTTCGCCCGACGGCAGCGCGCCGGTCGCGGGCGCCTTCACCGTGCGCAGCGCGCCATGGTCGAACACGACCCTGGCGCCGGTGGCGCGCACGTCGTCGACATAGGCGCGGCCCGCCGGCACCCGGGCGAGCAGGCCGTCGAACAGCACGAGGTTCATCGCCTGGGCCAGCACCGCGCGCGAGACGCGTTCGCCGGTTTCGATGAGCAAGGTCGGATGGACGTCGATGGTCGCGAGCAGCGCGGCGGCACGGGCCTGGCCGCCGACGGCGGCAAGCAGGCGGACCAAAGTGGGCTGTGACGCGGTGCTCATGACCAAAACTCCTGCAATCTGGGTGATGGCACCATGATTTGGCCCACCGCCCTGCCGGTTGCAAACGACATTAAATCCGAAGATCATGCAGTTTATTCATGAACTAATGGAAAAACCGGCATGCGGCGTTTCCTGCCGTCGATGGGCAGCCTGAAAGCGTTCGAAGCCTCGGCCCGGCATCTGTCGTTCAGCCAGGCCGGCGAGGAGCTCGGCCTGACCCAGAGCGCGATCAGCCGCCAGATCCGGGCGCTGGAGGACTTCCTGGGACTGGAGTTGTTCCACCGCATCCGCCAGCGCCTGGTGCTGACCGAGGCGGGCGCGGCCTATGCCCCGGAAATCCGCCGCTGCCTCGAGCAGATCGAGACCACGACGCTGGAATTGCTGGCTCATCAGGGATCGGGCGGCGCCCTGAACCTCGCGATCCTGCCGACCTTCGGCACCCGCTGGCTGATCCCGCGCCTTGCCGGTTTCTCGGCGGCCCATCCCGGGATCACGGTCAATTTCAATACCCGCAACGTACCGTTCGACTTCGCCTCCGACCGGCTGGATGCCGCGATCCATTTCGGCGACACCTCCTGGCCCGGCGTCATCGCCCACCGGCTGATGGGCGAGGAAGTGCTGCCGGTCTGCGCGCCGACCCTCTCGCTCAAGGAGATCGGCGACCTGGGCCATGCCACCCTGCTGCAGCATTCGACCCGGCCGCGCGCCTGGGCCGACTGGCTGGAAGCGGTCGACCACCCCGGGATCAACGGCTTGAAGGGACCGAAATTCGAACAGATCGCCATGACGATCCAGGCGGCGGTGGCGGGCTTAGGTGTCGCCATCCTGCCGCGCTTCCTTGTCGAGGAAGAGATCGGTGCCGGGCGGCTGGTGGTTCCCTTCGACCGCCCGGTCGCCTCGACCCATGCCTATTACCTGGTCTATCCCGAAGCCAAGGCCCAGATGCCGGCCCTGAAGACTTTCCGCGACTGGCTGATCGAGGAAGCACGGCGGTAGCGCTTGGCCCGCCCGACTGCCTCAGTGCGAGGTTTCGAGCTCGAACAGATGATGGATGCGGTCCGCGAACCAGCGGCGCAGCCATTGCCGGGTTTCACCGCCGCCCGGGTTTGCCGTGGTCAGTACCCGGCCTGCCACCTGGCGTTCGGCCATCGCATGGCCGAGTTCGTGCGCCAGCAGCGCGCGCGCCTCCAGAACCGGGGCCAGGTCGGCCTTGGCCAGTTCGTAGACCATCGACGGCGCCAGCGCCGTGATCGCGGCTTCGGCCCGGGCGCCGGTCAGCAGCCCGATCTCGCCGTAGTGATCGCCGGGACCGAAGCGCAGCACTTCGATTTCGCCCTGCTCGCGCTTCGCGGTGACCGAGAGGACGCCGCGCCCGACGATGAACAGCGATTGCAGCGTCTGGTCCGGCGACACCACGACCTCGCCACGATCGTGGAAGATCGGCTTCAGCTTGGCGGCGATCGCCGCGCGCTCGTCCCGGGTCAGCGCGGCAAACAGCGGCATGATCCCGACGATGGCTTCGGCATGCGGCCGCTCGACCGGCGGGACCTCGCTCTCCGGCGCGCGCTGAGGCGCCTGCGGGGCGGCCAGCCGCAACCCGGCGGCAGCGGTGTGGCGGTAGATCAGGTCGAACAATTCGTTATGCGCGGCGCCGGCGGCGCCGACCCCGTCGACGAAGGCCGTGACCTCCATGTCGGTCTGGGCATCGGCAATGGCCGCGACCCGGATCGCGGGCGCCGGCGCGGCCAGGATCGCCCGGGCGTTCAGCAAAGCCAGTTCCAGCACGGCCATGGCCTGGGCCGGCGGGCAGGCAAAGCGCGCGCGTGCGGTGAAGCCATGAATGCGCGACGGGAAATCGAGATTGACGATCTTGGCCTTGGCGATGGTCGCGTTCGGCAGGATGGCGAGATCGCGGTTGCCGGTCAGGATATGGGTGGCGCGCCAGTTCATCTCGACCACCTTGCCCTCGGTCACCCCATCGATGCTGATGGTGTCGCCGGGCCGGAACGGATGGCTGAAATTGAGCACCAGCCCGGAAAAAAAGTCGTTCAGCGTGCTTTGCAGCGCCAGGCCCAGGATGATCGCGATCGCGCCGGAGGTGGCAAGCAGGCCCTGGATCGGCTGGCCGAACACATGGGCGACGATGGCGAAGACGGCGGCGAGGTAGATCAGCGCCGACAGGAAATCGCGCAGCAGCTTGCCTTCGCGCGGCCGTTCCTCGAACACGATGACGAGGCTGATCACGCTGACCAGGAACCAGGCCGCCCACAGCCACCAGGCGACCTTCAGCACACCGACGATCGCATCGCGCAGCGGCATGCCGGACGGCTGCATGGGCTGATAGGGCACGATGTCGCCGCGCAGCAGCAGGGCCGTCAACACGACGAGGAAGATGACCCGCGCCATGGCGAGCCGGATCGGATGCCGCCCGAAGACCAGGTGGCTGACCAGGGCCCCGACCACGATCGTCGCAAAGCCGCCGGCCAGCGGCTCGTTCAGGATTGCGTCGGCGAAAGATCCCAGCCCCGTCATCGCGATCGCGGTCGTCCCCTGCCATCGGCCGCGGCGAGCAGCAAGATGTGCTACCTGCTGCCCAAAACAACTTTCGCAATAATGAGATGATTGACCGGCTTGTCAATCCGCGCCGGACCGGCGGATCAGTCCCAGGGCAAGGACCGGTGGTGTGGGAGGGGGAGCGGTCCTTGCCCTGGTCCCGCCGTGGCGCGGCGGGGTAGTCTGATCAGGCGGCGAGCATGCCGTGCGGGTCGATGACGTATTTGCGCGCGGCACCCTGGTCGAAGTCCTGGTAGCCCTTGGCCGCGTCATCGAGCGGGATGACGGTGGCGTTGACGATCTCGGCGATATTCAGCCGGCCGTGCAGGATCGCCTGCATCAGCGCGCGGTTGTAGCGCAGCACCGGGGTCTGGCCGGTGTGGAAATTTTGGGACTTGGCCCAGCCCAGGCCGAGCCGCAGGGACAGGCTGCCGACCTTGGCGGCATCATCGACCCCGCCGGGATCGCCGGTTACATAGAGGCCGGGAATGCCGATCGAGCCGGCGGCGCGGGTGATCTCCATCATCTGGTTGAGGACGATGGCCGGCTGCTCGCCGCCGGAATGGCCACGCGCCTCGAAGCCGACGGCGTCGATCGCTGCGTCCACCTCGGGGGTGCCCACCACCTCGGCGACCATCTCGCCCAGCCGGTCATGCTTGCCCAGGTCGATCGCGGTGAAGCCCATCTTCGCCGCGTGCTCCAGCCGCCGCTTGTTGAAGTCGCCGATCATCACGACCGCGGCGCCGAGGATGCGGGCCGAGGCCGCGGCCGCCATGCCCACCGGGCCGGCGCCCGCGACATAGACGGTCGAGCCGACGCCGACCTTGGCCGAGACCGCGCCATGGAAGCCGGTCGGCAGGATGTCGGACAGCATGGTCAGGTCGCGGATGCGGGCCAGGGCCTGGTCGCGGTCGGGGAATTTCAGCAGGTTGAAATCGGCATAGGGCACCATGACGTAGCGCGCCTGGCCGCCGATCCAGCCGCCCATGTCGACATAGCCATAGGCGCCACCGGCGCGCGACGGGTTGACCGTCAGGCAGACGCCGGTATGGCCTTCCTTGCAGGTGCGGCAGCGGCCGCACGCGACGTTGAACGGCACCGACACGATGTCGCCGACCTTCAGGAACTCGACATCCTTGCCCTTCTCGATCACCTCGCCGGTGATCTCATGGCCGAGCACGAGGCCCGCCGGCGCCGTGGTGCGGCCGCGCACCATGTGCTGGTCGGAGCCGCAGATATTGGTCGAGACCACCTTGAGGATGACGGCATGCTCGATCGCCCGGCCGTCGGGCGCGGTGAAGGTGGGATCGGGGATGTTCTGGATCTCGACCTTGCCGGGGCCGATATAGACGACGCCGCGATTACCGCTCATGCGCTTCCTCCTCAGGTATTATTGGCCCACACGGGGCTATGAGGCGGCACCCGGAAGGGGCGCCGCCATCATCCAATGCTGAACCTGGAGGCAAGTTTCGGCCAGAACCAAGCCGCCGCCGCGTTTGTACGGAGGCGACAGGGAACTCAGGCCGTGGCGTAGCTCGCCGCGGCCGGCTGGCCGTTGATTT
Source organism: Pseudomonadota bacterium (assembly GCA_023433835.1). Taxonomy (GTDB): domain Bacteria; phylum Pseudomonadota; class Alphaproteobacteria; order Ferrovibrionales; family Ferrovibrionaceae; genus JAFKFH01. Next base: position 6,737 of record JAEYTW010000656.1, on the reverse strand, counting down.
CGAGCGCGTAGCCGGCCGAGCGGACCGTGCGGATGATATCGGCCTCGCCCTCGCCGTTCAGCGCCTTGCGCAGGCGGCGGATATGGACGTCGACCGTGCGCTGCTCGACATAGACATCGTTGCCCCACACGGAATCGAGGAGCTGGTCGCGGCTGAGCACCCGGCCCGGATGTTCCAGGAAGAAGCGCAGCAGGCGGAACTCGGTCGGGCCCAGGTGGATCTCGCGGCCGTTGCGGGTCACCTTGTGCGCCGCGAGATCCATGACGATGTCGCCGCAGGTCAGCATTTCCTCGGCCAGCGCCGGCCGGATGCGGCGCAGCACCGCGCGGATGCGGGCGATCAGCTCGGACGGCGAGAACGGCTTGGCGACGTAGTCGTCGGCGCCGGCATCCAGGCCACGGACCCGGTCGCCTTCCTCGCCGCGCGCGGTGAGCATGATGATCGGGATGTTGCGGGTGGCCGGGTTGCGGCGCAGCTGGCGGCAGACTTCGATGCCGGACAGCGAGGGCAGCATCCAGTCGAGCAGGATCAGATCGGGCGGCGCCTCGGCCACCTTCAGCAGCGCCTCGCCGCCGTCGGCGGCTTCGTCGACGCGATAGCCTTCCTTCTCGAGATTGTAGCGCAGCATCGCCACCAGGGCGCCTTCGTCCTCGGTGATCAGGATACGCGGCTTCATCATCATGTCACTCGACACTGGGCGGACCGGCTTTAAGGTGTGACCGCGAAGGCGGTCTGGTCGCTCTTCGGCCGGTCTTCGTCGATGGAGCGCCCTTCGACGGTGTAGTGGACGAGCTCGGCGATGTTGGTCGCGTGGTCGCCGATGCGCTCGAGGTTCTTGGCGATGAACAGGAGATGCGTGCACACGGTGATCGAACGCGGATCCTCCATCATGTAGGTCAGGAGTTCGCGGAACAGGCTCGTGTACATGTCGTCGACTTCCTCGTCGCGGTTCCACACGGCGCGCGCCTTGGTCGCGTCGCGGGTGACGTAGGCGTCGAGGACATCCTTGATCATCTCCAGCACCACCCCGCCGATGCGCGGCAGCGCGCGCACCGCCTTGACCGGGGCGGCCTGGTTGAGCGCGATCGCCCGCTTGGCGACGTTGGCGGCGTAATCGCCGATACGCTCGATGTCGGTGGCGATGCGCAAGGCCGAGACCAGCAGGCGCAGATCGCTCGCCACCGGCTGGCGCAAGGCCAGGATGCGCACCACCAGTTCGTCGACCTCGCGCTCGAGCCCGTCGATGCGCGGATCGGCTTCCAGCGTCTTGGCGGCGAGATCGGAATCGCGCCGCACCACCGCGTCAATCGCCGAGGCGAGGTTGGCTTCGGCAAGACCGCCCATGCGGGTGATCAGCGCGACCAGCCCGTTGAGTTCCTGATCGAACGCCTTGACCGTATGTTGACCAGCCATGATGTCCTTCTCCTGCCTCAGCCGAACCGGCCGGTGACGTAGTCGAGCGTGCGCCCGAGCTTGGGGGTGGTGAACATGGTCTCGGTCTTGCCGTATTCGATGAGCCGGCCGAGATACATGAAGGCGGTGTTGTGCGAGACGCGCGCCGCCTGCTGCATGTTATGGGTGACGATGACGATGGTGTAGTGGCCGCCCAGCTCGTCGATCAGCTCCTCGACCTTGGCGGTCGCGATCGGGTCCAGCGCCGAGCAGGGCTCGTCCATCAGCAGCACTTCGGGATCGCCGGCGATGGCGCGGGCGATGCACAGGCGCTGCTGCTGGCCGCCGGACATGCCCAGCGCCGACTGGTCGAGGCGATCCTTGACCTCGTCCCACAGGGCCGACCCCTTCAGCGCGCGCTCGACCGTCTCGTCGAGGAAGCGCTTGTCGCGCACGCCGTCGACGCGCAGCGGATAGATGACGTTCTCGTAGATCGACATCGGGAAGGGATTGGGCTTCTGGAAGACCATGCCCATCCGCTTGCGCAGCGCGATGACGTCGGTGCGCGGATCGTAGATGTCGATCTGGTCGAGCACGACCTGCCCCTTGATCGACAGGCCGTCGACCAGGTCGTTCATGCGGTTCAGCGACCGCAGCAGGGTCGACTTGCCGCAGCCCGACGGGCCGATCAGCGCGGTGACCAGGCCGCGTTCGACCGTCAGGTTGACGCCATGCAGCGCCTGGCGGTCGCCATACCAGAGGTTGAAGTCCTTGATGTCGAGGGCGATGCCCTGGTCGCCCTTCTGGACGTGGTAGACCGTCTCGCCGAAGGGCTGTTCCTGGGCGGGGGTCGCGGGCTTTTCCATCACGCTCACGGCGCTCATGTCACGGGTCCCTTGGGTTAGAACTGGCTGCCGGCGAACTTTTTCTTCAGCCGGTTACGGATGGTGATGGCCGTCGCGTTCATGATCGCGATCAGCGCGATGAGCAGCAGCGTGGTCACGAACACCATCGGCTTGCCGGCCTCGGAGTTGCGCGACTGAAAGCCGACGTCGAAGATGTGGAAACCCAGGTGCATGAAGCTGCGCTCCAGATGCACGAAGGGGAAATACCCGTCGATCGGCAGTTCCGGGGCCAGCTTGACCACGCCGACCAGCATCAGCGGGGCGACTTCGCCGGCGCCGCGGGCCATCGCCAGGATCAGGCCGGTCATGATGCCGGGCATGGCGCGCGGCAGCACGATCATCCGGATGGTCTGCCACTTCGACGCGCCGCAGGCGAGCGAGCCTTCGCGCATCGACCGCGGCACCGCCGCCAAGGCCTCCTCGGTCGCCACGATCACCACCGGCACGGTCATGATCGCGAGCGTCAGCGCGGCCCACAGCAGGCCGCCGGTACCGAAGGTCGGGTTGGGCAGGTATTCGGGAAAGAACAGCCGATCGATCGATCCCCCGAGGATGTAGGCGAAGAAGCCCAGGCCGAACACGCCGTAGACGATCGAGGGCACGCCGGCCAGGTTGTTGACCGAGATGCGCACGAAGGCGACGATCCGGCCCTGCTTGGCGTATTCCCGCAGGTACAGGGCGGTGAGCACGCCGAACGGGGCGACGATCAGCGACAGAAGCACGGTCATCGCGAAGGTGCCGAAGATCGCCGGCATGACGCCGCCTTCGGTGTTGGCCTCACGCGGTTCGTCGGTCAGGAACTCGGCCCAGCGCGAGCCGTAGACGGCCAGCTTGGACGCAAGCCCGATGTCGTTGGCATCGTAGGCACGCACGATGACCGAGAGCGGCAGGGATTTGTCGGCCCCCCCGACCTCGGCCAGGACGATCCGGTCGCGCTCGTTGCGGGCCTTCAGGGCCTGCGCCTCGCCCGACAGGGTCTCGTACTGCTTCTTCAGCTCGGCCTCGCGGGCGGCGAACTTCGCCTGCGCCTCGGCATAGGCGGGCGAATCGACGCCGCTCTTCAGCATGACGCGGCGCAGGGCCAGGCGTTCCTGCTCGAGCTTGTGGTTGATGCCGCCGACCTCGTCGCGCTCGACCTTGCGGATATGGGCAAGACGGGCCTGGGCAACCGAGAGCGCCTCGCGCACCCAGTTCTCCGACGGATCGGTCACCGGACGCTCGACGCCGTCGACCACCACGGCCTTCAGCCGGCCGACGAAGGGGCCCCATTCGCGGCGCTCGGCCAGCACCATGTCACGGGGATAATCGACCTTGGCGACGTCGTAGTCGGCGACCCACTTGCTGTCGTCGCCGTAGAAGTCGAAGTTGCCGGTGCGATAGAGGCGGCGGGTGGCATAGCCGTCATGCCCGGCGATCGCCTCGCGCTGCTGGGGGGTGAGTTTGGCGAGCTGCTCGGCGGTCGGCCTGAACAGTTCCTCGCGGGTCTGCTCGCCGGCGACGACCTTGCCGTCGGCGAGCGTGACCACGGCGATCGGCTTCGGCCAGAAGGTGGCGAAACCGTTCCACAGCACGAGGAGGAGGAAGCCGGTGATCATCAGCACGCCGAAGGCCAGCGTGCCGCCGAGCGACCAGAGCTTGGGTTCGCCGCGCGCGGCGGGATAGACCACGGCCTCGCGGCGATGCGACGCGGCCGAGGAGGTCTCGTAGGAAGCTTGCGGGTTCACGGTATCCTGCAGGGAGGACATGGGGGCCTCTCGCTCAGAGCTGCGCGGCGCGCTTGCGGAAGCGCTGGCGGACAATCTCCGAGACCGTATTGATCACGAAGGTCATCACGAACAGCACCAGGGCGGCAAGGAACAACATGCGGAACAGGGTCGAGTCCTTGACGGCCTCGGGCAGTTCCACCGCAATATTGGCGGAGAGCGCGCGCAGGCCGGAGAACAGGTTCCATTCCAGCACCGGCGTGTTGCCCGCGGCCATCACCACGATCATCGTCTCGCCGACGGCGCGGCCCAGCCCGACCATCACCGCCGCGAACACGCCGGAGGCGGCCGTCGGCAGGATGACCCAGATCGCGGTCTGCCAGGGCGAGGCGCCGCAGCCGAGGCTGGCCGCCCGCAGATGTTCGGGCACCGCGTTCAGCGCATCCTCGGCGATGGTGTAGACGATCGGGATGACGGCGAAGCCCATCGCGAACCCGACCACCAGCGTGTTGCGCTGGACGTAGGTATCGACGATGCCGCCGCGGGCGGTGACGCCGATCGCCGTCAGGATGCCGGCAAACACCAGGGCCAGCAGGAAGCCCAGCACCAGCAGCACGCCCCAGCGGACCACGTCCATGATCGCGAGGTTGAGGCGGTCGCGGCCGGACGAGCGGAACATGGTCGGCGCGAAGCGGTCGAGCACCCAGGCCGCGGCGATGAAGCCGATCGGGGTCAGGATCAGCGCCATGAACGGCACGTCCGACCCGATCTGCCCGGCCGCCCAGGCCTTGAGGTCGCCGGCGAAGACCAGCTTCTCGAACCAGGGGCCGAGGGCGTAGGCGACGACGCCCGAGATCAGCACGGCGGCAAACATCAGCAGGAACTTCGGCAACCCGCCATAGCGCATCGCCGTGGCCAGCGGCACCATCTGCCACAGATGGGCGGCGATCAGCAGGCCGAGCGGCAGGGCGATGAAGGCGAGGATGACAGCGGAAATCCAGGTCTCGACGATCGGGGCCAGGATCAGCGCGGCGATGAAGCCCAGCACCACGGAGGGCAGCGAGGCCATCATCTCCATCGTCGGCTTGACGACGGCGCGCACCCGGGGATGCACGAATTCGGAGGTGTAGATCGCGGCGCCGATGGCGATCGGCACGGCGAAGAGCAGCGAGTAGAACGCGGCCTTGATGGTGCCGAAGATCAGCGGGATCAGCGACAGCTTGGGTTCGAAGCTGTCATTGCCCGACGACGACTGCCAGGTGTAGTTGGGCGCGTCGTAGCCCTCGTACCAGACCTTGCCGAAGATCGACTTCCAGGTCGTCTCCGGATGCGGCGCGTCGATGCCGAAGCCGTAGTAGCGGCCGTGGTCGGTGACGGCGACAACGGCATCCTCGCGCGGGGTGAGGCTCAGGCCGGTGATCAGGCCCGCCCCTTCCGGCAGGCGCAGCTTCATCAGCACCTGTTCGGAGGTCGAGTGGCGCAGCCAGATGCCGCCGCCGGCATCCGCCGTGACGAACAGGCGCGACCGCTGCGACGGCGCGATGCCGACGATGGCGTTCTTCTGCGGCTCGAGCTTGTGGGCCAGCACCATGGCGCGGCCGTCGGTCGACTGGGCGCCGTCGCGCGGCAGCCGGAAGAACACCGAGACCGACCCGTCCGAGCCGCCGGCGACCAGCGACTGCTCGCCGATCAGGAAGCCGAGCTTGGTGAGTTCGACGCCGGCCGCCAGCAGGCGGACGGTCTCGGCCAGCAGCGGCTTCTGGAAGTCGCGGGTGTCGAAGCGGTGAATGCGGCCGCCCTTTTCGGCGACATAGACCTGGTCGGCCTTCTGGGTCAGCAGCACCTGGGCGCCGGTAAGGTCGCCCGACAGCGGCGGCAGGGTCGAGGACTGGGTCGACAGGGTGACCTTGCCGGTCATCATGTTCTGGCGCGCTTCGGACAGCGACAGCTTGAGGCCGCCGGCGGCGTCGAGGGTGACGAAGGCGCGGGTCGGGCGCTCGACGGTGCCGCCGATGCGCAGGTCGATGGCGCGGATCGGGGTGCCCGGCGCAACCTCGACGGCGGGATCGAGGGTCGCGACCAGCGACAGCTGGCGGATCTGGCCGCCCGGCACCTTGCGGAACACCGACTTGCCGTCGGTGAGGTCGGTATCGTCGAGGCCGCGCAGCCCGGCGGGCAAGGCATTGGCGGGCAGGATCTTGACGTCGAAGCCGAGGCGGCCGAAGCGCACGGTGCCGTCGGCAAAGCCGAAGGCCAGGTCGCCGTTGGCCAGCGTATGGCCGATCGTGGTCACCTGGGACGGGCCGAGGTCGAAGGCCGGCGCCGCCAGCGCGGTGCCCGTGGCGATATGGACGGCCGAGGTCGCACCGTCGGGCGCCACCGCCGCAATCATGGTGCGGTAATCGTCGACCTGTTCGAAGACGGCCGGGCCGTGCCCGGCGGGCATCGCATGCTCGATGCGATCGGTCTGCGTCCCGCCCCCCAGCAGCGGCACCACCACCGAGACGAGGTAGGCCATGATGCCGAACACGGCGAGGATGACGCCGAGGCCGCCGACGCGAATGATCGTGTCCGCGGCCTTGTCGGCGAAGATGACCGACTTGCGTGTGGTTTTCTCACGCCGCGGCCGCACGGTCTTCGCGGAGCCGGTCGATTCGGTGGTCGCTGTCATTGTCCGGCGCTTCCCTGACAAAGCTCGATTGGAGCGGAAAAGGCAGGCGGCGCGGTCCCCCCGGAC
>JAEYTW010000602.1 GCA_023433835.1 Pseudomonadota bacterium | reverse complement strand
AAGGGCGGCGCCGGCCGGCGGAACGACCGCCGGCCGCGCTTGAAGCCCAGCAGCGGCTGGGCGATCACCGCAAGCGCGGTGGCCGCATCCGCGGCATCGAGCACCACGAAGTCGGCCGGGTTGCCCGGCGCGATGCCGTAATCGCGTAAATTCATCAGCCGCGCCGGCGCGGCCGTCACCAGGTCGAGACAGGCGGCGAAGTCGCCGGGGCCGGCATGCGCGACATTGGCGTAGAGATTGGCCATGCGTAGGAGCGAGCAATCGCCGAACGGCGTGAACGGGTTCAGCACGTTGTTGGTGGCGATCGAGCAGGTGACGCCAAGCCCGGCCAGCAGATGCGCCGGAGTCACCCCGCGCGGCACGTCGCGGTCATGGCCGCGCCCCATCAGGTAGAGGTCGGTCGCCGGCAGCACGGTCACCGCGATGCCGGTGGCCGCGAGCCGCCGGGCGATCGCATCGCGCCGCCCGGGCGTCATCGCCGACAGCTTGGTGGCATGGCCGATGGCGACACGACCGCCCCAGCCATGCGCATCGGTCTGGCGGGCGATTTCCTCGAGATGCGTCCAGGAGGGGTCGAGGTCGAAATCGACGTGGAAATCGAGATCGAGGTCGAAGCGCCGGGCCAGCGCGAACAGGCGCGCGATCTGCTCGTTCGGATCGGTATCGGTATAGGGGCAACCGCCCAGCGCGTCGGCGCCGATCTCGAGCGCTTCGACCAGCAAATCCTCGGTGCCGGGATCGTTGGTCAGCCCTTCCTGCGGGAAGACGCAGATCGAGAGGTCGACCGCCCAGGCGTAATCGCGCTTCAGCCGGCGGATGGCCTGGAAGCTGCGCAAGCCGACGCGCGGGTCGACCTCGACATGGGTGCGGATGCGCGTGGTGCCCTGGACGATGGCCTGTTCCAGCACGCGGGCGCCGCGGGCATGGACGTCGTCCTCGGTGAAATCGCGCTTGGCCGCCGAGACCGCGCGGATCGCGGCGCCGAGATCGCCATGGTCATGGCCGCAGCGATCGAGCAGGCAGGCCTTGTCGAGATGGATATGGCTGTCGACGAAGCCGGGCAGCACCAGCCGGCCGCCGACATCCTCGATGGCGGCATCGGCCGCGATCCGCGGCGCGATGGCAACGATGCGGCCGTCGGCGACGCCGATATCGACCGGGCCGGACCGGTCGAGGAGACGGCAATCGCGCAGCACGAGATCCATGGCCGCGATCGTACCGTCCGGATACGCTGCAGGCAATGAGAGGGAGCTTGAGATGACCGATGATCGGAGCCGGCGCGACGCCGAGACCGTGCGCGCCTACCTCGAAGCCACCATGGTGCCCGACCCGGAAACGGCGCAGCGCTATGTCGCCGCCGACCTGCGCCTGACCTTCACCGGCGGCCGCAGGTTCAGCCACCCGCGCGAGGCGACGGCGTTCAATGCCGGCCGCTACAAATGGGTGAAGAAGAAGATGGACCGGCTGGACGTGGTGCCGGGCCCGGACCGCACCATCGTCTACAGCGTCGGCACCCTCTACGGCTGCTGGCCCGACGGCACGCCGTTCGACGGCAACCGCTATGTCGATCGCTTCGTCGTCGAGAATGGCGTGATCGTCGAGACCGACGTGTGGAACGACAGCGCCGAGCGGCTGCTGGAACGGCACGGCATCAAGGCCTGACCGGTCACGGCGCCAGCAGGCCCGAGACCGTGCCGACGAAATGCCCGGCATCGCGCCGCGCCTTGGCGCCGTGGCCGGCGAGGCCATGGGCGATCGTCTTGAAGCCATACCGGCAGGATGCGGCCAGGCCGTGGACGATCGCGGTCGCCCGGCCGCCGTATTTGCGCTCGAACAGCACCCGCGAGCGGGCCATGTGCAGGGCGCGGAAAAACAGCCGGAGGGCATGGCGCGGCGCCGAGGCGCCGCCCAGATGCAGCGCCGTGGCGCCGTCGACCAGCACCAGGCCGTGACCGGCGGCACGCAGCCGCAGGCAGAGATCGTCATCCTCGTAGAACAGGAAGAAGCGTTCGTCGAAGCCGCCGACCTCGTCCCAGGCGGCGCGGCGGATGACGAAGGCGGCGCCCGACAGGAACTCGGCGCAGAGGTCGCCTTCCGGCACCTCCCTGCCCCGCCGGCCGTAGCAGCGGCGCCGGTCCAGCGCCACGTCGTGCGACGGCTGGATGCGGCAGGAGGAATCGACCAGCTGGGGTGCCAACATCGCCGCGTCGGGGTAGCGGTCGGCGGCGGCCACCAGGCTTGCCGCGGCACCGGGCGCCAACCGGCAATCCGGGTTGATCACCAGGACCAGGTCGCGCCGCGTGCGGGCCATGCCGAGATTGACGGCCCGGCCGAATCCGAGATTCTCCGCATTGGCCACGACGATCGCATCGGGCCGCGCCGTCAGGCTCGCGGCGATCGTGCCGTCGCGCGAGGCATTGTCGACCACCACGACATCGGCCGCCATCGGCAACGCCGTCAGGCAGCCGGCGACGACCTCGGCCGAGTTATGGGTCACCACGATCATGGACAGGCGGCCGGCACCGGCCAGCATCGGTTGTTTCACCGCAGGTTTCCTTCGCGTTTGCGCCACCCCACCGGATGGTTAACGCGACATCAACCATAACCCTGCGCGGGATTTTCAGGGCGGCATCCGCTAGGGTGCCGGCCGGTTGGCTTACCCCGGGGGAGACGCCTGAACGATGCTTTACAATGTGCAGGTCGGACGCGCGCTGGCTGCCCTGATGGTGGTCTACCTGCATGTCACCGCGATGATTTCGGAGCGGTTCGGCGGCATGGAATGGTTCTATCCCGGCGCCGCCGGGGTCGACATCTTCTTTGCGATCTCGGGCTTCCTGATGGTGATGACCACGGCCGGCCAATGGGGCCAGCCCGGCGCCTGGCGCAGCTTCATCGTCCGCCGCCTCATCCGCATCGTGCCGCTCTACTGGCTGATGACGGCCGCCAAGCTCGCCCAGATGCTGGCCATCCCGGCCCTGGCCCAGCGTTCGACCCTGGTGCCCTGGCATGTCGCGGCCTCGTTCCTGTTCATACCCGCCTGGAATGCCGAGCATGAGGCCATTCCCCTGATACCGCTGGGCTGGACGCTGTCGTTCGAGATGCTGTTCTACATCCTGTTCGCCGGGGCGCTGGCATTGCGGCTGAAGCCGGTGCCCTGGCTGACCGCGGTGCTGGTCGCCGGCGGCATCGTCGGCATTTTCCGCACCGATGCCTGGGGGGCCGAGGCCAAATTGCTCGACCCGCTGCTGATCGAATTCGTCTTCGGCATGGGCATCGCCCTGGCGACGATCCACGGTCGCACCCTGCCGGCGCCGCTGGCGCTGGTCGGACTGCCGGCCATGTTCCTGGTGCTGATCGCCACCAACATGCTCGATTCCGGCTGGGCCAACGGCCATCGCGTGCTGGTGTGGGGCGTGCCGGGCGCCATCATCCTGGCCTGCCTGGTGGCGCTGGAAGGCCGCGGACGCGGCCCGCTGTTCCGCTTTGCCTGTTTTCTGGGCGATGCCTCCTACGCCATCTATCTCGCCCACGGCTTCGTGCTGTCGATCGTCGGCGTCGGCTTCACGCGGCTGTTCGGCGCCCGTTTCGACTGGTCGGGCTGGCTGCTGGTCCCCACCTTCGGGCTGGCGGTGGCGGGCGGCGTGGCGGTCCACCTGCTGATCGAGCGGCCCGTCACCGACTGGCTGCGCCGACGGTGGCACGAGCGGCGGCTGCGCCGGGCGGTGGCCTAGCATTGCCGGAAACTGGGGGCGATGCTAAAAGGCCCCCGACATGTCAGCGATCGCGACCGACGATACCGTGCCGGCCGGCTTCAAGCCGTTCCCGATAGCAGAAGGTTTTGCCGCCCATAACGGCCCGCTCTACATCAGGCGCGACGCCGACGGTTGCGTGCGTCTGGGCGTCCGAGTCGATCGCAAGCATCTAAACGCCGGCGGGGTATGCCACGGCGGCATGCTGATGACGCTGGCCGACATGGCGCTGGGGATTTCCGCGACGGTCGCGGCCGGCGGGCGCAAGTTCCTGCCGACGGTGACGATGTCGGCCGAATTCCTGCGCCCGGCCGAACTCGGCCAGTGGGTCGAGGCGATCGGCGAGCCGTTGCGCATCACCCGCAACCTCGGCTTTGCCGTCTGCCGGGTGATGGCGGGCGACGAACTGGTCCTGCACGCCTCCGGCACGCTGAAGGTGCCGCAGGCCGAATGGACCCACGATTTCAACCAGATCCTCGCCGATTGAGCGCCATGACCGAACTGTCCCAGATCCGCAATTTCTCCATCGTCGCCCATATCGACCACGGCAAGTCGACCCTCGCCGACCGCCTGATCGAGGCTTGCGGCGCGCTGGAAAGCCGGGAGATGACGAGCCAGATTCTCGACTCGATGGATATCGAGCGCGAGCGCGGCATCACCATCAAGGCCCAGACCGTGCGGCTGCGCTATCGCGCCAAGGACGGCAAGGATTACGTGTTCAACCTGATGGACACGCCCGGCCATGTCGACTTCGCCTACGAAGTCTCGCGCTGCCTTGCCGCCTGCGAGGGCTGGCTGCTGGTGGTCGACGCCAGCCAGGGCGTCGAGGCCCAGACGCTCGCCAATGTCTACCAGGCGATCGAGGCCAACCACGAGATCGTGCCGGTCCTGAACAAGATCGACCTGCCGGCGGCCGACCCCGAGCGGGTCAAGGCGCAGATCGAGGAGGTGATCGGCCTCGACGCCTCCGACGCCGTCGAGATCTCGGCCAAGACGGGCCTGGGGATTCCCGACGTGCTGGAGGCGCTGGTCACCCGCCTGCCGCCGCCCAAGCACGGCGACCGCGACGCGCCCCTGAAGGCCCTGCTGATCGACAGCTGGTATGACGCCTATCTCGGCGTCGTCGTGCTGTTCCGCATCATCGACGGGGTGATGAAGAAGGGCATGAAGGTCCGCTTCATGTCGAACAAGTCGAACTACCTGGTCGAGCGCGTGGGCGTGTTCAACCCCAAGCGGACGATCGTCGACGAGCTCGGCCCCGGCGAGGTCGGCTTCCTGACCGCCGCGATCAAGCAGGTGGCCGACACCAATGTCGGCGACACCATCACCGACGACCGCAACCCGATCGCCGAGCCGCTGCCGGGCTTCAAGCCCTCGGTGCCGGTGGTGTTCTGCGGCCTGTTCCCGGTCGACGCCGCCGATTTCAACGTGCTGCGCGAGAGCCTGGCCAAGCTGCGCCTGAACGATGCCAGCTTCCATTTCGAGACGGAGAGTTCGGCGGCGCTGGGCTTCGGCTTCCGCTGCGGCTTCCTCGGCCTCCTGCATCTGGAGATCATCCAGGAGCGGCTGGAGCGCGAATTCAACCTCGACCTGATCACCACGGCGCCCTCGGTGGTCTACAAGGTCTACATGACCGACGGGACGATGCAGGAACTGCACAACCCCGCCGACATGCCCGACGCGATGAAGATCGACCGCATCGAGGAACCCTGGATCAAGGCCCAGATCCTGGTGCCGGACGAGCATCTCGGCTCGATCCTCAAGCTGTGCGAGGACCGCCGCGGCCGGCAGATCGAGCTGACCTATCACGGCAGCCGGGCGATGGTGACCTATCGCCTGCCGCTGAACGAGGTGGTGTTCGACTTCTACGACCGGCTGAAATCGGTCAGCCGCGGCTATGCCTCGTTCGACTACCAGATGGACGGGCACGAGATCGGTGATCTCGTGAAGATGTCGATCATGGTCAATGCCGAGCCGGTCGACGCGCTGGCGATGATCGTGCACAAGAGCCGCGCCGAGATGCGCGGCCGCCAGCTGTGCGAGCGGTTGAAGGAGCTGATCCCGCGCCAGCTGTTCAAGATCGCCATCCAGGCGGCCATCGGCGCCCGCGTCATCGCCCGCGAGACCATCTCGGCGATGCGCAAGGACGTGCTGGCCAAGTGCTACGGCGGCGACATCAGCCGCAAGCGCAAGCTCTTGGACAAGCAGAAGGAAGGCAAGAAGCGCATGCGGAACGTCGGCAATGTCGAGATCCCGCAGGAAGCCTTCATCGCAGCCCTGAAGATGAACGACGACTGAACAGGGCCAGCGTCAGCAGGACGATCCCGAGGCCCAGCAGGACGGTCGAGGCCGGCTGGGCCAGGAGTTCGGCGAACCCGTTCCAGAATTCCGCCGAGACATGGGCGCGCACGGCGCGCTGGGTCGCGGCCAGGCTCGCCTGGTCCATCTCCGACCACAGGCTCTCCAGCGACAGCGGCTGCCAGCCGCGCGACTCCATCGCTTCCAGGGCATCCCGGCCGAGCACCAGGATGCCCGCGATGGCACAGACATAGCCGAGAAGCCGCACCAGACGCATGGCGATAACCCTTTGAACCGGGCCGCATCCTGCAACCGACGGACTTTCAACGCAATGCGGGGCTGAACTGTTGCAAAACCCGGATCGGCCGCTATAGTCGCGGCCGCATTTGATGCGCCGCCTGATTCCGGAGGGATGGCCGAGCGGCTTAAGGCGCACGCCTGGAAAGCGTGTTCACCGAAAGGTGTCGAGGGTTCGAATCCCTCTCCCTCCGCCAGCCACCATTTAAAAATTTAGCGATTTCAAGGCCGTAGCGACCGGCAGGTAAAGCCTGTTCATTCGTTTTGTCAGCGGGATGAAACCGAAAGCTGCGTAGAATTCAGCCGCCCGATCGTCGATCGCATCCGCAAAGATGGCGTGCGCGCCGATCGGGGCTGTCGCCACCATCCTGATCGCATCGAAGAGCAGCGCCTCGCCGAGCCTGTGACCGGCATAGTCCCGATGCCGCCCGAGCCAGCCGATCAGCACCGCCGGCACGGTCGGATAACGCGGCAGTTTCCTGGCGAGCTGCTGCGGCACCTCGTCGAGCATCACGCTGCTGGCCGACAGCGTATAGAAACCGGCGACGCGGCCGGTCTCCAGTTCGCGCGCGACGAAGCAGGAGGCATATAGCCGCTTCACATCCTGCGAAACCGTCTGGCGGAAATAGCTGTCGATCCGGTCGTTGCCGCAGGTGAACGCGGTGCGGTCATGGGCTGTCGACAGCGGTTCGATGGCGAAGCGCGCGCTCACCGCGGCGCGATCAGCGCCGCATGCCGCTTGGCCGCCCGCGCCAGCCGCTTGTTCGCCTTCGGTGGCGCGAGGAGCGCCTCGGCAAAGCGGAGCTGGTCTTCGCGCGCGAGGCGCATGATCTCGGCATCCTGCACCACGCGGCGCGCATCCTCGCCGGCGGTTGCAATGATATAACTGGTCAGCGTCATGCCCCGCAGCTGGGCCGCCCGCTGCATCTGCTCATACACCTGCACCGGAATTCGCGCTTCCAGCCGGGCCGTCTCGTTGTCCGCCGCCGGTTTTCCCATAGGGGAACTATACGGCAAATTGCCGTACGATCAAGCTGGCCGGCTCACCGCTTGAAGCAGTGCTCGCGATGCCACGCCAGGAAATGCGGATGCGGCCGCTCGGCCACCCGGGCCGGCGCGAAGGCCCGGCCGCTTCTGTTGATGAAACCGCGCACGCCGTCGGGATCGTTGACCTGACGCGAGATCAGGATTTCCAGGTCGTCGGACAGGCTGATCAGGCCGCGGTCGAACATCCAATGCGCGGTGCCTGACAGCGCGATGCCGTTGGCCACGGCGTCAGGGCCGTTCTTTTCGACCGGGCGGATATGGGCGGCATCGACCTCGGCGCGTCCGCCGCCGTTGATCAGCTTCAGGCCGCTGATCGCGCAGCGCTCGTCATAGGCGCGCAGCACCACGCGGCGGAAATTGCGGTCGCGCACGATGCGCGAGGTCATGGCGCTGACGCGGTCGCGCGGCTGCACGAACTCGAAGGGTGCGCGCTCGTCGCTCAAGCCCGCCGGCGGCGGGGCGTCGCCGATGCGGGGCAACAGCGGCTCGGTGTCGGCCAGGCCGAGATCGAGGATGCGGTGGAAATCGGCGGCCGAGATCGGCCGCACGGCGGCCTGGGCGCGGCCGGAGATGCGGCCAGCTTCGTTTAGCAGGCCACGCTCGATCACGCCATCGGCCTTGCTGAACGGCACGGGGGTGGCGAAATCCGCGTACTGGCCTGGCTCGATCAGCGCGAGATACATGTCCGGCGCCTTGGGGTCAGGGATGATCTGTCGGACCCGCGCCACCGCGAAGTACCCACGCGTGTTCCGTACTTTTCCGGGCTCGAGATAGAGGATCCAGTCGCCCTCGCAGGCCCGGGCGCGGCTTAAGTACTGCCTGGGAAACTGATACTGCTCGGCCGGGCTGTCATCGTAGATCGAATCCGCCCGATGGATGAAGACCCCGTATCCCATGCAACCTGTATAGCGCGTCGCCGCCGCGCGGTCACGCCGGCCCGACGATAGTTAGCAAATCGGCGAAGTTTTCCTTGCGCGGCCGCCTCACCGGGTGATACTTAGCATCATGACTAAGCATTCTCCCGACCTCTCGCTGCTCTTCCATGCGCTGGCCGACCCGACGCGGCGGTCGGTACTGACCCGGCTGGCCGAGAAGCCGACGCGGGTCAGCGATCTGTCCGGCCCCACCGGCCTGCGCCTGCCTACTGTCATGCGGCATCTGGCGGTGCTGGAGGAAGCCGGGCTGATCGTCACGGCCAAGGAAGGGCGGGTGCGCACCTGCGCCCTGGTGCCCGAGGCGCTGGAGCCGGCCCGCAACTGGCTCGACGAGCAGCGGTCGATCTGGGAGAGCCGGCTCGACCGGCTGGAGGCATTTGCAATGAAGGCGATGAAGGAACGCGCGGAATGACATCGAACCAGAACCCCGAAGGCCGCTTTGCCACGCTGAGCTTCGCGCGCGAGATCGCCGCGCCCCTGTCGGTGCTGTGGCAGGCCTGGACGGCGCCGGCCGCCCGCGCGGTGTGGTCCGCCCCCACGCCTGCGGTCACCATCGAGTATCTCGAGGCGGATACCCGCGTCGGCGGCCGCGAAGTCTCGCTGTGCAAGGTCGAAGGGCAACCCGACATGCGCTGCGAATGCGGCTGGCTGGAACTGCAGCCGGCGGTGCGCAGCGTGAACTACGAGGTGGTCTCGGCCGAAGGCGTGGCCCAGTCGGCGGCGCTGGTGACGGCCGATTTCTCCGGCACGGCCGAGCGCAGCCGGCTGGTCGTCACGGTGCAGCTTTCATCGCTGGCCGCCGACATGGAAGCCGGCTACCGCCAGGGTTTCGGCGCCGGGCTCGACAATCTCGCCGGCGTGGCCGGGCGCACGATGATCCTGCAGCGGGTGATCCGGGCGCCGCGCAGCCTCGTCTGGAACAGCTGGATGAATCCCGAGGCGCTGCCGCAATGGTGGGGGCCGGACGGGTTCTCCTGCCGCACGCAGCGCATCGACCTGCGCGCCGGCGGCGAGTGGGTGTTCGACATGATCGGGCCCGACGGCACGGTCTATCCGAACCATCATCGCTATCACGAGGTCCGGCCCGAGGAACGCATCGGCTATGCGCTGCTGTGGGGCGAGAACGGCCCGAAACACGCCGATGCCTGGGCCACGTTCGAGGACCAGGACGGGGCCACCCTGGTGACGCTCGGCATGGTGTTCAGCACCGCGGCGGAATTCCAGACGGCGAAGGGCTTCGGCGCGGTCGAGCTGGGCCTGCAGACCCTGGGCAAGCTGGAGACCTTCATCCTGTCGCGGTGAAAGGCGGCCGCGCCCGATTGCGGTTGGCGAGGCGGGCCGGGCGATATATAGATTGCCCCGGGTGCTCTCCGATCCGCGGGTGAGCAGGTAGGGCATTGGTCGGGCCGCCAATGCAGTCTACCTGTGCGCAGAGAGACCCCATGGCCCGTCAGCCCGGCACCCGACCGAGTGCGCTTCGCCGCTTCCTCGACAATCAAACCTCGGCCGGCCTGGTGCTGATGGCGGCTGCCGGCCTGGCGCTGGCGATCGCAAACTCGCCCCTGGGGCCGGCCTACGAGGCCGTGCTGCACGCCCCTCTCGGGCCGCTCTCGGTCGGCCACTGGATCAACGACGGCCTGATGGCCGTGTTCTTCCTGCTGGTCGGCCTGGAGATCAAGCGCGAGATGCTCGACGGCCAGCTGGCGACGTGGCCGCGCCGCGCGCTGCCGGGCATGGCCGCGGCCGGCGGCATGGCGATTCCCGCCCTGATCTACCTGGCGTTCAACCCCGGCCCCACCGCCCATGGCTGGGCGATTCCGGCGGCGACCGACATCGCCTTCGCGCTGGGCGTCATGTCGCTGCTGGGCAACCGCGTTCCCGTCTCGCTGCGTGTCTTCCTGGCGGCGCTGGCCATCATCGACGACCTGGGGGCGGTGGTGATCATCGCCCTGTTCTACACGGCAAGCCTGTCGCTGCCGGACCTCGCCGGCGCGCTGCTGGTCGTCGCCGGCCTGGTCGGCCTGAACCGGGCGGGCGTGCGGCGGCTGGCGCCCTATCTGCTGCTCGGCGCCGTGCTCTGGGTGCTGGTGCTGCGCTCGGGCGTGCATGCGACCCTGGCCGGCGTCGTCCTCGCGCTGGCCATTCCGCTGAAGGCCTCGCCCGGCAAGCCCGACGACGAGACCGCCAGCCCGCTCCACCGCCTGGAGCACCGGCTTCACCTGCCGGTAGGGTTCCTGATCGTGCCGATCTTCGGCCTGGCGAATGCGGGCGTGCCGTTTCTCGGCCAGTCGGCGGAAGCCTTCGTCGCGCCGGTGACGCTGGGCGTCGGGTTCGGCCTGCTCGTGGGCAAGATCGTCGGCGTCTTCGGCTTCTCGCTGCTGACGATCCGCCTCGGCCTGGCCGACATGCCGGCCCATGCGGGGCGATCCCAGCTGCTGGGTACGGCATGCCTGTGCGGCATCGGCTTCACGATGAGCCTGTTCATCACGCTGCTGGCCTTCCCCGCCGACGCCGCGCTGCAGGCCCAGGCCAAGATCGGCATCCTCGGCGGCTCGTTCCTCGCCGGCCTGCTCGGCTATGCCCTGCTGCGCGTAGCCCCCGGAGACCGGCCCCCGACAGCGTCGCGGCAAGGCTGACACCGTGCCCGACGTCGTCGCGGGACCATGGGGAGCCCCCACAGCGAGCCCTACGCAGCCCTCCGCCGCCACTGGCTCACGCTCAGCCACACCGCCGAAACCAGGAAATAGAACGCGCCGACGGCGGCATAGCCCGCCACGTTCGCGATCGACGGCGTGGCCGGCATCCGTGCCCGCAGGATGAAGAACGTGCCGGCCAGCGCCGATTGCCCGCCGCTGAGGATCATCGCCCATTGCGCGCCGTGGCTTTTCCAGCGACGGACGGCGGTGCCGAGTTGGAGCAGGCCGGACAGGATCGCCCAGGCGCCGAACACGCCCAGCACCCAGTTCATGCTTAGGTTCAGCGCGGCCACCACCGCGAGCGTCGTCGCCAGGCTGACCACGACATTGATCGCCTGCGTGCGGTTGCCGGCCAACCCGCCGCTGCGCGCGGCGTCGACGTAATTGGCCAGGGCATCCCAGGCCGGATAGCCGACGAACAGGATCGCCGCGATCAGCGGGGAATGCTGTCCCAGGGTGAAGGCCGCCGCCACCCAGACGGCCGAGAACGCCGCGCGGGTGAAGTAGTAGAGCTTGAGCCACTGCTCGTGGCCTGCGCGGGAAAGAGCGTCACTGGCAACCATAGTCATCCTTTCTACTAGTAGGTAGGCAAATTGGGTAAATGTTTGTGAGCAAGAGGGCCGGACTGACAACCATTCGATAGCCGTGACCTATCCGCGCGGGCCGAGCCGCTGCAGCAACGGGCGCGTCACCAGGCCGAACATCGCCGGATCGCCATAGGCCCGGGCCGACAGCATCGCGCCGTGCACCGTCGCCATGAAGGTTTCGGCCTCGGCCTGCGGAGTGTCCGTCAGGCGCAGCCGGCCGGCCTGCGCGCCGCGCTCCAGCGCGGCGGCCAGCCAGGCCGACACGGAACGGAAATGCGCCCGGACTTCCAGCCCGACTTCCTCAGGCAGCACCGGCAGTTGGCTTGCCAGCAAGGCGCAGATACAGAACGGCGCGCTGGCATCGGCGATGCAGGCTTCCCAATACCCGACATAGGCCCGGAGCTGGTCCAGCGGATCGGATATCCTGCCTTCGAGCAGCGCCATGCCCGCCGCGGCCTCCTCGCGATAGCGCAGGACCAGCGCGCGGACCAGGTCGACCTTGGTCGGAAAATGATGATGGATGCTGGCCTTGCGGATGCCGACGACGTCGGCGATGTCGGCATAGCTGAAGCCGTTATAGCCGCCAGCGACGATCAGGGATCGGGCGCAGGCCAGGATCTCGTCAGCGGTGGTGGCCGGGTTGCTCATGCCTCTACCTACCTTCTGGTAGGATGGTTGTCAAGCCGCGGGTAGCTCAGCGTTTGAAGAAGGGGAGGCCGTTGGCCACGGCATCGGGGCCGTCCTCCTTGACCGGGCGGACATGCGCCGCGTCGACCTCGGCGCGGCCGCCGCCGTTGGTCAGCTTCAGGCCGCTGATCGCGCAGCGTTCGTCATAGGCGCGCAGCACCACGCGGCGGAAACTGCGGTCGCGCGGCTGGGCATAGTCGAACGCCGCGCGGTCTTCGCCCGGGCCCGCTGCCGGCCCGGCCTCGCCGATCCGCGGCAGCAGCGGTTCGCGATCGGCAAGGGCCTGGCCGACGATACGGTTGAAATCGGCCGCCGAGATCGGGCGCACCGCCGTCTGGGCACGGCCGGAAAGGCGGCCCGCCTCGTTCGGCAGCCCCAGGTCGAGCACGCCGTCGGCATCGGCGAAGGGTACGGGATTGGCGAAATCGAGATATCCCATTCAACCCGTACAGCGCGGTCCGCGCACGGGCTCACGCCTGAAAATACCGCGCCCCGCCCAGGAGACGCCAGGACGCCGGCATCGCACCGGGCCGCAGCACGATGCGATCAGGCCGGAAGCGCACGAGGCAGTTGGTGTCAGGCAGGCCCTCGGCCCGATGCGTGCCGCCGCGCGGCCACAGCAGGTCGACCCGCCCGGTGAGGTGCAGCAGGTCGCCGGTCGCGAAATCCGGGAGCAACAGGCCGCAGGCCGGGTTCAGGTGCAGGTTGCCCAGCGTGTTGAAATAGAAGTTGCCGCGATATTCCGGCCAGACGATGGCGCCGTCCTTCACCGCCATGAATCCCGCCTCGCCGCCGCGATGCGAGACGTCGACGCCGCCGGCCGCGCCCGTCTCCGGGTCGCGATACTGG
This sequence comes from Pseudomonadota bacterium, assembly GCA_023433835.1. Lineage (GTDB taxonomy): Bacteria > Pseudomonadota > Alphaproteobacteria > Ferrovibrionales > Ferrovibrionaceae > JAFKFH01. The sequence goes on along the minus strand of JAEYTW010000602.1, from coordinate 8,385 downwards.
CTGGCGACGAAGAAGGTATCGGCGCCGGCGATCATCCGCGCGACCTGTTCGTCGTCGAGCCCGAGGTCGCGGGCGGCCGCGCGCGCCACCTCGGCCGGCGCGGCGCCAGGCTGGCGCGGCCAGATATATTGCGGGCAGTTGCCGTAGCATTGCTCGATGGCGATGGCGATGGCCGCCGGATCGGCGGCCTTGCCGACGCGGCCGCTGGCGCGGATGCGGCGGCGGGTGGCGAGCTCGATGCCGAGCACGGCGATCGGGGTATCGGGCTGCAGCGCGGCGGCCAGCGGGTCGTCGGCCGCGGGCATGGCGCCGATCCGCAGGTCCTTGGCCTCCGGCGCGGCGATGAAGCCCGGCTCGCCGAACAGGATGGAAGCCCAGAGCTGGCCGGCCGGGTCGGGCGCACCCACCACGACATAGCCGAGCTCGCCCAGGAAATCGCGGAAGTCGCCCGACATGAAGGGGCGGATGCCCTGGTTGCGCGCCATGCGCTCGCGCATGCCGAAATGCGCCTGGATGGTCTGTTCGCCGATATGGAAGGGATTGTCCATCTGCGGTCTCCTTACAGCGCCGCGGCGTCGAGGCGGCTGAGCGAACTGGCGCGCGCCCGGGCGAAATCGTCGTGATCGTCCATCAGGGCGGCGACGTTGGCCACGGCCTGGTAGGCGGCAAGGTCGAAGACGAACTGGTCGACATCGAGATCCCCGCGGTATTCGCCGGCGGCCTGCGCCTCGCGGATCAGCGCGCCGAAGTCGCGCCGGGTCGCGGCGCGCCGGTCGGCGAGCCAGTCGCGGATGCGCCCCGGCCGCGCGCGATATTCGCTCGATACCGCATTGATCAGGCAGCCGCCCGGCAGGTCGCGGCGGGCGACATAGTCGAACCAGCCGGCGACCAGCGCGCGCAGCCGCGCGGCCGGCGTGGCCAAGGCCATCGCCGGCGTCACCACCAGGCGCCGGTAGAAGGCGATCGCATGCTCGAGCGTGGCGATCTGCAACGCTTCCTTGTCGCCGAACAGCACCTGGATATTGCCCTTGGCCACGCCGGCCTGCCCCGCCACCCGCCCGATCGACAGGCCATCGAGCCCATCGGTCGAGGCGATGGCGATCGCCTGGTCGAGGATCTGCGCCCGGGCGCGGTCGCCGCGCTGTCGTCTGCCGTCCATCCGCTCACACTAAAATATACGGTCGTATGTATATTTATGCGCGAGGGGCGGCGATGTCAACCCAGGCCGGCGACGAAGGCGTGCAGCAGGTTGCGGCCCTCCGGCCAGGCCCCCAGGCCGCTGGCGCCGTTTACATGGCCGCGGGCACCGATCTCGACGAGGCCGCTGCCCCAAAGCCCGGCCCGCCGGCGCGCATGGTCGGTCGTGCCGAACGGGTCATCGCTGCTGGCGACGATCAGCGCGGGAAAGCCGAGCGGGCCGGCTGGCACGTCGGCGAATCCGGCGGCCTCGGCCGGAAAGGCCGGGCCGGCCGGGTCCGGCACGGCGACCAGGAAGGCACCGGCAACCCTGCGCCGGACATGCGGCACCGCGAGGCAGGCAAGGCTATGGGCGACGAGGACCGGCGGCGCCGGGCTGGCGGCGATCTCGCGGTCGATCGCCGCGATCCAGTCGGCAAGGTCGGGCCGATCCCAGTCGGCGGGTCGGAAACGGCGCATCGCCGCATCGTCGCGCTGCCACAGCGTCTGCCAGTGGGTGTCGCCGGAATTGCCGATGCCCGGCAGGATGATGATGTCGGCCATGTCGCCCGCTCCCTTGATGATGACGGGCCAGCATCCGGTCCTGGCGGCTTGCCGGGAATGGCAATCCATCGGAAAAGAGCGGTGTTTGCCAATGGATTCAAGGTAGGCCCGCGATGCTCGACCCGACCGACATGACCATCATCGAGATTCTGCAGGGCGAGGGGCGCATCGGCATGTCCGAGCTCGGCCGCCGTATCGGCCTGTCGCAGCCGGCGACCTCGGAGCGGGTCAAGCGGCTGGAGGAGCGCGGCATCGTCGCGGGCTACGGCGCCCGCATCGATGCGGCAAGCCTGGGATTGGGCATGATGGCGGTGATCCGCCTGCGCACCACGCATGAATACATCAAGCCCTGCCTGAAGCAGTTCGCCGCGATGCCCCAGGTGATCGAGGTGCTGCGCCTGACCGGCGAGGATTGTTTTCTCCTGAAGGTGCTGGTGCCGAACCCGGGCGCGCTCGAAACGATCGTCGATGCCGTCGCCTGCCACGGCTCGGTCACCACGTCGCTGGTGCTGCGCGAGGAACCGAGGAAGCCGGTCGGCCGCGCGCTGCTGAAGCAGCGATGAGCACGCGGCCGCTGCGATCGGATGCTCAGTAATGCACCTTGTCGGGCTTGGCCTTGTACTTCTTCCAGACTTCGACGGCTTCGTCCTGCAGGATCTGCCGGGCCGGGATCGAGCGCTCGGTGGCCGGCTTCTTGAGCTCGGCATAGATCATCGTGTCGTCGAAATCGCCGTATTCCAGCGCGTCCTCGCAGGTCGCGGCATAGAAGATGCGCTCGATCCCGGCCCAGTAGGCGGCGGCCGCGCACATCGGACAGGGTTCCGCCGACGTGTAGAGCGTGGCCCCGGTCAGCTTGAACGAGCCGACCTTCTTGCAGGCTTCGCGGATCGCCTGGATCTCGCCATGCCAGGTCGGGTCGTTCTCGGCCACCACGCGATTGGCGCCCTCGCCAATGATCTCGCCGTTCTGCACGATCACCGTGCCGAACACGCCGCCGGCGCTGTCGACCAGCGCGGTCTTCTCCGACAGGGCGATTGCCCGGCGCATGAAACGCTTGTCGTCCTCGGTCATTGCTGCTCCCTCTCTCCTGTTGTCCGTCACGCCTGCCAGAACAGGGCGATCTCCAGCGCATAGAGTGCGGCGATCGTCACGCCGCCCAGAATCTCGGCCCGCCGGCGCGACCCCGCCGGCGCCTGCAGCCACCAGCCCAAAGCCTTGATCGCGAGCGGCGCCAGCGGCCACGAGACCAGCGATACGCTGATCAGGTTGCCGATGAATGTGCCGACCGCCACATTCAGCCCCGACAGATGCGGGACCAGGAAACGCATCTCCAGCATGACGATCGGAAACAGCACCAGCAGCACGATCGCCGTCTGCTTCCACGCCGCCGGCGCCTGCCGCCCCGGCCCGTCCGGGAACCAGCCGGCAAACGAGGCCGGCAGGCGGCGGCTTTCCCAGCGTTCGACGAAGGCGTCCGACCGGGCGATCAGCTCGCGTCGGATATCGGACGTCAGCCAGGCATCGAGCTGCCCAGGCGTCGCGAAGCGGACCAGCGTGGTCCAGAACGGCTGGGCGGCGGAGGTCGGCGCCTGGACATAGGTGCCCATGTAGCCGGGAAAGCCGCCCTGCGCCGCCTGGATGGTCTCCGCCCAGTCATGGTAGGCCGCCTCCTGTCCCGGCCGGACGGCGGTGGCGATCACCTCGGTGACCGCGGCCCGGCCATCCTCGACGGGCAGCGGCTGATCGGCCGGGGCACCGTCGCAGAGGGGTTCGAGATCGGCCATCAGCCGCCGATGCTCGGGCGAGGCGGTCCAGCCGGCGAGGTCGGCGGCACCGCGGAACAGCTGCACGATGCGCCAGGCCGCGCTGCCCGGGGCCAGCGGCTGGATCTCGATCGACAGGAAACCACGCGCCGCCGAGGCACCGCGCGTTGCCTGGGCCTGCCAGCGGCCGAACGCCGCCTCGGCCCCCGGTCGCAAGGTGAGGGTGGTCGTCATGCCGGATGAATGCGTCATCGCCGCAGCGTAGCGGCACGCCAGGCCCTTGGCGACAGCCCGAAGCGCTGCTTGAACGACCGGCTGAAATGGGCGAGGTCGTTGAAGCCCCAGAGGAATGCGATCTCGCCGACATGCAGATGCGCCTGGGCGGGCGCCGCCAGGCTGCGCCGGCATCGATCCAGCCGGCGGTCGAGCAGATAGCGGCGGAACGATGTCCGTTCGTCGGCCAAGAGGTCGTTGACATAGCGCGGCGACAGCCCGAGGGCCGCGGCAACCCGGCCGAGCGACAGCTCGCCATCGGCCAGATGCGCGTCGATGAAGGATTTCAGGCGGAACAGCGTGGCGACGCGATGGCTGGACGACCCGTAGGAAACGGCGTCGAGCCGTTCGGCCAGGCTGGTGGCCAGCAGGTCGAGGGCCTGGCTCGACAACCGTTCGGCGGTGTCGGGCCCCAGCAGGCCGGCGGCATTGGCGGCACCGCGCAGGAAGTCGGCGGTCAGCCGTTCCAGCGGGCGATCCGCGGCAAAGGTCGTCGCGGTCAGCCGCTCGGTCGCGCCGACGCGGCGCAGCAGTTCGGCGCGCGGCACCTGGATCACCGTCTGGGTGAAATCGGCATCGAAGCGCAGCTCGTAGGGCCGGGTGGTGTCGTAGAGGGCGAACTGCCCCGGCTCGATCACCGCCTCGCGGCCATCCTGGACGACGCCGCCCGCACCCGCGACGCCCAGCGCCACCAGCACGAAATCCTCGCGCGCCCGGCGGATGCGGGCGGGGGTGCGGAACACGCGCTGGCGCGACGAGGTGACGTCGGTGCATTGCAGCGGCCCGAGATCGGTCGAGGCGACCGCGCCGCGAAAGCTGTCGCCGGCATCCGACCGGCAATCGAGCTGGACGAACACGTCGCAGACGATGTCCTGCCACAGCGCGATGCGCCGCGCCGCGGGCGTGCCGTCGGTATCGAGCCGGGTCAGCATCAGAGCCCTCCGCCGTCCATGCCGGGCCGGCGGGCATCCTAGCACGGGATTCGGCCCGCCGCAGGGGGCAGTCAAGTTTTGGTGCCGGCCGGAACAAGAACCGCCGCCGGGCGCGGGCTTAGCATCGCCCCCGACAACAGGAGGCATCCATGGGCACCAAGCACCCGAAATACAAAGTGGCCGTCGTTCAGGCCGCCCCCGTCTGGCTCGACCTCGACGGCACCGTCGACAAATCGATCGCCCTGATCGAGGAGGCTTCGGCGAACGGCGCGAAGCTGATCGCCTTCCCCGAAACCTTCATCCCCGGCTATCCCTGGCATATCTGGCTCGACGCGCCGGCCTGGGCAATCGGGCGCGGCTTCGTCGGCCGCTATTTCGACAATTCGCTGGCCTATGACAGCCCGCAGGCCGAGCGGCTGCGCGCCGCCGTGGCCAAGGCCGGGATGACGGCCGTGCTCGGCCTCTCCGAACGTTCGGGCGGCAGCCTCTATATCGCCCAATGGCTGATCGGCCCCGGCGGCGAGACCATCGCCCGGCGCCGCAAGCTGCGCCCGACGCATGCCGAGCGCACGGTGTTCGGCGAAGGCGACGGCAGCGACCTCGCCGTGCACGACCGGCCCGATATCGGGCGGCTGGGCGCGCTCTGCTGCTGGGAGCATCTGCAGCCCCTCTCCAAATACGCGATGTATGCGCAGGACGAGCAGGTCCACGTGGCATCCTGGCCGAGCTTCTCGCTGTACGATCCGTTCGCGGTGGCCCTGGGCGCCGAGGTCAACAACGCCGCCTCGCGCGTCTATGCGGTCGAAGGCTCGTGCTTCGTGCTGGCGCCCTGCGCCACCGTCTCGCAGGCGATGATCGACGAGCTGTGCGACAGCCCGGCAAAGCATCAGTTCCTGCATGCCGGCGGCGGGCATGCGATGATCTTCGGGCCCGACGGTGCCTCGCTGGCCGAGAAGCGGCCGCAGGACTGGGAAGGGCTGCTCTACGCCGAGATCGACCTCGCCGCGATCGGGGTCGCCAAGAACGCCGCCGATCCGGCCGGGCATTATTCGCGGCCCGACGTGACCCGGCTCCTGTTCAACAACCGCCCGGCCCGCCGGGTCGAGCATTTCGCCCTGCCGATCGACGAGGTCGAACCGAAGGCGGAGGCGGCGGAATAAGGTTTGCGCCGCCGCCGGCCGGCGGCGACAATGGCGGCATGAAGAAGATCTCGTTCCTGCGACGCTGACGGGCCCTGCCCGTCCGTCACGCTCGATCATCCCCGGGAACGAGAGAACCCTTCATGCCCCATGCCCTGACGGCTGCGCAGATCGCGCAATTCATCGCCGACGGTTTCGTCCGCGTCGACCATGCCTTTTCCGCCGACCTCGCCGCCGCGGCGCGCCGGATATTGTGGCGCGACACCGGTTGCGACCCCGACTGCCCGCAGACCTGGGACCGGCCGGTCGTCCGCCTCGGCCACTACACCGCGGGGCCGTTCGCCGCCCCGGCCGACCGCCCCGTGCTGACGGCGGCGTTCGACCAACACGTCGGCCCCGGGCGCTGGCTGCCCTGCCGGGCGATGGGCACCTTCCCGATCCGCTTCCCCTCGGCCGACGATCCCGGCGACGCCGGCTGGCATATCGACGTCAGCTTCGGCACCGAGAACCCGGATTTCCTGTCCTGGCGCGCCAATATCCGGTCGCGCGGCCGCGCGCTGCTGATGTTGTTCCTGTTCTCCGATGTCGGGCCCGACGATGCGCCGACCCGGATCCGCATCGGCTCGCACGCCGATATCGCCCGCATCCTGGCGCCGGCGGGCGAAGCCGGCCTCACCCTGCGGCAGCTTGCCGCCAACGGCTTCGCCGAGACGGCGCACCGGGCCGAGGCCGCGGCAACCGGACCGGCCGGCACCGTCTATCTCTGCCACCCGTTCCTGGTGCATTCGGCCCAGCCCCACCGCGGCAGCGCACCCCGCTTCCTGGCCCAGCCGCCGCTGCTGGCGGCCGCCGCGCTCGATCCGTTCGGGCCGGGTGCGCTGTCGCCGGTCGAGGAAGCGATCGGCCGGGCGACGGCGCGGGACGCCGTGCCGCATGGACCAAACGGCCCGGTCGGCATATGAATACCCGACCAAGCCAGGCCTGACGGCCGAGCCAGGGGATTGAACATGAGCATTGCCGCACCGCGATACGACAACGTCGCCATTGCCCTGCACTGGGTGATCGCCGCGCTGATCGTTGCCGCCTTCGTACTCGGGCTGACGATCGACGATTTTCCCGCGAGCTGGAAAAGCGCGGTCATCAACCTGCACGCGCTGATCGGGCTGTCGGTGCTGGTGCTGAGCCTGGCGCGGCTGGCCTGGCGGCTCGGCCATCGCCCGCCCGCCTACGATCCGCCGCTCGGCCTCGCGGCCCGGCGGCTGTCGGCGGCGGGCCATGGCCTGCTCTACGTGCTGATGATCGCGGTACCGGCGATCGGGCTGCCCACCCTGTTCTTCCGCGGGCTGGGTCTCGATTTCGGCCTGTTCCAGCTCGCGTCGCCGGTGGCGCGCAACCGCGAGGTCTACCGGCCCTTGACGGAAATCCACGAATTGGCGAGCTATCTGATGATTGCCCTGGCCGCCGGCCACGCGCTGGCGGCGTTCTACCATCAGTTCGTCACCCGCGATCGGGTGCTGCGGCGGATGATGCCGGGCACGCCCGGCTGAACGGCCGGCGGCACCGGACAGGTGATCCGCCAGAACACCAGCGCTACCAGGCTGATCGCGGCGCCCAGCAGGCAGACGCCGGTCCAGCCCGCCCGGCCATAGACCTGGGTGGCGGCGATCGAGCCCAGGCCCGAGCCGAACGAATAGGCGGTCATGTAGGCGCCGACCAGCCGGCTGCGCGCGTCCGGCCGGGCCGCCAGGATCATCGCCTGATTGGTGACATGCACGGCCTGGATCGCCAGGTCGAGCAGGATGACGCCTGCCGCCATCAGCCAGAACGACGCGGCGCCAAGCCACAGCGGCAGCCATGACAGGACCAGCAGCGCCAGGCTGACCATCGTCACGCGCCGGCCCAGGCCGCGATCGGCCAGCATCCCGGCACGGCCGGCAGCCGCGGCGCCGATCGCCCCGGCCAGGCCGAACAGGCCGATCCGGCCGGGGCTCAGCCCTTGTGCCGACAGCGGCAGCACCATGGCCGACCAGAACACCGAGAAGGCGGCGAAGATCAGGCAGGCGATGGTCCCGCGGACCCGCAACGTCCGCTCCTCCCGCCACAGCCTGGCGACCGAGGCGACCAGGGCCGGATAGGACGACCTGCCCGGCCGGCGTTCGTCGCACGGCAACAGGCGGAACAGCGCGATGCCGAGGATGGCGCTTGCAGCGGCTGAAACGAGATAGACAGCGCGCCAGCCGCCGAGATCGGCCAGCGTGCCGGCGACGACGCGGGCCAGCAGGATGCCCGTCACCACGCCGCCGGTCACCGTGCCGATGACCCGGCCGCGCTGGTCGTCGGCGGCTAGGCTGGCGGCAAAGGCGACGAAGCCCTGCACCGCCACCGCCAGCAGCCCGACCAGCGCCAGGCCGGCGAACAGCACGGCCGGGCCGGGGCTGAGCCCGACCGCCAGCAGCGCGATCGCCGACAGCCCGGCCTGCCCGGCCAGCAGCCGCCGGCGGTCGAGCATGTCGCCCGCCGGCACGATGAAGACCAGCC
>JAEYTW010000595.1 GCA_023433835.1 Pseudomonadota bacterium | reverse complement strand
CCCGCGTCGACACCTTCAACATCGACAATCACGCCGAGAGCAAATTCGCCACCGGCTTCCTCCGCCATAATTTCCTGGCCGGCCTCGACTACAAGTACTACCGCCTCGACCATGTCCAGGCCTGCTGCGGCGCCACGCCGATCAGCGCGACCAACCCGGTCTACGGCGTAGCCCAGGGCGCGAACTTCACCTATCTCGACCAGGTGCTGGCCCAGCAGCAGATCGGCCTCTACCTGCAGGACCAGATCCGCTTCGCCGACCGCTGGCTGCTCACCCTCAACGGCCGCCAGGATTGGGTGAAGACCGATTCGGACGCCAGGATCGGCACGACCTACAAATCGAACGATGCGGCGCTGTCGGGCCGCGCCGGTCTCGCCTACGAATTCGCCAATGGCGTCACGCCCTATGTCTCGGCCGCGACGTTCTTCAATCCCGTGGTCGGCGTCAACCCGAGCCTGTCGGGCTTCAAGCCGGAGAAGGGCACCCAGTACGAAGCCGGCATCAAGTACGCGCCGAGCTTCGTCGACGGCCTGTTCACCGCCTCGGTGTTCGAGATCAACAAGAAGAATGCCGTGACCTCGATCCCCGGCACCTTCCTGTCCGACCAGCTGGGCGAGGTCCGCTCGCGCGGCTTCGAGCTGGAGGGCAAGGTCAACATCACCAAGAACTTCAAGGTGCTGGCCGGCTACAGCTACACCGACCTCGAAGTGACCAAGGACCCGAACGCGGCGCTGGTCGGCAAGTCGCCGTTCATCGTGCCCAGGCAGACCGCGAACGCCTGGGTCGACTACACCTTCGCCGACGGCTTCGCCCGCGGCCTGGGCTTCGGCGCCGGCGTGCGTTACCAGGGCGACTCGTGGGCCGACGCGCTGAACACGCTGAAGGTGCCGGGCGCCACGGTGGCCGACGCGGCGATCCGCTACGACTTCGGCGACTGGAACACGTCGCTCAACTTCACCAACATCTTCGACAAGACTTATGTGAAGAGCTGCGGCGGCAGCGACGTCTGCGGTTACGCCGAACCCCGCACGGTGATGCTGCGCGTGGGCAAGAAGTGGTAAGCCTCGCGGCCTGACGGCATCGACGGGAGCGGCCTGCCGCTCCCGTCTTGCGTTCCGGCCGGATCAACGAATGGATCTCTGCGCCTTGGATCACCAGCTTTTCGATCTGTCCGACGTGACGTTCGCGGTTCAGGGGCGCGTCATCCTGCAACCCCTGTCGCTGACGCTGGCCCCCGGCCGGATCCACGGCCTGGTCGGACAGAACGGCTCGGGCAAGAGCACGCTCCTGAAGATTCTCGCCCGCCAGGTCCAGCCGACCGCGGGCGCGCTGCGCTTCGGGTCCAAGCCGCTGCGGGACTGGGCCGATCGCGACTATGCCCGCCAGGTCGCCTACATGCCGCAATTCACCCCGCCGGCCGACGGCATGACGGTGCGCGAGCTGGTGGCCTTGGGCCGCTTTCCCTGGCACGGCACGCTCGGCCGGTTCTCCGACGAGGACGGCCGCATGGTCGAGGCGGCGATCGACCAGGTCGGATTGAAGGAATTCGCCGATCGCGCCGTCGATACGATGTCGGGCGGCGAGCGCCAGCGGGCCTGGCTTGCCCTGATGCTGGCCCAGAATGCCCGCTGCCTGCTGCTCGACGAGCCGACCTCGGCCCTCGACATCGCGCACCAGACCGAGGTGCTGGCCCTGGTGCAGACCCTGGCGCGCGACCGCGGCATGGCCGTGGTCGTCATCCTGCACGACATCAACCTCGCTGCCCGCTATTGCGACGAGATCGTCGCCCTGCGCGACGGTCGCATGGTCGTGCGTGGCCCGGCGGCCGCGCTGATGCAGCCGGACGTGCTCGACGACATCTACGGCGTCTGCATGGGAATCTTCACCCACCCGGTCACCGGCTGGCCGGTCAGCTACCTGCTGTGATGTCCCTGACCCGCCGCAGCGTGCTGGCCGGGCTCGCGGCCATCGCCGCCGTGCCGGCGCGTGCCGCGGCCTTGCGCGTCGCCACCCTCGACTGGGCGATCCTGGAAACGCTGCTGGCGCTGAAGGCCGACGTCGTCGCCGCGACCGAGCTGGTGCTGTTCCGGCAGATCGCGGTCGAGCCGCCGGTGCCGGATACGGTGGCCGATCTCGGCCTGCGCGGCTCGCCGAATTTCGAGGCGCTGCGGCTGGCCGCACCGCAGCTGATCTTCAATTCGAATTTCTACGCCCGCTCCAACAATCGCCTCGAACGCATCGCAGCCGTCGAGAGCTATCCGGTCCATGTCGCGGGCGAGCGGCCCTATGCGCTGGCCGAGGCGATGGCGCGCGGCATTGCCACCCGCCTCGGCCTCGATCCGGCGCCGCTGATCGACGGCACCCGCGACGGCCTCGCCGCCCTGCGCGGTCGCATCGCCGCCGACCGCGCCGTGCTGCCGATCAATTTCGGCGATCCCCGCCATTTCCGGGTCTTCGGGCCTGACAGCATGTTCGGCGACGTGCTGACGCAGCTGGGCCTGGCCAATGCCTGGACGCAACCCACCAGCTATTCGGCGATGGCGCCGATCGGCATCGAGACACTGGCGCAATTCCCCGAGGCGCGGATCGCCGTGATCGGGCCCGAGCCGCCCGACGTCGTCGACATGCTCGGCCGCAACCCGTTCTGGCACGCGCTGCCCCAGGTCAAGGCCGGCCGTGTGATGATGCTGGGGCCGATCAACCCGTTCGGCGCGCTGCCGTCGGCGGCGCGCTTCGGCCGGCTGCTCGCCGCAAAGATGGGGGTTGCATGACCG
>JAEYTW010000537.1 GCA_023433835.1 Pseudomonadota bacterium | reverse complement strand
GCCTTGTTGGCGATGACGTCCCAGCCGGCCTGGACGTTGCCGCCCATCGAGCCGTCGGTCTTGTGCGGCGCGTAGGTGAACGTGAAGGTGTTGTAGCTGATCGCGACCTTCTCCCGCGGCACGTTGTTCCTGGTCGGATCGTCCTGCTCGTCGCCGGGGACGAAGGTCTCCAGCCGGGCGACCATGGCCTCGCCCAGTTCGATGGTCAGGTACTTCTCCGGCTTGCCGCCCGACTGGCGCAGGAAGTGCAGCTTGACGTCGCCGAGGGAGGAGTCGGCCTTGCACAGGCTCTCGAACAGCTTCGGGGTCGACTTGTCCACCGCCTTCACCACCACCACCGGCTTGTGCACGGCGACGCCGGCCGTCCGGCCCCCCTTGGTGCGGTCGTAGGTGATCGGCACCTCAGCCGAATACTGTGCGGCGATGCAGGCGATCTTGTTCTCGAAGCCCGTCTCGGTGGCTTCGCCTTCATGCTTGCAATCCATGATGATCAGGTCGGACATGACACGGTTCCTTTGAGGAGTTGGGGTTCGTCGTTTGCCTGTAAACGACTATGCCCCCGTGCCCTCGGGCCGTCTGTGACCGGCGTCAAGACTCCGTCAGAACTGCCACTGCCCCCAGACCGTGAAGAAATCGCCGGACTGGCCGCCGGCATCGCGGGTGCGCGCGCCGGGTTCGTAGTGAACATAGGTGCCGCCGATCGCCAGCGCGTCGGTGACCGACCAGGTCGTGCTGAACGATACCTGCTGGCCGATATAGCGGCCCGCTCCGCCTGCCGTGCCGCGCACCGGCGTCAGCGGCGGGGCGTAGAAGGCGTCGGCCAAAGCCTGTTTCCACAGCAGGTTCCAGCCGATGCTCGCCGTCACCTCGGGCGTCAGGGTCAGGGTCAGGTTCGGCTGGATGTCCAGGAGGTTGGCGGGCGCGGCAAGATTTGCCTCAGAGAAATACGGCAGCTTGGGGAACAGCGGGTTGAAGGTGCCGAGCGTGCCGTCCTTCGTGTTGTGATCGCCGCTGATCGCATCGGCGTTGAAGCCGAAGCGCGGGCTGAGCGGCAGGTCGCGGGCGGTGTAGCCGAGATTGGCCGAAACGGTCCAGGCGCGGATCGCGGCGTCGCCGAAGCTGCCGAACTGCGCGGCTTCCTCGACATTCCAGTCGATGCCGCCGCGCTTGCCGAACTGGCGGGCGCCGATGGTGTGGCGCCGCTCGGTCGCGGTGCCCTGCGCGAAGCGCGCGTTCTCGCGGGTCAGGCCGAGGTAATAGACATCGAGATTGGTGACGTCGGTCGTCACCGTGGCGTAGGCGCCCCAGAAAGCCTGCGCGGAATCGCCGGCGTCGTTGAAGCTGCCGCGTTCGGGCGCCACCGGCCGCACCGCGAAGCCGTCGAGGCGCAGGCCCGGCGTGCCCGACCACGAGGCACGCACGCCGTCGAAGCTGCGGCGCACGTTCGGGGCCTCGCGCACCGAGATCAGCCGGCCCGACCCGAAGCTCATCTCCTGCCGCCCGCCGCGGATCCAGGCGCTGCGATCGCCCAGCGGCCGCCATTCGGCGAAGGCCTGCAACAGGTCGAGCTGGTCTTCCTGCGTTGCCGGCGGCGTGCCGCGCCAGCCGGCGGCAAGGCCGTTGACCAGTTCGACGAAGGTGCGGACCTGCGGTCCGAGATGCAGGTCGCCGAACAGATAGAGGCGATGCAGCAGGTAATCGTTGCGCGCCGGGCCCGACAGGCCGAACACCGGGTTGCGCGACGCCTCGTAGCGCTCGCGCAGTTCGCCGCCGAAGGTGACGTACCAGTCGGGGTCGCGGGCGATCGGTACCCATTTGATCGGATCGAGGATATCGGTGCGCATGGCCGGGTCGGTCATCGCCCGCCAATCCTCGTCGTAGCGGAAACCCTGGTAGGTCGGCCGGTCGGCGGCCAAGGCGGCCGCCGGCAGCAGCGCCAGCAGCAGGCCGAGCCGCGCGATCATGCCGGCCGCCGCGGATCGAGGCTCAGCAGATGGCTGACCACGGGCTTGTCCGGCCCTTCGTGGAACTGGGCGACCTCGCGCTGGATATCGGCATCGGCGCCCAGCGCCCGGCGATGCTGGCGCATGTGCTCGCCCCAGGATTCGACCATGAACCATTCGACGATCCGGCGTGGCTCGGCCGCATCCTCGGTGACGCCCCAGCCATAGGCGCCGTCCCGCCGTCGCGCCGTCGACAGCCGGTGCAGGGCCTTCAGGAAGGCGGCGCGGTTGGCCGGGTCGATGCGGTATTCGATCAGGATCAGCACCGGCCCGCGGTCGTTCTCGACGGGGTCGGCGACCAGCGGCTCGGGCCAATGGTTCGACGGCTGCAAGTCGGTCTCGCCTGCCGGCAGCTTGACGCGGAACAGGGCCAGCGCCACCACCGCCAGGCCGGCGCCGCCGGCCATCAGCGTGGCGGGCACGCCGATTTCCTGGGCCAGCAGGCCCCAGCCCAGGCTGCCGCCGGCCATCGCGCCGTTGAACACGGTCAGGTAGATCGCCAGCGCCCGGCCGCGCACCCAGCCGGGCAGGATCGCCTGGGCCGTGCCGTTCAGCGTGGTCAGCGCCGCGATCCAGCCGGCGCCCAGCGGCAGCATCAGCAGGACCGCGAGCCACTTCGGCGGCGCGGCGCTCAGGGCGCCCATCACCGCGGCGGCGATCAGCGAGGCGCCGAGCAGCAGGCCGTCGGGCCCGACCGGGCCGCGCAGCCGCGGCA
>JAEYTW010000492.1 GCA_023433835.1 Pseudomonadota bacterium | reverse complement strand
GGCGCGGCGGGCGCCGGCATCGGAGTCATGCCGGCCGGCGGCGGGCCGGCGCTGCGGCGGGCATCGGTCACCCGGTCGGTCAGCCGCTCGGCCAGGCGGTTGCCGGCCTCGACCGCGTAGGCCAGTTCGTCGCCGATCTCCTTGGCGGCATCGATGCGCGCCTGCAATTCCGAACCGGCCTTCTCGCTGGCCCGGCGCAGATCGGTGATCGAACCCTGCGCGGTCTGGGTGGCGCGGTCGAACTCCTGGATCAGCCGCTGCATCTCGACCTGCGCGTCGCGCAAGGTGGTCAGCCGGCGGTTGAGCATCACGCAATACCAGATGGTCGCGACCAGCAGGCCCGCCACGATCAGGTCGAGGATGATGCCGTACCACATCGCGCGCTTCCTCCCCGCCCCTAGAGCCGCGGCACGCGCTTCAGCGCGCGGTCGACGCGGACGGCGATGCGGTTGCCCATCCGGCCCATGCGGCCCGAAACCATCGGCACGCCGCCGCAGCGCAGATCGACCGGGCTTTCCGGCGTGGCGTTGAACAGGATGGTCGAGCCGATCTCGAACTTCATGACATCGCGCAGCGACATCACCTGCTCGTCCAGCACCGCCTCGACATCGACGTCGGTCGACCACAGCTCGGTCGCCAGGTGGTTTTCCCAGATCGAGTCACGGCCGAACTTCTCGCCCATGAACATCTGCAGCAGAAGTTCGCGGACGGGTTCGAGGGTCGCGTAGGGCAGCAGCAGTTCGAGGCGGCCGCCGCGATCGTCCATGTCGATGCGCAGGCGGGCCACGATCGCGGCATTGGCCGGCCGGGCGATGGTGGCGAAACGCGGGTTGGTCTCGACGCGGTCGAAGTTGAAGGAGACGGCGGCCAAGGGCTCGAACGCGGTCTGCATGTCGGCCAGCACGACGCCGACCATGCGCTCGACCAGGTTGCGTTCGATCGTTGTGTAGGGCCGCCCTTCGATGCGCATCGCCGCCGTTCCGCGGCGGCCGCCCAGCAGCACGTCGACGATCGAATAGATCAGCGCGGAATCGACGGTCAGCAGGCCGTAGTTGTCCCATTCGACCGCGCGGAACACCGCAAGGATCGCCGGCAGCGGGATCGAGTTCAGGTAGTCGCCGAAGCGGATCGAGGTGATGTTGTCGAGGCTGACCTCGACGTTGTCCGACGTGAAGTTGCGCAACGACGTCGTCATCAGACGCACGAGGCGGTCGAAGACGACTTCGAGCATCGGCAGGCGTTCGTAGGAGACGAGCGCGCTGTTGATGATCGCCCGCATGCCGGTGCGGTCGGAATCCTCGTCCGAGCCGGCATCGAAGCCGAGCAGGCTGTCGATTTCGTCCTGGTTGAGGATGCGGGTCGACTGGCCGTCGCCGCCGCCACCGCCGCCGAAATCGGCACCGCCGCCACCGACAGGGCCGCCCTCCGCCATCGCCGCCCATTCGGCAGCTAGCGCATCGGCATCCTTCTGTGCGTCGTCGTCGGCCATTCCTTCAGCCTTCCGCCCGCCGGCCCGCTACTGGACCAGCATCTCCTTGAACAACACGTCCGAGATCTTCGCCGGCGCGATCGCCGCGTTGACCCGGTAGAGCAATTCCTCCTTCAGGCGCTGCAGCCCGGCCGAGCCGGCCAGGTCGTCGGAACGCATCTCGCGCAGATAGACCTGAAAATTATCGATCACCCGCGGCATCTTCTGGTTCAGCTGCACCAGCGTATCGGCCTGGTCGTATTCGAGCGCGACCTTCAGCTTGAGGAAACTCTGCGTGCGCCCCGTCGACTGCAGGTTGACCAGGATATCCGGCAGGTCGAGGAACGCCAGGATCTTGGGCTGGGCGGGCTTGGCCCCTTCCTCGGCATGCTCGGCCGGCTTCTTCTTGAACAGGAAGAACCAGGCCGCGCCGCCGCCGCCGCCCAGCAACAGCAGGGGCAGAAGCACGAGCAGGATCAGTTTTTTGCCGGCGAGCTTCTTCTTAGGTGCGCCTTCGCCGCCTTCGCCGTCCGTTCCTTCGTCGTCGGCCATCGCCCCAGCCTAATGGTACCTAACCCAATGGTAGCGGTCTCAAGGCCGCTGCCCTACTAAATCGAGAATAGGGGAGTCTAACCCGATTAACTATAGGGCGCGAGTGTTAACAGTGCATTAGCCGGGACCTCCCGGAGCGACCCGCAGACCGGAGCCTCCAGCCGCATGGATGCCCTCGGCGCAGACGGCGCCGCCCCGGGTATCAGCGGCGCCAAGTTGTTCTCAGGATAAACGAAAGACAGCAACAATCCCGTTTGCTCATCATTTAGGCAATATATTCGCGCCTTTGGTGGGAAAAGCGATGGAGTGCCAGTCGCAGCCGTGTCATAGAGCGGAATAGAGAGGTTGCGTCTGGGAGGAAACCCGGCATGGGAATGCTGCTCGCGCTGAGCCGGCAGATCGATCGCATGAACGAATCGATCGGCAAGCTCGTCTATTGGCTCGTGTTGGTGGCGGTGCTGATCAGCGCCGGCAACGCCGTCATGCGATACTCGATCAACTACTCGTCCAACTCGCTGCTCGAGATCCAGTGGTATCTGTTCTCGGCGGTGTTCCTGTTGTGCGCGCCCTATACACTGCTGCGCAACGAACATATCCGGATCGACGTCGTGGTCGCCCGCTTCGGCCGACGGACGCTGACCTGGATCGACATCTTCGGCACCATCTTCTTCCTGCTGCCGATGACGCTGATCATCATGTACCTGTCCTGGCCGATGTTCTGGCAATCCTTCGTCAGCGGCGAACGGTCGGGTGATGCCGGCGGGCTGATCCGCTGGCCGGCGAAAATCCTGGTGCCGATCGGCTTCGCGCTCCTCTCGCTGCAAGGCCTGTCGGAGCTGATCAAGCGCAGCGCCTTCCTCAAAGCCCTGATCCCCGATCCGATAGCCGAGCCGGTCGACCCCGCGCTCGAAGAGGCCGAACGCGCCGCCGAAGAGGCCCTCAAATGATCGTGGATTTCATCGCCCACAACATGGCGCCGCTGATGTTTGCGGCGCTGGTTGTCTTCCTGCTGCTCGGCTACCCGGTCGCCTTCGCGCTGGCCGCCAACGGCCTCTTGTTCGGCTTCGTCGGCATCGAGCTCGGCCTGTTCGGGCCTCAACTCCTTCAGGCGCTGCCGGAACGCGTGTTCGGCATCATGCGCAACGACACGCTGCTCGCCATTCCGTTCTTCACCTTCATGGGGCTGATCCTCGAGCGATCGGGCATGGCCGAGGACCTGCTCGACACCATCGGGCAATTGTTCGGGCCGCTGCGGGGCGGCTTGGCCTATGCGGTGATCTTCGTCGGCGCGCTGCTCGCCGCCACCACCGGCGTCGTCGCCGCCTCGGTGATCTCGATGGGCCTGATCTCGCTGCCGATCATGCTGCGCTACGGTTATGACCGCAGGCTTGCGTCGGGCGTCATCGCGGCCTCGGGCACGCTGGCCCAGATCATTCCGCCGAGCCTCGTGCTGATCGTGCTGGCCGACCAGCTCGGCCGCTCGGTCGGCGACATGTACGAAGGCGCGTTCGTGCCCGGCCTGGTGCTGACGGCGCTCTATGCAGGCTATGTCTTCGTCGTTTCGATGATCAAGCCGGACGCCGCGCCGGCATTGCCGCCCGAGGCGCGATCCCTCAGGGGCTGGAAGCTGATGTGGCGGGTCTGCACCTCGCTGCTGCCGCCGCTGATCCTGATCTTCCTCGTTCTCGGCACCATCTTCCTCGGCATCGCCACGCCCACCGAAGGCGGCGCGATGGGGGCGGCCGGCGCGCTGATCCTCGCGGTCGTCAACCGGCGGCTGAACTGGTCGCTGCTGCGCCAGGGCATGGATACGACGGCCAAGCTTTCGGCCTTCGTCATCTTCATCCTGGTCGGGTCGACGGTGTTCGGCCTGGTCTTCCGCGGCGTCGACGGCGACCTGTGGGTCGAACATCTGCTGATCAGCCTGCCCGGCGGCCAGCTCGGCTTCCTGATCGTCGTCAACGTGATGGTCTTCCTGCTGGCCTTCTTCCTCGATTTCTTCGAGCTGGCCTTCATCGTCGTGCCGTTGCTGGGGCCCGTGGCCGAGAAGCTCGGCATCGACCTGATCTGGTTCGGCGTGCTGCTCGGCGTCAACATGCAGACCTCGTTCATGCATCCGCCGTTCGGCTTCGCGCTGTTCTACCTGCGTTCGGTCGCGCCGAAGAACGACTACATCGACAAGGTCACCGGCAAGCTGACGGCCAGGCTGACCACGATGCAGATCTACTGGGGCGCGGTGCCGTTCGTGCTGATCCAGATCCTGATGGTCGCGCTGATCATCGCCTTCCCGGGCATCGTTCACCGCGACGTGCATAAGACGGCCGATCCGTCGACGATCCAGATCGACATTCCGCCCTCGGACTATACCGACGAGCCGCCGCCGAGCTTCGACACCCCGAAGAACTGAGGCGGCAAAGAAAAAGCCCCGCGATCCCTGGGATCGCGGGGCTTCGCTTTTTTAACGGGTCAGCCCTTCTGGCCCTGGCCGGCGCCGGAGAACACGAAGTTGTCGAAGGTGTTCTCGGCCACGCGGAACCACAGATATTCCTCGTCGCGGAATTTCTTCCAGTTGTCGTAGACCTTGGCGAACTTCGGGTTGGTCTTGACCGTCTCGTCGTAGAGCTCGAAGGCCGCTTTGGCGCAGGCGGTCATCACCTCGCGCGGGAACGGGCGCAGCTGGCTGCCGCCGGCGACCAGCCGGCGCAGCGCCGCCGGGTTCTGGGCATCGTATTTCGCGACCATCCAGCCGTTGGCCTCGTAGCAGGCCGCTTCCAGGATGTTCTGATAGGTCGGCGGCAGCTCGTTCCAGTTCTTGGTGTTGATGTAGGCCGACAGCTGCGGGCCGCCTTCCCACCAGCCGGGGTAATAATAGAACTTGGCAACCTTGTTGAAGCCGAGCTTCTCGTCGTCATAGGGGCCGACCCATTCGGCGGCGTCGATCGTGCCCTTCTCCAGCGCCGGATAGATGTCGCCGCCGCCGATCTGCTGGGGCACCACGCCGAGCTTCTGCAGCACCTGGCCGGCGAACCCGCCGATGCGGAACTTGAGGCCCTTCAGGTCCTCGACCGTCTTGATCTCCTTGCGGAACCAGCCGCCCATCTGGGCCCCGGTATTGCCGCACGGGATCTGGTAGATGTTGTAGCCGGCGAAGAATTCCCGCATCAGTTCCAGCCCGCCGCCGAACGCCATCCAGGCATTCTGCTGGCGGGTGTTGAGGCCGAAGGGGATCGCGGTGTCGAAGGCGAAGGTCGGGTCCTTGCCGACATAGTAGTAGCTGGCCGAATGCCCCATCTCGACCGTGCCCTGCTGCACGGCATCGACCACCTGCAGCGCTGGCACGATCTCGCCCGCGGCGAAGACACGGATCTGGAACTTGCCGTCGGTCGCCGCGGCGACCCGCTTGGCCACTACCTCGGCCGCGCCGTAGATGGTGTCGAGGCTTTTCGGAAAGCTCGAGGCCAGGCGCCACTTGATCTCGGGCATCGACTGCGCGATGGCGGGCGCGGCAACCGTCGAGGCGGCGGCGCCGATGGCCGCCGTCTTCAAGAATGAACGTCGCTTCATGAGGACTTCGTCTCCCTTCCCAGATTGCGGGTCCGGGCCCCTGTTCGACCCGATCCCCTCTCCTCCCATGCCGCTCGGCATTACCGGCCGGGCGTCTCCTTATTGCGCTGGAGACTGTTCTGCCGCGCGATGGCGGCTTGCATTGTGGGCTGCGCCCGACGCCCGTCAAGCGAACATGGCCGTTCGATCGAGGTAGATTTTTGCTGGCATCCCATGCGTCTTTCCTGCCAATTTGAAGCCTGAGGAAATGACTGGCGCGAACCGATGCCGAGCCCGAAGCGACAGCTACTTTGGTATACCGCCCTGGCGCTGACGATGGCCGCGCCGGCGGGCGCGCAGACGCTCGACGCGACGCAGCCGAAACACGGGCTCGCCAATGCCGGACTCGGTTCGGGCCGCGG
>JAEYTW010000385.1 GCA_023433835.1 Pseudomonadota bacterium | reverse complement strand
GGGCGCTTGCCACTCCCCGTCCCCTGGGCCCCGGCTTTGCGGGGGCGACGATTGGTTTTTAGGAATGACCGAACCCTAAGCTAGCGCCTATGGGTGTTCAAAAATCGTACTGGGATCTTATTCATACGTCATCGGCGATATGCCTGAGTTCGTCGACGGACTTCTTGTGTTCGCACGCCTTCGATTCCGCATCGGGCAGGGCGTGCGCGGCGTGTCCGGCATCTTGTGCAGGCGGCGCTCGCCGCGCGGCGCGAACTTGAAATGCCTGACCGCATTGGTGACGCAGACGCGGCCACGGTCGATGCCGGCGGGAACGCTCAGCCATAGAGATCGTTGCGCACCGCGTGGTCGTAATGGGCATCCATCTGGGCGGCCTCGGCCGCGCCCTGGTTGCTCATCGCCGCCAGCATCTGGCCCGGCGTCGGCAGGCTGCCGCGATCGAGCCGGGCATCGGCATTCCACAGCCCGGCACGATTTACCGCCTTGCCGCAATGGAACAGCACTTCGTCGACCGTCACGACGATGACGGTCTTGGGTACCTTGATCCCCTCGGCCAGCGCGGCCCGCAGGCCATCGTCGGCCGAGATCCGGCCGCGGCCGTTGATGCGCATGAAGACGTCGAGACCGGGGAACAGGAACAGCATGCCCAGCCGGTCGTCTTCCGCCAGATTGCGCATCGACTCGATGCGGTTGTTGCCCGGCCAGTCGGCGAAGGCAATCGTCTTGGCGTCGATCACCTGGACGAAACCGGGCGGGCCGCCGCGGGGCGAGGCGTCCAGCCCCTGGCTCCGCCCGGTCGCCAGGCAGAAGAACGTGGCCTTGGCCAGGTACTGGCGGTGGAAATCGACGAGTTCGGGCAGCACCGCTTTCTGGATGCGCTCCATCGGCGGATCGTAGAGCTGGTCGAGATTGGGGCGATCGACAAAGGCTTGGGACATCGGGGCCTCCTTCACGAGGCGACCATAGCCCTGGCGGTTCGGCGGTGCTAAGCTATCACAGCCAATGAATTGCTGATTGCCGCCAAAATGGAATGGAAATTCGCCCTGGCCGCCCGCGACGCCGAGACGCCGCTGATCGTGGCCCTGACCGGGACCGACCGCGGCCACCGCAATCTCGGCCTGCACCACCACCCGCGCGGCCAGCTGACCGCGCTGCGCCACGGTCTCCTGACCTTCGGCACCGACGAAGGCGCCTGGGTCGTACCATCAGACCATGCGGTGTGGATGCCGCCGCACCAGCCCCATTTCGGCTATTCGCACGGGCCGTTCGACGGGTGGAGCTGCTATGTCGCCGAGGCCGCCTGCGCCGGCCTGCCCGACCATCCCTGCACGATCCGCGTCTCCGGCCTGCTGCGCGAGGCGGTGATCCGCGCGGCGGGCTGGGAGGGCGAGACGCTGGACGAGGGCCAGACGCGGCTGGCGCTGGTCATCCTCGATGAGTTGCGGGCCGCCGCCGACGAGCCGTTCGGCCTGCCGATGCCGCGGGACGCGCGGCTGATCCGCATCGCCCGCGCGCTGCTCGAAGATCCCGGCGACCGGCGCGGCATGGCGGAATGGGCAGGCTGGGCCGGCGTGTCGGAACGGACGCTGAGCCGCCGGTTCGTCGAGGAAACCGGCCACAGCTATACCAGCTGGCGCCAGCGGGCCCGGATGATGCGCGCCCTCGAGCTGCTGGCCGACGGCGCCTCCGTCACCAGCGTCGCCCTCGATCTCGGCTATGACAGCGTCTCGGCCTTCATCGCGCTGTTCAAGCGCCTGCTGGGCACGACGCCCGCGGCCTATTTCTCGCGCGCAACCGATTGACGCCCGCGGAATCCGCACCTATCTTGCCCCCATGGCCCACGCCGTCAGCATGACCCGGACTACCACCACTACCGCCGTCCGGCGGTCGCGGTGGGGGCGTGCCTGTACTTAAGCGCGCCAGGCTCAAAGCCCCACCGCAGCCCCGCCGGCGACGGACGGGGCTTTTGCATTTCTGGGCCATAGATACCAGCATCAGACCCCGATCCGCCCGCCGGCCTCCCTTCCCCCTCAGGAGACCGACCATGGATCTGAACGATCACCGCGCCATCGCCAACCGCCTCGACCTGTTCCACCAGCAGGACGAAGGGCCGGGCATGGTGTTCTGGCATCCCCGCGGCTTCGCCCTGTTCCGCGTCATCGAGGACCACGTGCGCCGGCATATGCGCGCGGCGGGCTATCGCGAGGTCCGGACGCCGCAATTGCTCGCCCGCTCGTTGTGGGAGCAGAGCGGCCATTGGGAGAAGTTCGGCGAGAACATGTTCTCACTGAACGACGACGACCGGGCCGCCGCGCTGAAACCGATGAGCTGCCCGGGCCATATCCAGATCTTCAACAAGCGCGTGCGCTCGTTCCGCGACCTGCCGCTGCGCCTTGCCGAATTCGGCATGTGCCATCGCTACGAGCCTTCCGGCGCGCTGCACGGCATCATGCGGCTGCGCGCCTTCACGCAGGACGACGCGCATGTCTTCTGCGCCGAGGACCAGGTAGTGGCCGAGGTCGCGCGCTTCGCCGCGCTGCTGCGCCGGCTCTATGCCGATTTCGGTTTCGACGACATCGTCGTCGGCTTCTCGACGCGGCCCCTGATCCGCGCGGGGTCCGACGAGTCCTGGGACAAGGCCGAGGCCATGCTGGCCCAGGCCGCGCGCGAAGCGGGGCTCGAGCCCGAACTCAAGCCGGGGGAAGGTGCGTTCTACGGGCCCAAGCTCGAATTCGGCCTGCGCGACCGCCTCGGCCGGGTCTGGCAATGCGGCACGGCGCAGATGGATTTCGTGCTGCCCGAGCGGCTAGACGCCCACTATGTCGACGCCGACAACAACCGGGTGCGGCCGGTGATCATCCATCACGCCGCGCTGGGCTCGATCGAGCGCTTCATCGGCATCCTGCTGGAACAGCATGACGGCCGCCTGCCGCTGTGGCTGGCACCCGACCAGGTGCTGGTCACCTCGATCGGTCCGGAGGCCGCCGATGCCGCCGGCGCGGTGGCCCAGGCCTTCGGCGATGCCGACCTGCGCGTGGCCCTCGACCAGCGGCCCGAGCGCCTGGGGCGCAAGGTGGTCAGGGCGCGCGAGGAAGGCATTCCGGTGCTGGCCGCCATCGGCCGGCGCGAGGCCGAGGAAGGCACGGTCTCCCTGCGCTGGCCCGGCGGCGGCCAGGAGCGGCTGGGGCTGTCGGCGGCCATCGCCCGCATCGCCGCGGCGGCACGGCCGGGTATTTCATAATGTTATAACGTTGCAAAACTTCGGCGGCGGGACTAGAACCTCCGGCGGATCTTTTTCTGCCGGAGGGGGCCCGCATGGCCGGAATTTTCAGAACACTCGTCATCGCCGGGGCGCTGGCGCTCAGCCTGGCTACCGCCGCGGCCGCCGCGCCGCTGAAAGTCGTCGCCAGCTTCTCGATCCTGGGTGACATGGTCACCCAGATCGGCGGCGACCTCGTCGCCGTGCGCACGCTGGTCGGGCCGGACGGCGACGCCCATGTCTACCAGCCGACGCCGGGCGACGCGCAGGCCGTGGCCGGCGCGGGCCTCGTGGTGGTCAACGGCCTGGGTTTCGAAGGCTGGCTCAACCGCCTGATCGGCGCGGCCGGCTATCGCGGCCGGGTGATCACCGCCACCAGCGGCGTCACCGCCCAGACCATGGTCGAAGACGACGAGGAAAGCGGCATCACGCGGCCCGGCCGCAAGGTCGTCACGCCGAAGCGCATCGAGGATCCGCATGCCTGGCAGGACCTGCGCAACGGCGTGATCTACGTGCGCAACATCGCCGAGGGGCTGGCCGCGGCCGACCCGGCCAATGCCGCGACCTACCGCGCCCGGGCGCAGGCCTATGCGGACGAGCTGAAAAAGCTGGACGCCTGGGTGCGCGACACCATCGAGCCGGTGCCGGCCGACCGGCGCAAGGTGATCACCGGCCATGACGCCTTCGGCTATTTCGCCAATGCCTACGGCGTGATGTTCATCGCGCCCGTCGGCATCTCGACCGAGGCCGAACCGACTGCCGCCGACGTCGCCCGGCTGATCCGCCAGATCCGGCAGGAACATATCAGGGCGCTGTTCGTCGAGAACATGACGGACCCCCGGCTGATCGAGCAGATCGGCCGCGAGACCGGCGCGGAGCCGGGCGGCACGCTCTACGCCGACGCGCTGTCGGGCCCGTCCGGCCCGGCCCCGACCTATGTCGCGATGTTCCGCCACAACGCCACGCTGCTGTCGGCGGCGATGCGCCGGAACTGAGGATCAGACCATGCGCCGCATTCTCTTTGCCGCTGCCGCCGCAGCCGGCCTCGCCTCGCCGGCTCCCTTCTTCCCTGTATTGGCCCAGAATTTCGACCCCGAGCCGCCTGCCGGCCGCGACATCTCGACCGATGCGGGCGACGTGCGCAGGCCGGCCGGCGGCCTGTCCTACCCGCATCTGACCGGCGAGATCGAGCTGCAGATGCAGGCCGACAAGCTGGTCAAGGCGCCCTCGGGCACCAATCGCAACGCCAACGTGTTCTCGGATTCGGAAGCCAATTTCGGCCTGTTCCTGACCCGCGAACTGTCGCTGCAGACCACCTTCCATCTCGACCAGGTCAAGGAACAGGAGAAAGGCGGCTTCCTGCGCGGCCAGGCCCTGTTCCTCGAACAGGCCTTCGTCAATTACGAGACCGGGCGCTTCGCCGCCTATGCCGGCAAGTTCAACCCGCAGTTCGGCATGTTCTGGGACCGCGCGCCCGGCGTCTATGGCGATGCCTTCTCCAAGGAAGACTACCAGCTGACCGAGGCGATCGGCGCGGGCGGCGCAATCAAGGTCGACACCCTGTCCTTCGGCAGCCACGAGCTGGGCGCGGCGGGCTGGTTCAAGGATAACTCGCCCCTGTCCTGGAGCCTGATCAATCGGCCGTCCTTCGGCGCCGAGACCAGCCTGCGCCTGGGCCAGAACCGCCGCGCCTATGGCGGTGCCGGCAACACGGCCGGGCCGCAATCGTGGTCGGCCAGCCTGCGCGGCGACCAGTTCGCGGTTGCCCCCAACCTTGCCTACAACCTCGATTTCTCTAGCCTCGCACCCGGCGTCGACGGTACCGCGCGCCAGCAGATGCTGGCGGCGGGCCTGCAGTACCAGGTGCCGATGCCCAAGGGCTGGAAGCTCGTGCCGCTGGCCGAATACGTCCGCATCTGGCATGTTGACGGCGATCCCGCGAGCGTGCGGCAGGACCGCACGCTGGTCAATGCCGGCCTGGCGCTGGGCTGGAAGAAATGGACGCTGTCGGGTGTCATGGGCTGGCGCAATAGCGATGCGCCGTCCGACGGCAGCGCCGAGGCGGCGCGCGACCGGCTGACCACCGTCTCGCTCGGCTATGAATTCGATTTCGGGCTGGAGCTGCAGGCCGGCTGGGCGCGCACCCGCGTGGCCGGCGATACCACCCAGAGCCTGGGGGCGCTAGCCACCTATAGGTATCGCTTCTGAACTGACATATCGGCGCGATAAGGTGCCCCCATCGATGGGGAGTACCATGTCGCGCCGGTTCATTCTTGCGGCGGCCTTTGCCGCCCTGCCCTTCTCCGCCCAGCTTCTTCCCGCGCTGGCCCAGCAGACGGTCGATACACCCGACCGGGTCGACCGGCCGGTGGTCAAAGGCAACCTGCTGTTGCAGTTGCAGACCGACAAGAATGTCGGCGGCGGCAACTACGATCCCAACAGCTATGTCTCCGACAGCGCATTCAATGCCGCGCTGTTCCTCGACCGGCACTGGTCGCTGCAGGGCACGCTGTACCTCAACCAGGTGCGGACACCGGCCGGCGGCGGGTTCCTGCAGGGCCAGGGCCTCTACCTGCAGCAGGCCTTCGTCAATTACGACGCCGAGCGCTTCATCGCCTTCGCCGGCAAGTTCAACCCGCAGTTCGGCATGTTCTGGAGCGCGGCGCCCGGCGTCTACGGCAATAACTTCTCCGAGAACGATTACTGGCTGACCGAAGGCATCGGCGCCGGCGCGGGCGTCAGGTTCGCCGGGCTGGGCCAGGACCAGCTGAGCCTGTCGGCCTGGTTCAAGGACAACACCGCCCTCTCGACCTCGGCCTTCGCCCGGCCGCGCTTCGGCCAGCCCGACACGGTGCGTCCGGGCCGGCTGCGTCATGCCGACGGCGGGGCGGGCAATACCCGCGGCCCCGCCTCGTTCACCCTGTCCTGGCGCAGCGGCGATGCCGCGGGCCTCGACGGCCTGCAGACCAATGTCGATTTCTCGAGCCTCGATCACGGCAGCGACGGCAGCAGGCGGCAGAACATGCTGGCGGTGGGCGCGCAGTATCAGATCCCGCTAGGCGGCGACTGGTCGCTGGCGCCGTTGGCGGAATATGTCGGCATCTGGAACCTGAACGGCGCGCCCGGCGGCATCGACCAGGACCGCACGTATCTCAACGCCGGCACCGCCCTGAACTGGGGCGGCTGGCAGGCCTCGGCCGTCTACGGCCTGCGCAACACCGAAGGCGGCACGACCGCGCCGCGCGACCGCCTCTACACCGCCTCGCTCGGCTACAGCTTCGACAGCGGCGTCAGCCTGACCGCCGGCTGGGCCCGCCAGCGCGTCAACGGCGTCACCACCGACACGATCGGCGGCGTCATAGCCTACGCCTGGAAGTTCTGAGTTAATTGTTACGTTATAACATATCATTCTGCCGGCCGAGCGGAATGAGATGGACCCGATCATGCGCGACCCACGCCTGCCCGTAACCGTGCTGTCCGGCTTTCTGGGCGCCGGCAAGACTACCCTGCTGAACCATGTCCTGCACAACCGCGACGGCGCCAGGGTCGCGGTGATCGTCAACGACATGAGCGAGGTCAACATCGACGCGGCGCTGGTGCGCGATGGCGGTGCCGGGCTGTCGCGCACCGACGAGACGCTGGTCGAGATGACCAACGGCTGCATCTGCTGCACCCTGCGCGACGATCTGCTGCGCGAAGTGCGCCGCCTGGCCGAGGCCGGCCGGTTCGATTACCTGCTGATCGAATCGACCGGCATTTCGGAACCGCTGCCGGTGGCGGCGACCTTCGATT
The DNA here is from genome assembly GCA_023433835.1 of Pseudomonadota bacterium. GTDB lineage: Bacteria > Pseudomonadota > Alphaproteobacteria > Ferrovibrionales > Ferrovibrionaceae > JAFKFH01. The sequence continues at coordinate 5,232 of JAEYTW010000385.1, read as the reverse complement.
TCCGCGACGAGGCCGGCGCCGCGCTCGGCGATGTCGCGCGGCTCGATACCATGGTCACCGTGGTCGATGCGGTGAACCTGCTGGGCGACTACGGCTCGCAGGATTTCCTGCGCGACCGCGACCTGTCGCTCGGCGACGACGACACCCGCGCCCTGGTCGACCTGCTGGTCGACCAGATCGAATTCGCCGATGTCGTCGTGCTGAACAAGATCGACGCGGCGACGGCCGAGCAGCGCGACGCCGCGCGCAAGATCATCCGCGCGCTGAACCCGGATGCCGACCTGATCGAGACGGTAATGGGCCGGGTCGATCTCGGCCGCGTGCTCGATACCGGCCGGTTCGACCATGAGCGGGCCGAGGAACATCCGCTGTGGTTCAAGGAATTGTTCGGCGCGGCCGACCATCGGCCAGAGAGCGAGACCTACGGCATCAGGAGCTTCGTCTACCGGGCCCGCCGGCCGTTCGAACCCGGGCGCTTCCACGCCTTCATCAACCGCTCCTGGCCCGGGGTGATCCGCGCTAAGGGGCATTTCTGGCTGGCGACCCGGCCCGATTGGGCGGGCGAGCTGAACCAGGCCGGCGCCCTGGTCCGCCACCGGGCCATGGGTTTCTGGTGGGACCGGGTACCGCGCCGGCACTGGCCCGACGATCCGGCCTGGCGCGCCGACCTCCAGGCCCGCTGGGACCCGGTCTATGGCGACCGGCGGCAGGAGATCGTCTTCATCGGCGCCCATATGGACGAGGCGGCGATCCGCGCCGCCCTCGACGATTGCCTGGCCGGGACGGACGATGCCCGGGCGATGGACCTTGACGGCTGGCGGCAGCTGGACGACCCCTTCCCCGTCTGGCGGCGGGAGACTGCGGCATGACCGCGCTCGCAGCCCGGCATCCCGCGCCCGACATCGTCCGCGGGCAATCGATCTCCATCCTGCGCCGCATCGTTGCCCCCGCCATCGGCCTGGCCCTGTGGGACCGGCGGCTGTCGCGCGCGGCCACCCGCTGGCTCGACGGTCTGGCCGCGGACCGGCTGCCCCATGGCCGGGTGCTGGTAACGGCGGACGATGCCCATGCCGCGCTCGGCCACGTCCTGGCGCGATCGGGGACGCCCGACACGCCGGAGGCGCGGCTGCTGGTGGCCGACGCGGCGATGCTGGCCCGGCGCTTCGCCGCCATCGCCGGCGACGACATGGTCGACATCCGGCTGGAAACCATCCGGCATGATGCCTGCTGGAAATTCCATGTTGACGACGTATGGCTCCGGATGTTGACTACCTATCGGGGTCCCGGCACGCAGTTCGCCTCCCCCGCGCATGCGGCCGAGGCCCTGACCCGCCAGCGGGATTACGCCGGCCCGCTGGATGAAATCCCGCCCCACGCCGTGGCGCTGTTCAAAGGCGCGCGCGGCGGGGCGGGGGTGGTCCATCGCTCGCCGCCGCTCGGCGGTACCGGATTGACCCGTCTGGTGCTGTGCGTGAACCTGGCGACCGCCGCGTCGCCACCTCTCTGGACACCCTGATTCCGACAGCGACTCGAAGTGCCGAGGCGGGTCGTTCAGACTGGTTCGGCCGGGGCAATAGGTAATTCTCCTGCGGCAATATTGGACATGGGGTCGCGCGGCGTCATGTCCTATGGTCTCGTCATGAACAGTCAGAGACATCGCCGATGAGCGCCGAGGTCGCGCTCGACGCCCCCGCCCTGCAGGGCCGGGTCGGCGCGATCCGCCAGCAGACCCTGATCCTGATCCGCTGGGTCGCCATCACCGGGCAGAGCCTGGCGGTGCTGTTCGTCCATTACGGCCTGCGCTTCGACCTGCCGCTGTTCCCGGTGTTCGCCACCATCGGCGCCTCGGTGGTGTTCAACGGCTTCGTCTTCCTGGCCTCGCCGCTGTCGACCCGGCTGACCGACCGCGGGGCGGCGGTCAGCCTGGCCTTCGACCTGGTCCAGCTCGCTTTGCTCCTGTTCCTCACCGGCGGGCTGACCAACCCGTTCTCGCTGCTGCTGCTGGTGCCGGTGGCGATCTCGGCCTCGGCACTCGGCCTGCGGTCGACCACGGTCATCGGCATCATGACGCTGTCGGCGATCTCGCTGCTCGCCGTCGCCCATTTCCCGCTGCCCTGGCACCAGGGCGGCATCGACCTGCCGATCCTCTACAAATACGGCCTGTGGGCGGCGCTGATGCTGGGCGCCCTGTTCGTCACCGGTTACGCCTGGCAGGTCGCGGTTGAAGGCCGCCGGCTGCAGGCAGCGCTCGAGGCCGCGCAATACGCGCTGGCCCGCGAACAGCGGCTGGCCGCGCTGGGCGCGCTGGCCGCCGCCGCGGCCCACGAACTCGGCACGCCGCTCGGCACCATCCAGCTGGTGGTCAAGGAATTGCTGGCCGACGCGCCGCCGGATTCGGAGCATGAGGAAGACCTGCAGCTGCTGGCCAGCCAGACCAGGCGCTGCCGCGAAATCCTGGCCCGGCTGTCGCGCAAGCCCGATGCCAATGCCGAAGGGGCCGAGCCGTTCAACGAACTGCCCTTCCCTGCTTTGGTCGAGGCCGCGGCCGAGCCGCATCTGCTGCCGGGCATCCGCGTCGATGTCCTGCCCAAGGGCGAGCCGCCCGCCCCGATCGTGGTGCGGCGCCCCGAAATCATCCATGGCCTGGGCAACATCGTCGAGAACGCGATCGATTTCGCCCGCGAGCGCGTCGCGGTGCACGTGATGTGGACGCGCGACGAACTGCGGGTCGAGGTGCTGGACGACGGCCCCGGCTTCAACGTCGACGTCCTGTCGGCGCTGGGCGAACCCTACACCACCACCCGGCCCGGCCAGGGCATGGGCCTGGGCGTCTTCATCGCCAAGACGCTGATCGAAATGTCGGGCGGCCGCGCCGCCTTCTTCAACCGCCCGGTCGGCGGCGCGGGCGTCGCGCTGAGCTGGCCGCGGGCAGCCCTTGCCGTGGCCCCGCGAAACCCGGCACAGTGATACCGTCGTCGCCCAGAGGATTCCGTTCATGACCGATACGCCGCCGCTGCAGCCCAAGCCGCTCCTGATCATCGACGACGACGAGATCTTCCGTCAGCGCCTGGGCCGCGCGATGGAGAAGCGCGGCTATGCGGTGACGACGGTCGGATCGGTCGCCGAAGGCGTCGCCACCGCCGAATCGAGCCCGCCCGATTTCGCGGTGGTCGACCTCAAGCTGCTGGACGGCTCGGGCCTCGATGTCGTCGCCGCGCTGCGCCAGGCGCGGCCGGCATGCCGCATCGTCATGCTGACCGGCTACGGCAACATCGCCACCGCGGTGGCCGCGGTGAAGGCGGGCGCGATCGACTATCTCGCCAAGCCGGCCGACGCCGACGAGATTGCCCGCGCGCTCGACGCCGGCGAGGAAAACCACCCGCCGCCGCCGGAAGATCCGATGTCGGCCGACCGCGTGCGCTGGGAACATATTCAACGGGTGTTCGAGCTGTGCGACCGCAACGTCTCGGAAACCGCGCGGCGGCTGAAGATGCACCGCCGCACGCTCCAGCGCATCCTGGCCAAGCGCTCGCCGCAGTGACCGGTATCGAGCTGGTCGCCGATGACGCGGTCGCGGCGCTGGGCCGGTTGCCCGACGCCTCGGTCGACCTGATCGTCGCCGACCCGCCCTATAACCTCGGCAAGCATTACGGCAACAATATCGACCGGCGCGAGGCGGCAGACTACGCCGCCTTCACCCGTGCCTGGACCGAGCAGGCGGCGCGCGTGCTGAAGCCCGACGGCACGCTCTATGCCTTTATGGGCATGCGCTTCATCGCCCGGCTCTACCTGATGCTGGAGGAGGAGCTGGGGCTGCTGCCCAACGGCTGGATCACCTGGCATTATACGCAGGGCATGGGCCGCACCCGCGGCTTCTCGCCGCGGCACGAGGACATCCTCTGCTTCGTCAGGGGCCGCGACTACCGCTTCGACATCGACGCGGTGCGGGTGCCGCAGAAATATTTCCGCAAGCGCAACAACATGGCCGGCGCCAATCCGGGCGACGTCTGGACCTTCAGCCATGTCCATTACTGTGCCGGCGAACGCACCCGCCACCCGACCCAGAAACCCGAGGCGCTGATCGAGCGGCTGGTGCGCGCGTCATCGGCGCCGGGCGACCTCGTCGTCGACCCGTTCGTGGGTTCCGGCACCACCGCAAGGGTCGCCCAGGTGCTGGGCCGCCGCTGCCTCGGCATCGACATCAATCCCGACTATATCACGATGACGCGGAACCGGCTGGAGCAGCCGTTCGAAGGGTTCGATTCCGTTGACCCGCGGCTCGACCGGCAGCCCTTGGACATGAAGACCGCGGCCGAATAGGCGGAGGGGCCGGATGATGCGCTGGCCGGTGCTCACAGATGTGATCCTGACCTGCCTGCTCGCCGCGGCGCCGCCGGCGCGGGGCGCGACCTTTGACGAAACCCCGTGCGACCTGCCCGATGCCGGACCGGCCGTGCGGCAACGAAGGAGCCGCGGGCCGATCCCGCCCTATCCTGCATGGCGGCCTGGGTTCCCCGCTCACCATCAAGGGCTGCACAGATCGCCCGGCGCGAAAGCGAAATTCTCGCCCCCGACCGCGACATGATTCTGGTCGACCAGCGCGGCGCCGGCCGCTCCGAGCCGGCGCTGTGTCCCGGACTGGCGGCCCGGCAATTGCAACTTATTGCCGGCAACCCGGACGCAGACAGCTTCATTCGTGTCTGGCACGACGGCTACCGCGCCTCCCGCCAGGAACTCGGCCGCCCAGGGCATCGACCCCGCCTGGTTCGGCACGACGGTGACGGTCGAGGACCTGGAGGTGGTGCGGCAGGCGCTCGGCTTCGAGCGCTGGAACCTCCATGGCCGCTCCTACGGCACCACGGTCGGCTTGGGATTGATGGCCCGCCATCCGGCAACCCTATGCGCCGTCGTTCTCGATCCCGTCTACACGCCCGGCCCGCTGCTGCGCAGCTGGCCCGAGACCGCCAACGAGGCGCTGGAGGTGCTGTTTGCCACGGCCCCGCCGGGCCTGGCGGCGACGTTGGATGCCACCATAGCCGCGCTGGCACGCGACCCGCTGCCGGTGCCCGGACGGTCGGAGACGTTCATCCTGAGCCCGCGGGCCTTCGCCGTCATCGTCGAGCAGATGCTGTATTACCCGACCTTGCTGGCGCAATTGCCGTGGGCGATCCAGGCCGAGTACGCCGCCAGAGTGCCGCCGCAACCGGGTCCGGGGCATGCCCCGGCCCTGTG
>JAEYTW010000175.1 GCA_023433835.1 Pseudomonadota bacterium | reverse complement strand
AACAGGGTGTCGGCGGGAATGGCGTGGCCGCGGGCGGCCAGCCCCGCCCGCACCTCCCGGTCGTTGAGCAGCCCGGCAAGCAGCCGGGCGTTGACGTCGCCGGCATAACCGCCGCAGGCGCCGCATTGCAGGCCGCCGGCATGGGCATTGTTGACCATGGCCGCGCCATGGCCGGCGATCAGCACCAGCCGCGCGAAACCGCCGGTCAGGGCCATCGCCCGCAACGCGCCGGCGGCAAGCCCGATCCTCGCCTCGATGCCGCAGGCCTCATCCAGCCGCGGCGGCAACTCGACGATGCCCGACCGGCCCCGCAGGCCGAGCCCGTCGCGCAGCAGCGCCAGGGCATGCAGCGGGCCGCTGGCCTCGACGAAGGCAAAGGAAGAGATCGCGGCGACCTTGAACCGGCCCCAGGCCCGCTTGGCCCGCGCGACGCTCCGGGCGGCGCGGTCGGCCGCCTCGGCGCCGTCGCCGCCGGCGCGGGACGCCACCGCAGGGGCCAGCAGTACGGGCAGCCGCGGCTCGACCAGGTCGGAAGCGAACCGCCGATGGCCGACGCCCAGGCCGAAGAAGCCCGCCGTGCCATGCGTCCTGATGCCGGGATCGAGGCTTTCCAGCGCTCGCCGGAACACCTCCGATCGCACGTCGATGCAGAACGCCGCCTGCAGCCGGGGCCGGGCGGCATCGGCCCGTCCGTCAGCTCCGGTCGCCACCGGCGCCAGCCGGCGCAGCGCGGCACGCTCGGCCGCGTCCTGCAGGATCGCATCGATCGCATCGTCCGCCGTCGGCGCCACGGGCTCGCCGTAGGCCACCACCGCCGCCTGCCATTTCCCGGCGATCTGCGAACCGCATTGCCGCAGCAGGGCCTTCTCCCAGGTCGACCGGATCGCCAGCAGGTCGAGCGGGGTCCGGTCGGTACCGCCAGCGAGGCCGGCCTGCCAGTCGCGCCAGCGGGCAAGCTGGACCCAGCCGCCGAGCGTTGCCAGTAGCCGATGAAAATACCCCTCCAGCGCCGGGCCGTCGATCCCGAGCTCGGCGGCCGCTTCGACCAGAGCGTCCTCGGCCCGCGGCGCCGCGTCGCCGACCAGCCGCGCGAAACCTGCCAGCCCGGCGATTTCGGGGGTGAGGTCGTGGACCGCCGCCGTCCGCCATGCGGCATAGGCACCGGCATCGCCCGGCACGGCCCATAGCGCCTGGCCATCGTCGAAATACCCCGCCGCCCAGTGGCCGATGCGCTCGGCAACCAGGCCCGACCAGTCGATACCCGCGGCGCCGGCGGCCAGATCGGCAACGGTCGGCAGCGGCCGGATTTCAGGCCGGGGCGAACGCAGCGCCCCCTTCAATTCGGCCAGCGAAATCGGCCACGGGCCCGGCAGCGCCCCGCCGAGGGCCGCCTCCAGATCGGCATCCGTGATCTCGCCTGCCTGGTGGCGATCGGCATACCACCGGCGCGGCATCGTCAGCGCGACGCCGGCGGCACGGCCGAGCCGGGCGGCGGCGGTGGCGAAGTGCTCGCCGGACTGGCCGAGGAAGGGGTTGACCGCGACGCTCGCGGCCAGCGGCCACAGCGGCGGCACGGCCTGGATTGCGGCCCCAGCCGCGGCCTGCACCCTTGCGTGATGGTCGAGTTGCATGATCGTCGTTCCCTTGTCGCGTTCAGGCCTTGGAGGTCGACCAGTTGCCGAGCAACCGGTCGATGGCGGCATTCACATAAAAACCGTTGGCGACGTGGACGCGCAGGGCCGCGGCGGCCGGGTGCGACGCCCAGAGCGGCAGCAGCGCCTGGGTGACGGCGACGAAACCGAAGCTTGCCACCGCCAGCAGCATCAGCGTCCATTCCAGCCGGCCCGGCGCCGGGGTCGGCGGCAGCGTGCCGGCCGTCAGCCATTCGGCGACCGACTGCAGGCCGAAATAGCCGATCGTCGCCGCGATCGAGCGCACCGCCGTCCTGACCGTCAGCGCCCGCGGCGCGGCATCGGCCAGGCCCTGGGCCAGCAGATAGGCCACGCCGAAGACCAGGATCGCGCCGAGGGCGAGGGCCTGCGGCGATTTGTGGCCGAAGCCGAACATCATGCCGAAGGCGGTGCCGATACCGGCATAGATGGCCAGCGCGGCAAGGAAAGCCCGGCCGACGGCCGACGCGTCCGGGATCGCCACCGGGCCGGGCCGCCGGATCGCCGCGACCTGCTCGACCGCCTGGCCCGATGCCAGGAAGGCATGGGCCTTGTAGAGCGAATGGGCCACGATATGCAGCAACGCCAGCGGAAACAGCGCCAGACCGCATTGCAGGATCATGAAGCCCATCTGCGCCACGGTCGACCAGGCCAGGGCCGTCTTGATCGCCGGCTGGGTGAGCATGACGACGGCGCCGAACAGCGCGGTCAGGCCGCCGACGATCGCCAGCACGGCCAGGATGCCGGGCGCGGCCAGCATCAGGTCGGCGCAGCGGATCAGGAGGAAGCCGCCGGCGTTGATGACGCCGGCATGCAGCAGCGCCGAGACCGGCGTCGGTGCCTCCATGACTTCCGTGAGCCAGCCATGGGTCGGAAACTGCGCCGACTTCAGCAGGGCGGCGACCGCCAGCAGGCCGGCCGCGACGAGGCCCATGGCGGGCACGTCGCCGGCGCGCGCCGCCGCATTGATCGCGGCGATGTCGGTCGTGCCGAACACGATGGCGAGCAAGGCCGTCGCGGCGAGCAGCGCCACGGCGGCGAGCGTCGAGAACAGGCGTTTCTTGCGGGCCGCCCGCCGCGCCGCCGCCCGCTCGGCATAGAACACCAGGAGCCGGTCGAGGCACAGGCTGGCCACGATCCAGCCGGCGGCGAGCTGGGCGAGATTGCCGGCCTGGACCGCCAGCAGGATCGCGGCGATCACCGTGCAGAGCCAGGCGGTGAACGCGCCCTGCCGCGGCTCGCCGTCGAGATAGCGCCGGGTGTAGCGCACGACGATCCAGCCGACGAAGCTGACCAGCAGCAGCATCGTGACGCTGACGGCGTCGATCCGCGCCGCAAGCCCGACGCCCGCCCGTTCGACCAGGCTGCCGGTCGACGGCCCGTCGAGCCTCAGCAGGACCAGCGTTGCAAGGGCGATGGCCAAGGCCGCCAGCGCCGCGGCTTCCGCCGCCTGCGGCACCCAGCGCGGCCGCGGCCCGCGTCGCGAC
>JAEYTW010000799.1 GCA_023433835.1 Pseudomonadota bacterium | reverse complement strand
CCGGCGGCGGCGGCCGCGGCCAGCAGCAGTCGCAGGCGCGCTTCGTCCGCCCGCAATTCATCCACCGTCGGTGGCGGGGCCAGACGCCCGCGCGGTGACGGATAGCGATAGGCCGTTGCGGCCGGGGAAAGATGATCCAGCGTCATCAGGCGCGGCCGCCAGTCATGCGCGGCCGGCAACGCCGCGGCCATCTGGCCGAGATGGTGGCTGGTACCGTAGGCGATGCCCTCATGGGCCAGGATCGCCCGGGCGATCTTCTCGGCGGCCTGCTGCAGCTGATAGGCCGCCTGGCGGGGGAAGCCATCGATCAGGGCCGACGCTGCGCCGAGTTCCTCGCGCGCCAGGCGGAGAAAGGCGGCAGTGCGCTCGCTCATGGATCGCGCCGATAGATCAGCCGGCCGCGGACCGCGTTGTGGATCAGCGTGCCCGGCGTATCCTTTTCGGCCTCGATATCGCCGGCCAGGCAGGGAACGACGTCGGCACCGATACCGAGCCCCAGAAGCGGTGCATAAGCCCGGCGGGAATCGAGCGCGGCCTCGCCGGCCGCATCGGGCAGCACCAGCAGCAGGTCGAAATCGCTGTCCGGCCGACCCTCGCCCCGGCCGCGCGAGCCGAACAGATAGATCGCCGCGGGATCGAGGGCCGCGACCAGCCGGTCGCGCAGCACGGCCAGCGCTCGCTGCTCGGTGCCGAACGGGCCGTAGTTGTGCAGTCCGGCAGTACCGTTCTCCGCGACTTCACCGTTGAGTACGGCTTCGATCCGGGCCTCGAGCAGCGGATCGTCACGCAACCTCGCGGCCACGCGGCGGATCAGCGAGGCGTGTTCGGGTAGGCTGCGGACCGAGGTTACCGGTATGGCCAAAGCGTTTCTCTCCGTACTACGTGGTTGTAGTACAAAGATTGTTGCCTGGCTAGAACGTGCACTCCGGGGATATCGCTTAACGACTTGCCCCGGTTCTGGGCAATCGCCGCATCGCATTTTGGCGCGGCCGAGGGGATCGGGATCCTTGGATGCCGCTCGTAGGCGGCGCGCAGATTTTCGTGGCCTTCAGGCGCCAGCGGCTCACCGGCGAACCGCCCTCGGCCGACCTGATGGCGGTCGCCGCGCGCGCCGACCGCGCCGGCTATTGAGGTCAGGCCAGCGCGAAGGGCACGGCCTGAGCCTCGCGGTCGATCAGCGCGCGCTTGCGCCGATAGCCCCAGCGATAGCCCGAAAGGCCGCCATCCTTCTTCACCACCCGATGGCAGGGGATGAGGACGGCGATGCGGTTGGCCGCGCAGGCCGCCGCCACCTCACGCGCGTCGAACGGCGCGCCCAGCGTCGCCGCGATCGCGCCGTAGGTGGTGGTCGATCCCGCGGGGATGCGGCACAGCGCGTCCCAGACCCGCCGCTCGGCGGCCGAACCGCGCGGGTCGAGCGCCAGATCCGACGCCCCGCCCGGGCGGTCGATGACGGCCGCCAGCCGCTCGAGAACGGCGGCCATGGCCGTCTGGTCCTCGATGAGCGTCATGCCGGCGAAGCCTTCGGCCAGTCTGGCGCGCGCGATGCCGCGCTCGTCGGCGAAGTCGACGGCGACCAGGCCTGTGGCGGAGGCGGCGGCCAGGAAGGTGCCGAGGCTGGACTGGCCCCAGCCATAGGTGATGGTCCCGCTCATGGCGTCCTCCTCCTTCAGGTGGCGTCGTGGAAGATGATGCCGACGGTGTGGCGCGATCCCCGGCGGATGCGCGACACGCCGTGGCGCAGGTTGACGCGGTAGCTGCCGCGGGTGCCGGCGACGGGGCGGTGATGCACGGCGAAGACCACGGCATCGCCCTGGGCCAGCGGCACGACTTCCGGCCGGCTCTGCATCCGCGGGCGCTGTTCGGTCAGCACGAATTCGCCCCCCGTGAAGTCGCGGCCCGGTTCCGACAACAGGATCGCGACCTGCAGCGGGAAGGCGAGATCGCCGTAGAGATCCTGGTGCAGGCAGTTGTAGTCGCCGGGACCGTATTGCAGCAGCAGCGGCGTCGGCCGCGTCTGGCCCGCCGCGTGGCATTCGGCGATGAAGTCGCCATGCTCGGCCGGATAGCGCCGCGCGATGTCCATCCGCGCGTTCCAGCCGTTGGCGATCGGCACCAGCCGGGGATAGAGGCCCATGCGCAGCCCGGCGATCAGCGGCGGCAGCGGATAGCGGAAATAGCGGTACTGTCCGCGGCCGAAGCCATGGCGGGCCATATGCACGGTCGACCGGAACGGCGCCTCGTCGGCATAGGTCGCGGCCAGTTCCCGCGCCTCTTCCGGCATCAACAGCCCCGGCAGCACGGCCGCGCCGCCGGCATCCAGTTCGGCCGTCACCGCCTGCCAGTCGTACCGATCGATGCGTTCCATCGCTCACCTCCTTCAACGCGTGTCCGCCGGTGATATAAGCACCGCGCGGGGCCACGACACTCCGGTTGTTGCCGCGGAATTCGGGGAGGGGGAATGGCGATCATCCTGCGCGATGCCGAGGGCCGCGACGAGGCGGCCTGGCGCGGCCTCTGGGCCGGCTACAACGCCTTCTACGAGGCGAGCGTGCCGCCCGCGGTCACCGCCCGCACCTGGGCCCGCATCCTCGATCCCGCCTCAAGCCTGTTTTGCCGCCTGGCCGAAGTCGACGGCGCGGTCGCGGGCTTCGGCGTCTGCGTGCTGCACGAGGGCACGTGGTCGACGGAACCGGTCTGCTATCTGGAAGACCTGTTCGTCGAGCCGGACCGGCGGGGCGCAGGGTTGGGCCGCCGCCTGATCCAGGATCTGGTCGATCTCGGCCGGGCGCGCGGCTGGGGCACGCTCTACTGGCATACCCGCCGGGACAACCCGGCCCGCCGGCTCTACGATGAGTTCGTCGCGGCCGACGATTTCGTGCGCTATCGCCTGACCCTCTGAGCGTTCAGCCCAGCGCGCGGAAGCGGTCCATCGCCTCGACCAGGGCCGCACGGATACCCGGCTCGAAGGCCGAATGGCCGGCATCGGGCACGATGACGTAGCGCGCCTCGGGCCAGGCCCGGGCGAGATCGTCGGCCGAGGCGATCGGGCAGATCAGGTCGTAGCGGCCCTGCACGATGACGCCGGGGATGTGGCGGATGCGGCCGATATCGTCGAGCAGCGCGCCCTCGGGGAAGAAGCCGTTGTGCGACATGTAATGGACGTTCATGCGGGCGAGACCGAGCGCGGTGACGTCGTCGGTCAGCCCGGCGACCGTGTCGGGGCTGGGCAGCAGGGTCGCCCCGCCGCCCTCATAGGCGCCCCAGGCCCGCGCGGCCGGCAGATGCACCGCCGGGTCGGGGTTCATGACGAGCTTGGCGTAGCCGGCCAGCACGTCGTGGCGATCCTCGGGCGGCAGATGGCCGGCGAAGGCGCGCCAGGCTTCCGGCAGAAACTGGCGCAGCTCGCGGAAATACCAGTCGATCTCGCGCTGGCGGAACAGGAAGATGCCGCGCAGGGTCAGCGACCTCACCGCTTCCGGATGGGCCTGCGCGTAGGCCAGCGCCAGGGTCGAGCCCCAGGATCCGCCGAAGACATGCCAGGACCCGATATCGAGGAAACGGCGCAGCCGCTCCAGGTCGGCGATCAGATGGGCCGTCGTGTTCGCCTCGACGGCGCCGAGCGGCGTCGATTGCCCCGAGCCGCGCTGGTCGAGCAGGACGATGCGGTAGTGGGCGGGATCGAAGAAGCGCCGATGCACCGGCTTGGTGCCGGTACCCGGACCGCCATGCAGGAAGACGACCGGCGAGCCCTGCGGGTTGCCGCTTTCCTCCCAGTAGAGCCGGTGGCCGTCGCCGACATCGAGATGGCCATGGGCGTTGGCCGCGATGTCGGGATAGAGCGGAAAATCGGTCATGACCGTCCCTGGATTGTCCTGATTGGCCGCATTGTCGCAGCACAATGTCCGGATTGACAGGGCTGGCCGGCTGTTGCTTGGCTGCGCGCCGCTCTTTTCCGCCAGGATCCGACAAATGCCCGCCCTTTCCGACATGAGCCCCGCCGATCTCAGCCAGCGCCGCGATGCGGTGGCCCGCGACTACGCCACCCTGCAGGCCCGCGGCCTCAAGCTCGACATGACCCGGGGCAAGCCGGCGGCCGACCAGCTCGACCTGTCGGCCGACCTGTTGAAGCTGCCGGGCAACGGCGACTACTTCACGGCGGCCGGCGAGGACGGGCGCAACTATGGCGGCACGCAAGGCATCGCCGAGGCGCGCGCGCTGTTCTCCGGCATGGTCGGCGCGCCGCCCGAGCAGATCGTGATCGGCGAGAATTCGAGCCTGGCCCTGATGCATGACTGCGTCGTCTGGGCGATGCTGAAGGGCGTGCCCGGTTCCGAGCGGCCGTGGTCGAAGGAAGAGGCGCCGGCCTTCATCTGCCCGGTACCGGGCTACGACCGCCATTTCGCGATCTGCGAGGAATTCGGCATCCGCATGCTGCCGGTGGCGATGACCGATGACGGCCCCGACATGGACGAGGTCGAGCGGCTCGCGGCCGACCCGGCGGTCAAGGGCATGTGGTGCGTGCCGAAATACTCGAACCCGACGGCGGCGGTCTATGCCGACGCGGTGGTCGGGCGGCTGGCGGCGATGAAGACGGGCGCGCCCGATTTCCGCCTGTTCTGGGACAATGCCTATGCCGTCCATCACCTGACGGCCGAGCGGCGCGAGATCGCCGATATCCTGGCCCTGAGCGCCGCGGCCGGCCACCCCGACCGCGCCTTCATCTTCGCCTCGACCTCCAAGGTCACGCTGGCCGGCGCCGGGCTCGCCCTGTTCGCGTCGTCGCCGGAGAACGTGCGCTGGTACCTCGCCCGCGTCGCCAAGCGCACGGTCGGGCCGGACAAGCTGAACCAGATCCGTCATGTCCGTTTCCTGAAGGATGCCGAGGGCCTTGCCCGCCACATGGACGGCCATCGCGCGCTGCTGGCGCCGAAGTTCGACGCGATGCTGCAAGCCCTCGACGACAAGCTTGATGGCACCGGCATCGGCCGCTGGATCCGGCCGGCGGGCGGCTATTTCATCTCGATCGACGTGATGGACGGCACCGCCGCCCGCGTCGTCCAGCTGGCCCGCGAGGCCGGCGTCGCCATGACCCCGGCCGGGGCCACCTGGCCGCATGGCCGCGACCCCTTCGACCGCTCGTTGCGGCTGGCCCCGACCTTTCCCGCGCTGGCCGACGTGCGCGCGGCGGCCGAGGTGATCGCGACCTGCATCCTGCTCGCCGCGCTGGAACGCCTGGCGGCGTGAATATCCTTCGGCCTGGGCCGAAGCGTTCTCTTTTGCCGGCCGGCGCCGGGGTTGCGATCCTGGCGCCGGACGCAAAAGAGGAACGGGACCATGCCGATCGAGACCGCGGCCAAGCGCGCCGCCTTCCGCGCCCTGCATCGCGAGGGCTGCTTCATCATGCCCAATCCCTGGGATATCGGCAGCCTGCGCCGGCTCGAGGCCCGCGGCTTCAAGGCGGTGGCGACGACGAGTTCGGGCCTCGCCTGGTCGATGGGATGCCGCGACGGCGAGGTCGGCCGTGACGATGTGCTGGTCCATCTGCGCCGGATCTGCGCGGCGACCAGCCTGCCGGTGAATGCCGATTTCGAGGCGGGTTATGCCGACGATGCGGCCGGCGTCGCCGTCAATGTCGGGCTGGCGATCGGTACCGGCGTCGCCGGGCTGTCGATCGAGGACAACATGGGGCATGAGCTCTATCCCCGCGCCGTCGCCGTGGAACGGCTGCGCGCCGCCCGCGGCGCCATCGACCGCTCGGGCCAGGACGTCATGCTGATCGGGCGCTCGGAAGGATTTCTGGTCGGCCGCCCCGACCTCGGCGAAACCATCGACCGTCTGCGCGCCTATGCCGATGCCGGGGCCGACTGCCTCTATGCGCCCGGCATTCTCGATCTCGACGCGCTGGGCCGGGTCGTCGAGGCGGTGGCGCCCAAGCCGGTCAACGTGCTGATCGGCGGGCCGGGCCTGGCCGTCGCCGACGTCGCGCGCCTCGGCGCCCGGCGGATCAGCGTCGGCGGCGCCCTGGCCGCCGCCGCGTGGAAG
>JAEYTW010000141.1 GCA_023433835.1 Pseudomonadota bacterium | reverse complement strand
GCGCGGCCGCGTCCCGCGCGACCAGGGTGCTCGCGACGCCTTCCGCCGCCAGCGCCGCGGCGCAGGCGAAACCCAACCCCCGCGCGGCGCCGCAAACCCGGGCGCGCCGCCCGGAAATACCCAGATCCATGATGCCTTCCATCCCATTGCAGCTGTGGATGGCGGCGAGACTAGGATGGTGGCGCCCGGCAATATTGGCGGGGAGTGCGCTTGCGCAATTTTTGCCAATACGCCCGGCCCGCCGAATTTGCGAAAATGCGGATCATGGCTCGTTCCGCATCCGCTTCACCGCTGACCTATCGCCGCGACGCCGCGCTGTCCGGCGCGTGCCTGGCGCTCGCCCGCTATGGCGGCCATGAATTCGACCATCACGTGCATGACGAACTGGTCATCGCGGTGACCGAGGACGGCGGCGCCGAATGCCGCAGCCGGCTGGGGCCCGAGCGTTCCGGCCCCGGCACCATCTGGGTCAGCCGGCCCGGCGATTTTCATGGCGGCACCGTCGAGCAGGGGGCGCATTGGCACTACCGCTCGATCTACCTCGACGAACCGGCACGGGCCGCGCTGGGCGATGCCTTCGGCCAGCGCGGGCTGATGGTCCGCCAGGGGCTGTATCACGATCCGGAACTGGCCGGCCGGCTGCTCGCCGCCCATGCGCAAGCCGCCGATGGCCAGGACCTCGCCGCGCGCCAGACAGCCTGGTGGGAGGCGATGGGCGCGATGATCAGGCGCTACGGCGAGTGGCATGAGCCGCCGAAGCCGGGCAGGGAGCCCCGCAAGATGACGCGGGTACGGGATTACATCGCCGCGAATTTCGACCGCGACATCAATATCGGCGAATTGGCCGAACTGGTGGGCTTGAGCCGTTTCCACCTGATCCGCAGCTTCCGCCGCGAATTCGGCCTGCCGCCGCATGCCTATCTGAACCAGTGCCGGCTGATCGCCGCCAAGCAGATGCTGGCCTCAGGCCATCGCCTGGCCGAAGCGGCCCTCGCCGCCGGCTTCTACGACCAGAGTCAGCTGTGCCGCCTGTTCAAGCGGACGTACGGAATCACGCCGGGGACCTACGCGGGGTTGTCGGTCTAGCAGGTCAGCGCCGCCGGCGGGCGTCCTCTTCCGCCTCGCGCTTGCGGCCGCGGACGAAGATGGCAGTCAGCAGGATGCCGAGCGCCAGGCTCAGAATGATGCCGAGGATGGTGGCGACGTCGCCGTGGCCGGAGACCGTGATCTGGTCGCCTTCCATCGACTGGTTGATGCTGAGCGCGAAATAGGCGGCAAAGCCCAAGCCCCCCAGCACGACCGCGGTCGCGAGCAGGACGAACAGATGGTCGATCAGCGCATGGCCCCGTTCGGGAGCGGTCTTCGGGGCGACGGTCGGGGTGGTGTTCATGGCACTCTTCCTATCCATGCAATATTGCCGGCGCATCCGTGCAATGTGCATGCGGGTGATTTTGGTCGTTTTCCGCCGATTGGCAAGTGGCGAGATGTCGCATCGCAGACAATTTGACGCGCAGCATTCCGGGCAAATTGCATGTATAGTGCCAGCGATAGCACGGAGATGCATGGATGTGGCTACCGGTGATTTCTGCCGAGATGGGGCCGGTCTACCTGGCGATCGCCGCGGCGATCGCGGCCGATATTGCTGCCGGGCGGCTGCGTGCCGGCGACCGGCTGCCGCCGCAGCGCCTGTTGGCCGACCGGCTAGGCCTTGATCACACCACGGTGACGCGGGCCTATGGCGAGGCGCGGCGGCGCAACCTGGTCGAGGCGCGGGTCGGGCAGGGCACCTTCGTCCGTGGCGACGCCGTGCCGGCCGCACCGCGGACGGCCGCCGCGCTGCATGTCGACATGACGATGAACCAGCCGCCACCGCCCGATGACCCGGCGCTGTTCGAGCGTCTCGATCTCGCACCCTCAGCCCTCGGCTGGATGCGCTATCCCGGCGTGGCGGAGGCCGAGGCCGATCGCGCCGCTGGGTTGCGCTGGCTCGCTGGCCGGTTACCGGGCGTCACGGCCGAGCGGGTGGTGGTCTGCCCGGGCGTTCAGGGCGCGCTGACCGCGCTGCTGACCACCTTGACCCGGCCTGGCGACCTGATCTGTGCCGAGGACCTGACCTATCCCGGCATCGTCGCCGCGGCGGGGCAGTTCGGGCTGCGGCTCAAGGGCGTGGCGATCGATCGTGACGGCATCGACCCCGATGCCTTCGCCGATATCTGCGCGACGCAGATGCCCAGGCTGCTCTACTGCACGCCCACGCTGCACAATCCGACCACGGCGACGATGCCGCGGGCACGGCGCGAGGCGCTGGTGGCGGTTGCCCGCCGCCATGGCGTCGCCATCGTCGAGGACGATATCTACGGCCCGCTGCTGGGCGATGGCCCGCCGCCCCTGGCCGCGCTCGCGCCCGATCTGGTTTATCACGTGGCGGGGCTGTCGAAATGCCTGAGTCCGGCGCTGCGCCTTGCCTATCTGGTGGTGCCGGAAGCGCGCCAGGCCGTGCGGCTGGCGCAGGCCTTGCGCGCCACCGCCCTGATGCCGGCGCCGCTCACGGCGCGGCTGGCAACCCGCTGGATCGGTGACGGCACGGCGGCGCTGATGCTCGACGCCTTGCGGCGCGAGGCGACGGCGCGCCAGGAAATGGCGGCCGCGCGGCTGCCGGCCGGCGGCTATGTCGCCAGC
>JAEYTW010000087.1 GCA_023433835.1 Pseudomonadota bacterium | reverse complement strand
CGCGTGCCAGGGCGGCCGCCGCGTCCGCGCCGGTCATGCGCAGGATCCGGTCGGGCGTCAGCCCGGCTTCGGCCAGCAGTTCGAATTCCTGGTGCAGGCCGTCGCCGGGGGTGACCCATTCGTTCGTCAGGTCGGTCCCGGCCACCAGCAGCACGCCGCCCTCGGCCATCCGCCTGACCCAGGCGAGCAGCTTGGGCCGCGCCGCCTGCCAGCGCCGATAGTCATCCGCGGTCCAGTCCGCCGTCGCCTCGGCACAGCGCTCCCAATCGTCGTGCAGTTCGGGGAAGGAGGCCAGGAACGGATTGCGGCGATATCGGCCATCGTCCGGGCTTGAGAACTTGCCGTCATAGGCGATCAGCGTCACGTCGACCGAAATGCGCCGGCGGGCCAGCTCGGCAATGAGCTGCCGCTGATCGGGGCCGTCGGGGTCGAAGGCTTCCAGCCAGTCGATCCGCGGGCGGAAGCCGCGCCGTGTCTTCGCCGCCGCCACATAGGCGGCACGGCGCTCGGCCGGCAGGCTGGCGGCCGACCAGTCCACGCTGTGCGCCAGATGATCGATGCCCAGCGCCACCCCTTCCGCCCAGGTCGTGCGCTGCAGATGGCCGATGACGGGAATGCCGTGGCGGTGGGCCTCGTCGATGACCGTCGCGACCTGGGCCGGCCGCAGCCGGGCGTAGACCTTGACGTAGTCGGGCCGGTACGGCAGGGCATCCCGCACGATCCGGCGCAACTGGTCGTCGGTCAGGTCGGGATCGTTGATCAGCTCGGCCGACGCCAGCGCCTGCGGCCCGCGGACACGGCCGGCATTGAGGTCGTCGCGCAGCGCCAGCCCCGCGACCGTCGGGGTGGCCGGGCTGCGTACGGTGGTGATGCCGAAATCGACCAGCCGCGACATCGCCTTTTCCGACAATGCCCGGTCGAAGCGCGGCGTGGCATCGCCCGGCGCGCAGCGCGGAAATAGCAGATGGGCATGCATGTCGATGAAACCGGGCAGCAGGAACCGGCCCCGGCCGTCGACGACCCGGCCGCCGTCGGGCGGGGTGGCCGGGGCTGGCCCCAGCTCGACGATACGATCGCCGCGCACCACCACGCGGGCATCCGCCAAAGCGGGGCCGCCGCGACCGTCGAGGACGGTGACATGATCGATGACGGTCGCGTCTTCGTCGGCTATCGCGCCGGTGCAGAGGGCCAGCAGGATCGCGGCCACGCCGGCGCCGAGACGGGAAAACCGGGTTGCAGGATGTTTCATGAGCCTGGGATTTCGGCGGCGCCGCGCAGCGTCTATTCTGGCCCGCAACAATGGCCCGCGGGACGGCCCGCGGCAAGTGGAGGAGCCGAATGAACCAGATTCTGCGCACGCCCGAGACGCGCTTTGCCGACCTGCCGGGCTTTCCCTGGGCGCCGCATTACATCGAGGATCTCGACGGTTTCGCCGGGCTGCGCATGGCCTATGTCGACGAGGGGCCGAAAGGCGGGCCGGTCTTCCTCTGCCTGCACGGCCAGCCGACCTGGAGCTATCTCTACCGGCGGATGATCCCCCATTTCCTCGAGACCGGCGCGCGGGTCGTCGCCCCCGACCTGTTCGGCTTC
This sequence comes from Pseudomonadota bacterium, assembly GCA_023433835.1. GTDB lineage: Bacteria > Pseudomonadota > Alphaproteobacteria > Ferrovibrionales > Ferrovibrionaceae > JAFKFH01. Next base: position 3,307 of record JAEYTW010000087.1, on the reverse strand, counting down.
GGCCGCTCCGACAAGCCGGCCGACGATGCGACCTATACCTTCGACTTCCACCGGCGCAGCCTGCTCGCCTTCGTCGCGGCGCTGTCGCTCAGCGACGTCACGCTGGTGGTGCAGGACTGGGGCGGGCTGCTCGGCCTGACCCTGCCGCTGGCGACGCCCGAGCGCTATGTCGGCGCCATCATCATGAACACCGTGCTGCCCACCGGCGACGTGCCGCTGACCAAGGGCTTCCTCGACTGGCGCGCGTGGAATGCGACGCAGGCGGACATGGCGGTCGGCAAACTGCTCAAGCGCAGCTGCCCGCATCTGACGCCTGAGGAAGCCGCCGCCTATGACGCGCCCTACCCGGATGCGACCTACAAGGGCGGCGTGCGCCGCTTTCCCAACCTGGTGCCGGAATTCCCCGACAGCCCGGGGGCCGAGATCGGCCGGGCCGCGCGAAGCTTCTGGGAGAACGACTGGCAGGGCCGCGCCGTGATGGCGATCGGCATGGCCGATCCGGTGCTGGGCGGGCCGGCGATGCACGCGCTGCACCGCCACGTCCGCGCTTGCCCCGCCCCGCTCGAATTCGCCCATGCCGGCCACTTCGTCCAGGAATGGGGCGATCAGGTCGCCCCCGCCGCCCTCAAGCTACTGCGCGGATAAAGCGCGCGATGCCGTCGTCGAGCTTTGCCGCATCGGCGGCATAGCACCAGCGCAGCCACCCCTCGCCCTCCGTGCCGAAGGCCCGGCCGGGGGCGAGGCCGAGGCCCGCTTCGGCCACCAGCCGCTTGGCCAGCGCGACCGAATCGCCCTGGCCTTCGACCCGGAAGAAGGCATACATCGCGCCGTCGGCCACCGGCAGGTCGACCCCCGGCAGGCCGCGCAAGGCGGCTGCCAGGCGATCGCGCTTGGCCATCAGGTCGGCGCGCAGGGCCGCCACGTGCGGTTCGCCCTCGGCCAGCGCCACGACGGCCCCCTGCTGGACGAAATCGGGCACGCAGGAGGTGTTGTATTCGATCAGCTTGGCCAGGTCGGCGCCGAGGCCCGGCGGCACCACCAGCCAGCCGATGCGCCAGCCGGTCATCACCCAGGCCTTGGAGAACGAGTTGACGCCGATGATCAGGTCTTCCGGTTCGGCCGTCTTCAGGAAGGACGGGGCCGAGGCGAGGCCGTCGCGATAGACCAGCCGCTCGTAGACGTCGTCGGCGACGATCCAGATGCCGTGCCGCCGGCAATGGTCCTGCACGATGCGCTGCTCGTCGGCGTCGATGGTCCAGCCGGTCGGGTTGTTCGGCGAGTTCAGCAGGAGCGCGCGGGTGCCGGGCGTCAGCACCGCCAGCAGCCGGTCGAGGTCGAGGCGCCAGCGGCCCTCGCGCACCACCAGCGGCACGCGCTCGACCGTGCCGCCGAGAATGCGCGGGATCTCGACCAGGTTCGGCCACAGCGGCGTCACCGCCACCACCCGGTCGCCCGGCTCGACGATCAGTTGCGCCGCCAGCATCAGGGCGGAAACGCCCGAGCCGGTGACGCCGATGCGCTCGGCGTCGAACGGTTTCCCGTGCAGCCGGGTCAGGTACGCCGCGATGGCCGCGCGCAGGTCGGTGCGGCCAAGGTTGGGCGTGTAGAACGTCTCGCCACGCTCGAGCGAGGCCATCGCCGCCCGGCGGATATAGGCGGGCGTCGCCTGGTCGGATTCACCGAACCAGAAGGGCAGCACGTCGGGCCGGCCCATCGCGGCATTGGCGACCTCGCGGATGCGCGAGGCATCGAGCGTCTGGACGCCCGGCCGGGCCTTCGGGTACGCGCGCATCGTCATCTCCTGCCCCTTATCGCCGTCATTCCGGCCGTAGCGTAGCGGAGAGCCGGAATCCAGGGAAAGCGCGGCGCAGTTTGCGATGCCCCTTGCCCTGGATCCCGGCTTTCGCCGGGATGACGCTCCGCCTTTTCAGCGCATCAAGTCGTCAGCCGATGTCGAACACCACGCCCTGGGCCAGCGGCAGGGCGTCGGAGTAGTTCACCGTCGAGGTCTGGCGGCGCATGTAGGCGCGCCAGGCGTCCGAGCCGGATTCGCGGCCGCCGCCGGTTTCCTTCTCGCCGCCGAACGCCCCGCCGATCTCGGCGCCTGATGGCCCGATATTGACGTTGGCGATGCCGCAGTCAGACCCGGCCGCGGCGGTGAAGCGCTCGGCCTCCTTGAGGTTCATCGTGAAGATCGACGACGACAGGCCCTGCGGCACGCCATTATGCAGCGCGATCGCGTCCTCGAACTTCTCGTAGGTCATGACGTAGAGGATCGGCGCGAAGGTCTCGGTCTTCACCACCTCGGCCTGGGCCGGCATCTCGACCAGCGCAGGGGTGACGTAGAACGCGTCCTTGTGCTTGTCGGCCAGCACGCGCTCGCCGCCCGTCACCGTACCGCCGGCGGCCCGCGCCTTGTCGAGCGCCGCGGCCATCGCCTCGAACGAGCGGCCGTCGATCAGCGGGCCCAGCAGCGTGCCGGCCTCGCGCGGATCGCCGATCTTGACCTTGCCATAGGCGGCCTTCAGCGCCGGGACCAGCCGGTCGCGGACATCCTTGTGCACGATCAGCCGGCGCAGGGTGGTGCAGCGCTGGCCGGCGGTGCCGACGGCGGCGAACAGGATCGCACGCACGGCCAGTTCCATGTCGGCCGAGGGCGTCACGATCATCGCGTTGTTGCCGCCGAGCTCCAGCAGGCTGCGGCCGAAACGCTCGGCCACGATCGGGGCCACGGCGCGGCCCATGCGGGTCGAGCCGGTGGCCGAGACCAGCGGGATCCGCTCGTCGCGCGCCAGCTGGGCGCCGATCGCGGCATCGCCGATGACGAGGCTGCAAAGCCCCTTCGGCGCCTCGGGGAAGTCGGCCGCCACCTGTTCGAACAGGGCCTGCACGGCCAGCGCGGTCAGGGGCGTCTTCTCCGACGGCTTCCAGATCACCGAATCGCCGCAGACCAGCGCCAGGGCCGCATTCCACGACCAGACCGCGACGGGGAAGTTGAAGGCGGTGATGACCGCGACGGGGCCGAGCGGCAGCCAGGTCTCGCGCATCGCGTGGCCAGGGCGCTCCGAGGCGATGGTCAGGCCGTAGAGCTGGCGGGAGAGGCCGACGGCGAAGTCGCAGATGTCGATCATCTCCTGCACTTCGCCGAGGCCTTCCTGCACGATCTTGCCGGCTTCGAGGGTGACGAGGGCGCCCAGCGCCTCCTTGGCCGCGCGCAGCCGCTCGCCCAGCCGGCGGACGAGTTCGCCGCGGCGGGGCGCCGGCACCTCGCGCCAGGCCGCGAACGCCGCGACCGACGCGGCAAGCT
>JAEYTW010000047.1 GCA_023433835.1 Pseudomonadota bacterium | reverse complement strand
CCGGCCGAGGCGGCTCATATCCGCCAGCATCTCGACCGGCTGCAGGGCAGTTAGCGCCTGGCCCGATAGACCGTCGCGGCCTCGATCGGCTGGCCCAGCGCGTTGGGCGCCCCGGGGGGGCGCCGGGGCGGGCGCCCACGGCGCGGCCAACGCGCTGGGCCAGCCGATCGAGGCCGCGACGGTCTATCGGGCCAGGCGCTAACTGCCCTGCAGCCGGTCGAGATGCTGGCGGATATGAGCCGCCTCGGCCGGCGTGTTGGCCAGTGCGATTGCCCGGTCGAAGGCGGCACGCGCTTCGCGGCCCCGGCCCAGCTGCAGCAGGAGCCCGCCGCGCAGGCCGTGGAAATGGAAATAGCCCGACAGCCGCTCGGCCAGCGGTTCGATCATGGCCAAGGCGGCATCCGCGCCCGCGACCTTGGCGACGGCCACGGCCCGGTTCAGCGTGATCACCGGCGACGGCTGCACGGCTTCCAGCGCGCCGTAGAGCCGGTCGATGCCCGCCCAGTCGGTATCTTCGGGTCTGGCTGCGCGGGCATGCAGCGCCGCGATCGCGGCCTGGATCTGGTAGGGGCCGCGCCGGCCATGGCGGATCGCCTTGTCGAGCAAGGCCAGCCCCTCGGCGATCATCCGCTGATGCCACAGCGCGCGGTCCTGGTCTTCCAGCAGGATCACCTGGCCTGTCGCGTCGAAGCGCGAGGGCGTACGCGCATGCTGCAGCAGCATCAGGGCCGCCAGTCCCATGATCTCCGGCTCGCCCTGGAACAGGCGCAGCAGCAGGCGGGCCAGCCGGATCGCCTCGTCGCACAGGGCCCCACGGTCGTCGTTCACCGCGCCGGCCCCTGCCGAATACCCCTCGTTGAAGATCAGGTAGATCATCGCCGCGACGGCTGAGAGGCGCTCGGCCCGCTCGACCGCGCCGGGCGCGGCGAAGGCCACGTCGGCCTTGGCGATCCGCGCCTTGGCCCGGGTGATGCGCTGTTCCATCGCCGCGTCGCCGACCAGGAAGGCGCGGGCGATCTGGCGCACCGACAGGCCGGAGACGATCCGCAGGGCCAGGGCGATCTGCTGGGTCGGCGGCAGGTCGGGGTGGCAGCAAATGAACAGGAGGCGCAGGATGTCGTCGCGATATTCGGCGCCGTCGAGGCGCTCGGCCGCCGCATCCTCGGCATCGCCGAGGTCGGAAATCTGGTCTTCGTCGGGCAGGGCCGTAAGCCTGGCCCGCCGCCGCGTCTCGTCGATGCCGGTATTGCGCCCGACCAGGATCAGCCAGGCGGCGGGATCGCGCGGCGGGCCGTTCTGCGGCCAGGATTTCAGCGCCCGCAGACAGGCGTTCTGGAAAGCTTCCTCGGCCATGTCGAGGTCGCGGAAATAGCGCAGCAGGGCGCCGACCGCCTGGGGGCGGGCCGAGGTCAGCGCCGCGTCGATCCAGGCCAGGTCGGTCATGCCGGTTGCGTTCCGGCCGGCAGGCTTCCCGGCCGGAAGACCGACAGGGGCCGGATTTCGTAGCAGCCGACCGCGAGGTTGTTGGCCTTTGCCAGGTCGCGCGAAATCTCGACCGCCTCGTCGAGCGAGGCGACGTCGACGATGTAGAAGCCGAGCAGCTGTTCCTTGGTTTCGGCGAACGGACCGTCGAGCACCATGGTTTCCGCGCCCTTGCGCAGCGTGGTGGCCGCGGTGGTGGGCAGCAGGCGGGCGACGGGGCCGAGCTTGCCCTGCCGGGCCAGTCTTTCCTGGACGACGCCAAGGCGGGCCATGGTTTCGTCCTCCTGCTGTTGCGTCCAGCCGGCGATGACGTCTTCACGGTCGTAGCAGAGAATGGCGTAGAGCATGATCGTTCCTCAATCGGCATTCACAGGACGGCGGGCCGGCCCCGGATCCGACAGGGGGCCGAAAAAAATCAGCGCCAGCGCAGCGCGAAGGCTTCGATCCGGCCCAGCACGAAGGCGACGGTAAGGCCGAGCAGCGACAGCAGCACGACGCCGGCCAGCAACTGGTCGGTCTGCATCAGGTTGCCGGCGGCCAGGATGAAGGCGCCGATGCCCTTGTCGGCGCCGATCATCTCGGCGGCGACGACCAGGATCAGGGCGATCGAGGTCGAGATCCGGAAACCGGAGAGGATGCCGGGCAGGGCGCCGGGCAGCACGATCTTCCAGACGATCGCGGCGGTGGACAGCCCGAAGCTCTGCCCCATGCGGATCAGGTTCTTCGGCACCGCGTCGACCGCGCCGTAGGCCGAGACCACGGTGGGGAAGAAGACGCCGAAGGCGATGGTGGCGATCTTGGAGGGTTCGCCGATGCCGAACCACAGGATCAGCAGCGGCAAGAGCGAGATCTTGGGAATCGGGAACAGCGCCGAGGTCAGCGCGATGCCGACGGCGCGGGCCAGCGTGAACAGGCCGATCGACACGCCGACGACCAGGCCGGCAACGGTCCCGATCGACCAGCCGATGGAGATGCGATAGAGCGAGGCGCCGATATGCCCCATCAGCCGGCCGCCCTGGGCCAGGTCCTTCAGCGCGATGAACACGGCGCTCGGCGCCGGCAGGAACAGGGCCGGCAGGATGCCGGAGCGCGATGCGGCCTCCCAGGCCGCGATGATCAGGATGAAGGCGACGAGCGGGGCGATGCGGCCGCCGCCGGGGGCGAAGCCGCCGCCGCGGAACGGAACGGCACGGGCCTCAGGCGGCAGCATCGTCGACCTCGCGGTCCGCGGCGCGGGCCTCGTCGCGGATCAGTTGCCACAGTTCCTCGCGCAGCGCGGCCAGCCGCGGGCCCGCCGCCGGCGCATTGCGCTCGGGCCGCGGCACGTCGACCGTGACC
>JAEYTW010000018.1 GCA_023433835.1 Pseudomonadota bacterium | reverse complement strand
GGCCGGGACGCGGTCGCCTCCGGCTCGGTCGCGCGCATGATCGAGGCCGACATGCGCTTCCACCTTTGGCTCTACGATCTCTCAGGCAACCCGCTGATCGCCGAGACGGCGGGCCTGCACTGGCAGCATATCCGGCGCGTCATGGGCGGCTATATCAGCCGCTATCGCGCCCGCGACGACATCTGGGACGAGCATCGGGCGATTCTCGACGCCGTCATCGCCGGCAATCCGGACGAGGCCGAGCGCCTTGCCCGCCATCATGCCGATGCCGCCATCGCCAACCTGCTGGCGATGGTCGCGGCAGAAACCCCAAGCGGCCCGTCAGAGGCCGCGCCCCGATCCACCAGGAGGAAGACGCCATGAAGCTGTCCGATGCGCAGATCGCGGAGTTCGACGAGCAAGGTTTCCTGTTCCTGCCCAATGTGTTCTCCGCCGACGAAGTCGGCCTGATGACCGGGGAACTGCCGGGCATATTTTCCCAGAACCGTGACGAGGTGATCCGCGAGAAGGGATCGGACGCGCCGCGCTCGGCCTTCTACGTGCAGACCTGGAACCCGGTCTTCGCCAAGGTCGCCCGCCATCCCCGGCTGGTCGAACCGGGCATGCAGCTGCTCGGCGCCGACCAGCTCTACATGCATCAGTTCAAGGTCAACGCCAAGGCAGCCTTCGACGGTGCGGTCTGGCAATGGCACCAGGATTACGCCACCTGGTACAATGACGACGACATGCCGACACCGCGCGCGATGAACATCGCCCTGTTCCTGGCCGAAGCCAACGAGTTCAACGGCCCGCTGATGTTCATTCCCAGGAGCCATCGGCAGGGCCGGCTGGCCGCGGGCCACGACGTGACGACGACGAGCTATCCGTTGTGGACCGCCGACAACGAGACGATCACCCGGCTGGTCGAGGAAAGCGGCATCGTCGCGCCGAAGGGGCCGCCGGGATCGATCCTGCTGTTCCACGGCAATCTCGTTCATGCCTCCGGCTCGAACCTGACGCCGTGGTCGCGCTGGATCCTCTATCTGTCGCTGAACCGCTGCGACAATGCGATCCGCCGCTTCAAGCGGCCGACCTGGATCGCCAACCGCGACTTCACCCCGATCGAGATGCTGGGCGACGATTGCCTGGCGCGCTCGCTGGCGGCGTGAGGGCTGGGCAATGAACCTGCACCGTCTGCTCACCGCCCGCGAGGCGGCCGGCCGGCCGTTGCGCGTCGGGCTGATCGGCGCCGGCAAGTTCGGCACGATGTACCTGGCCCAGGCCCGCCGCACGCCGGGCATCCATCTGATGGGTATCGCCGATCTGGCGCCGGCCCGGGCGCGCGAGGCGCTGGCCCGCACCGGCTGGCCCGACGAAGCCTTTGCCGCTACCTCGCCCGGTGACGCGGTCGACCGCCGCACGACCTGGATCGGCGAGGACGCGATGGCCCTGATCGGCCATCCCGCGCTGGACGTCGTCATCGACGCCACCGGCCACCCCGCCGCCGGCATCAGCCATGCGCTGGCCGCGATCGCTGCGGCCAAGCACATCGTCATGGTCAATGTCGAGGCCGACGTGCTGGCCGGCCCGTTGCTGGCCGAGCGGGCGCGGGCCGCCGGCGTGGTCTATTCGCTGGCCTACGGCGATCAGCCGGCCCTGATCGCCGAACAGGTCGACTGGGCGCGGGCGGCCGGCTTCGACGTGGTCGCGGCCGGCAAGGGCACCAAGTACCTGCCGGCCTATCACCAGTCGACACCAGATACCGTGTGGTCGCACTACGGCCTGACGGCGGAGCAGGCCAGGGCCGGCGGCATGAATCCGCAGATGTTCAACTCGTTCCTCGACGGCACCAAATCGGCGATCGAGATGGCGGCGGTGGCCAACGCCACCGGCCTGTCGCCGGCGGCCGACGGCCTGGCCTTCCCGCCCTGCGGCGTCGACGACCTCGCCCGCATCCTCGGCCCCCGCGGCGGCCAGGTCGAGGTCGTCTCGTCGCTGGAGCGCGACGGGCGCCCGGTGTTCCGCGACCTGCGCTGGGGCGTCTATGTCGTGTTCGAGGCGCCGTCGGATTATGTCGCGCGCTGCTTTGCCGAATACGGCCTGATCACCGATCCCACCGGGCGCTACAGCGCGCTCTACAAGCCCTATCACCTGATCGGGCTGGAGCTCGGCATCTCCGTCGCCTCGGCCGGCTTGCGCGGCGAGCCGACGGGCCAGGCCACCGGGTTCCGCGGCGATGCCGTGGCGGTGGCCAAGCGCGACCTGAAAGCCGGCGAGGTGCTGGACGGCGAGGGCGGCTACACGGTCTGGGGCCGGCTGATGCCGGCGGCGGCGTCGCTGGCCGAGGGCGCGCTGCCGATCGGGCTGGCCCACCATGTCACCTTGCGCCATCCGGTGCCGCAAGGCCGCGTCGTGCGCTGGGCCGACGTCGCGGTCGATGAGGCATCGCAGGCGGTGCGTATCCGGCGCGAGATGGAGGCGATGTTCGCGGGCCGCCGCGCGGCCGCGGAATGAAAAAGGGCCGGTGTCGCCACCGGCCCGCTCCGCTTACTTCGAGATCATCCGCTCGGCCTGCGGCGGCAGGAATTCGGCGGTGAAGACGTCGGCCGCCTTCGGCGTCGTGGGCAGGGCGAAGGCTTCGGTCAGCGCGACCAGCGAGCGGTCGAGGCGGGCGGTGTCGACGCCGCCCATGCCGTTTTGCTTAACGTAGGGCGTGATCACGTTGGTATCGAGCGAGATCATCAGCCGCTCCATCTCGACCTTCTCGTCGATCAGGCCGTCGCGCTTCTTGGCGGCATCGATGCCGACCTGCGGGGTCTTGGCCACTTCCTGCCAGGCCTTGATGGTAGCCTTGACGAAACCCTTCACCGCCTCGGGCTTCTGCAGCAGGGCCGGCGAGGCGATCACCGCATTGCCGTAGAAATCCATGCCGGCATCGGCATAGCGCATGACGACGATGTCGTCGCCGGCGACGCCGCGGGCCTTCAAGTCGAGGAACGACGAGAAATAGTGGCCGGCGATGACGTCGACCGAACCCTGGATCAGGCTCTGTTCGCGCAGGCGCGGCTCCATGTTGACCAGCTGCACCGACGCCAGGTCGATGCCGGTCGCCTTGGCGAAGGCCGGGAACAGGCGGAACGAGGCGTCGAAGGCGGGTGCGCCGAGCTTCTTGCCGTTGATGTCGGTCGGCTTGGCGATGCCGCTCTTCTTCAGCGCGTAGACGCCGAAGGGCGGGAAGTCATAGGCCATCATCACGGCCTTGACCGCCTGGGCCGGGTTCTTGACGTTGAACTCGACCAGCGAGTTGATGTCGGCGAAACCCATGTCGTAGGCGCCGGTGGCGACACGCTGCAGGGCACCGGCGGACCCCTGTCCGGAATCGAGCGTCACGTCGAGCCCTTCGGCCTTGTAGTACCCCTTCTGGTCGGCCACCAGGAAGGCCGAGGTCGGACCCTGGAACACCCAGTCCAGCGTGAACTTGATCTTGGTCTGCGCCATGGCGGGCGCCGCCGCGAGCGCAAGCACGATGCCGACCGCAGCGCCGGTCAGCTGATAGGCTTTCATTATGGTAATCCCCCGGATTCGATGCCTCTCTGCCCATCATTGTGGCAGGGTCGGTGCTGCGCTGCAATAATAGGCAAAAGATTTCCGCGGCCCGCCTTGCACCGCCGAAGGGATGATCGTAGCTTCCCGCGCGTTCTTCCAACCCAGAAAGACCGCGCAATGTCGTTTCTTTCCGCCGCGATCGGCCGCATCAAGCCGTCCGCCACGCTGGCCGTCACCGCCAAGGCCCGCGCCCTCAAGGCCGAGGGACGCGACATCATCAGCCTCGGCGCCGGCGAGCCCGATTTCGACACGCCGGAAAACATCCGCAACGCGGCCAAGGCGGCGATCGACCGCGGGGAGACGCGCTACACCGACGTCGACGGCACCCCGGCGCTGAAGCAGGCGATCGCGGCCAAGTTCAAGCGCGAGAACGGCCTGGAATACACCCCCCAGCAGATCACGGTCGGCACCGGCGGCAAGCAGGTGCTGTTCAACGCGCTGTGCGCCACGGTGAACGAAGGCGACGAGGTCATCATTCCGGCGCCGTACTGGGTCAGCTATCCCGACATCGTCAATTTCGCCGGCGGCACGCCGGTGCCGGTCGCGACCACGGCGGCCGACGGCTTCAAGCTGACGGCCGAGGCGCTCGAGGCCGCGATCACGCCCAAGACCAAGTGGCTGATCCTCAATTCGCCGTCGAACCCGTCCGGCGCGGCCTACAACGCCGACGAGATGAAGCAGCTGACCGACGTGCTGCTGCGCCATCCCCATGTCTGGATCCTGTCCGACGACATGTACGAGCACCTGGTCTACGACAACTTCGTCTTCGCCACCCCGGCCCAGGTCGAACCCAGGCTCTACGACCGCACGCTGACGATGAACGGCGTCTCGAAGGCCTATTGCATGACCGGCTGGCGCATCGGCTATGCCGCCGGTCCTCAGGCGCTGATCAAGGCGATGGGCAACCTGCAGTCGCAGTCGACCTCCAACCCCTCGTCGATCAGCCAGGCCGCCGCGGTCGAGGCGCTGAACGGCCCGCAGGATTTCATCGCGAAGAACAACGAAAGCTTCAAGGCGCGCCGCGACCTCGTCGTCGCGATGCTCAACGATGCCGCGGGCATCCGCTGTCCGAAGCCGGAAGGCGCGTTCTACGTCTATCCGTCCTGCGCCGGCACCATCGGCAAGACCTCGGCCGGCGGCCGCGAGATCAAGTCGGACCTCGATTTCGTCGAGGCGTTGCTGGAGGAGGAGGGGATCGCCGTGGTGCACGGCGCGGCCTTCGGCCTCAGCCCGTATTTCCGTATTTCCTACGCCACCTCGACCGCGCAGCTGACCGAAAGCTGCAGGCGCATCCAGCGCTTCTGCGCCGGCCTGAAGTAAGCCAGATCCGGCGCGGGGGCTTTGAATCCCGCGCCGTTTCAGGCCTGGCTGGCCGCGACGTTGACGGCCAGCGCCAGCAGCACCGTGTTGAACAGGAACGACAGCACGCCGTGCGCCAGCGTGATCCGGCGCATGCGGCGGTTGCTGACCTGCACGTCGGAGACCTGCGCGGTCATGCCGACGACGAAGGCGTAGTAGAGGAAATCGGAGAAGTCCGGCACCGGCGTGCCGGGAAACATCAGCCCGCCGGCATCGCCATCCTCGTCATGCGGGTCGCTGGCCCGGGCGTAGTAGATGTGGGCGTAATGCACCGCGGCGATCGTATGCATCGTCAGCCAGGCGAGCAGCACGGTGACCACGGCCAGGCCCAGCCGCAGCCGCACCGGCAATCCCTCGTTGTGGATCAGGTCGAAGATCGCCAGTTCCGATACCACGACGGCCGCCACCGCCATCAGGAAGATCACCAGCACGCCCTCGTCCTCGTAGGACGCGCGGCGACGCATCGAGGCAGTGGTGGCGCGCGCGATCTGGATGCCGGTGACCAGCAGGTAGGTGGCGAAGAACGCGTCGCCGGCCAGCGTCGAGCGGATGGCCGGGTCGAGGTCCGGGACGGCGAACCACACCAGCACGCCCAGCAGCGCGGTCAGGTAGAACCGGGCGTGGTGGCGCAGATGGGGGCCTGGGTTCACTCAGGCTGGCTCCAGTCGACCGCCTTCCATCCGCTGGGACCGGGGCGCAGCTGGATCGTCATCGCCTGGGCGAAGGCCGGGGCGCATTGGGCCAGGGCGGCATCGGGCTCATAGCATTGGCGGATTATCAGGTCGGCCCAGACGTCGAGCTGGCGCACCGTCCAGTCCTGGAAATTATGCGTCTGCATGCCGGACGACGGCGCGTTGGCCAGCCCGACGACGCGGTAGCGCAGCACCAGGTCCGGGCTGCGCGGCGGCCAGCCGCGGTCCATCGGATAATCGCCCGGGTTGCTTGCGACCAGGTCGCACAGGGCCTGGTCCCGGCGCACCAGGCAGGCGACGAAGCTGTCGATGGCGCAGGTGGCGGTATCGATGCGACCCGGGCAGGCATCGGCCGTGACCTTGACGCCCACCACCCGTTCGCTGGCGCCCGAACCGGGCCAGAACCCGACCGGCTGGGATCCCGGCGCCTGGGGCGGCAGGTCGGGACGGCCGGTGCAGGCGGTGAGGGTCAGCAGGAAAATCAGGGCAAATGCGCGCATGGCCGCATCAAGCCCTGTGGCCCGCGGCTTGACAAGCACCGATCTCTTGGCCGACAAGGCGAGGAGACTGCCTCGACGGGGGATGCCCTTGTACCGCCGCCTTGCCATGCTGCTGGCGCTGCTTGCCCTGCTGTTGCAGTCGGCGACGGTGTCGGCGCACGGGCTGATGCCGGCTTCCGAGGCCGGCGGCGAAACCATCGCGCTGTGCACGCCCTACGGCGTCAGGATCGTCCAGGTCGACCAGGATGGCGCGCCGGCCGCGCCCCAGGCGCGCGGCGGCGACGATTGCACCCTGTGCCTGCATGCCGGGGGCGGGGTGGCGGTCATGCCGCTGCCGGCGGCCCTGCCGGTCGTGGTGGCCCTGGCCATCGCCGATGCCCCGGCGCCGCCGGCGCCCGCGACGGCGGCGATCTATCGGACGCAAAGCCCGAGGGGCCCCCCGGGACGGAACTGACGGACGACCGCCTGCCGTTTTTCCCGTCTGATGGAGACTTCCGAGATGTCGACCTTCCGTTTTGCCGGCGCCCTGGCGCTGGCCTGCTGCGCCGTAACCCCGGCGCTGGCCCATTCGACCCTGGCCGAGCCCCAGGCCGTTGCCGGTACCTATCATGTCGTGTCGGTGAAGGTGCCGCATGGCTGCGAGGGCACCGCGACCCTGGCGGTGCGCGTGCGCATTCCGGCCGGGGTGTTCGGCACCAAGCCGCAGCCGAAGCCCGGCTGGGACCTGGCCGTGATCAAGGAAAAGCTGGCCGAGCCGCTGAAAGGGCCGCATGGCGAGACGATCACCGAGCGCGTCTCCGAAGTGACCTGGACCGGCGGCAATCTGCCCGACCAGTTCTTCGACGAATTCCGCATGCAGGTCCGCCTGCCCAACGAGCCCGGCACCACGCTCTACTGGCCGATCGTGCAGGAATGCGAGAAGGGCGTGCATCGCTGGATCGAGATCCCCAAGCCGGGCCAGAGCCTCGACGACCTTAAGCAACCGGCCGCACCGCTGAAGCTGCTGCCCAAGCCTTGAGTTTTCCGGCCGTGATCCGGCTGCTGGCGGCGCTGGCCGTGCTGGTCCTGATCTGGACCTGTG
>JAEYTW010000805.1 GCA_023433835.1 Pseudomonadota bacterium | reverse complement strand
GCCCCATCGGTCGCGCGCCGGCAGCAGCAGGCCCAGCCGCTGAACCCGACCCTGCCGGCCGACGTACCGCCGCCCGAGCAGCGCCCCGACGGCTATTGCCGCGATCTGCTGATCGAACCGGCGCCCGGCTCCAAGGTGACCATCCCGTTGCAGCGGCGCATGTGCTGGGACGCCAAGGCCCAGGCCTGGACCAGCTCGGCCGCGCCGTAATGACCGAGGCGCCGCCCGTTCTGGCCGAGCGGCGCGACGGCGTCCTGATCCTCACCCTGAATCGCCCGGCCCAGCGCAACGCGCTGAACCGGGCGATGACCGATGCGCTCGATGCCGCCGTCCTGGCCGCGGAGGGCGACGACGACGTGCGCGCCATCCTGGTCACCGGCGGGCCGAAGGTCTTCGCCGCCGGTGCCGATATCGCCGAAATGCGCGACCTGACGCTGGCCGAGGTCGTCACCGCCGACTTCATCGGCTCGGCCCGGGCACTCGCCACCTGCCGCAAGCCGGTGGTGGCCGCGGTCTGCGGCTATGCGCTGGGCGGCGGTTGCGAGATCGTCGAGATGTGCGACATCGTCGTCGCCGGGCTCTCGGCCCGCTTCGGCCATCCGGAAGTGACGCTCGCCACCATGTCGGGGGCCGGCGGCACCCAGCGGCTGGCCGCCGCGGTCGGCCGGGCCAAGGCGATGGACTGGCTGATGACCGGCCGGATGGTGACGGCCGAGGAAGCCGAGCGCGCCGGGCTGGTCAGCCGGATCGTGCCCGACGATCAGGTCGAGACCGAGGCGCTGGCCGTGGCGGCACGGCTGGCCGGGCTGTCACAACCGGTGCTGCAGCTGATCAAGCGCAGTGCCGCGCACGCTGCCGCCCCGGGCCTGGCGGCCGGGCTGGCGATGGAACGATCCGCCTTCCACGCGACTTTTGGCCTGGATGACCGGACCGAAGGAATGCAGGCCTTCCTGGAAAAGCGTCAGCCCCGCTTCTTGCACCGCTGACTCCGAGGCACTATCTTCCGGCCGGACGAGGAGATATTGCAATGCAGCGTCGCCTGTTCCTGAGCCTGTTTTCCGCCGCGAGCCTGGCCCCGCTGGGTGCCCAGGCCCTGACCCTGCAGGCCGCCCATCCGCGCCAGCCGGCGCCGGGTGACGATGACGGCATCGGCTGGGACCTCCTGGCCCAGGCCGGCGGCATCCATATGGTCGACGGCCGGCTGAGCCGGTTTCCCGCGGCGATCAACGCGCTTGCCGCCCGCGATGCGGTGCAGCTGATCGGCTACATGTACCCGTTCTCCGAATCCGGGCCCCATGACCGCTTCCTCCTGTCGGCCTATGCCTATCACTGCGCCTATTGCATGACCGCCGAGCCGGCCCAACTGGTGCTGGTCGAGGCGGCCCAGCCCGTCGGCTTCACCGCCGGCCCGGTGGCGCTGACCGGCAAGCTGGTACTGGTCGAGGATGCCGACTCGCGCCTCTATTACCGGCTGACCGCCGCCGCCGTCGCCTGACATAAGGCCATGATCGACCGCGCGCGCGGACGCGCCACGCTGATCGGCGCCGGCGCCCTCCTGCTGTGGGCCTGCCTCGCCGCTTTCACGACCGCGACCGGGGCCGTCCCGCCGTTCCTGCTGACCGCGCTGTCCTTCGCGGTGGCCTTCCTGATGGCGCTGGCGAAATGGCTGGTGCGGCGCGAGAACATCCTGGACCACCTGCGCCAGCCCTGGCCGGTCTGGGTTGTGGGTCTGG
The DNA here is from genome assembly GCA_023433835.1 of Pseudomonadota bacterium. Lineage (GTDB taxonomy): Bacteria > Pseudomonadota > Alphaproteobacteria > Ferrovibrionales > Ferrovibrionaceae > JAFKFH01. The sequence goes on along the minus strand of JAEYTW010000805.1, from coordinate 9,493 downwards.
GCGGGCTGTTCGGCTATCACGCCCTCTATTTCCTGGCGATCAAGACCGCCCCGCCGGTCGAGGCCAGCCTGATCTGCTATCTGTGGCCGCTGCTGATCGTGCTGTTCTCGGCCCTGCTCGCCGGCGAGAAGCTCGCCTGGTTCCACCTGGTCGGGGTCACGGCGGGCCTGGCCGGTACCGTGCTGATCGTCGGCGCCAAGGGCGTCGCGCCCTCGGCCGAGTACCTCACCGGTTATGCCGCGGCGCTCGGCTGCGCGGTCGTCTGGGCGCTCTATTCGGTGCTGAGCCGGCGGGTGGCCCGCGACGTGCCGACCGACGCGGTCGGCGGCTTTTGCGGCGCGACCGCGCTGCTGGCCCTGATATGCCATCTCGCTTTCGAGACCACGGTCTGGCCCGCCTCGCCGGGTCAATGGCTGGCGGTGCTGGCGCTCGGCCTGGGGCCGGTCGGTGCCGCCTTCTTCCTGTGGGACCACGGGGTCAAGCGCGGCGACATCAAGACGCTGGGGATCGCGGCCTATGCCACGCCGCTGCTGTCGACGCTGATCCTGCTGGCAGCCGGCCAGGGCAGCCCCAGCTGGAGCCTGGCGATCGCCGCGGCGCTCATCGTCGGCGGCGCGGTACTGGGCTCGGGCGATCTGTGGCGGCGATCGGCCCGGCCCTGATCCGGTTGGCCATGACGCGCATGTCCGTCCGGCCGGTCGCAACATCGCGCGCTGTCTTCTGGCAGCGGCACCATGGTGCTTTGCCGACCGGGACGGTCAGTTCCCACCGGCCGCGCGCCGCGTGAAGAGACCTGTCGATAAGCCCCTTGCCAGTTTCAGCCAATGACGCTGAACGGAATCCCAGTCATCGGGTTTTGCATCGATAAGACCGTCAGCCAGTTCAACCAGGCCATCCAGGTCGATCAGATCGGCGCATGCCGAAACCCGTGTCTGCCGCGCCAGTTCCGCCTGGATCGCCGGCTGTGCCTTCAACAGAATTTGCTTCCAGTCCGCCGTCTGGGTGCCGCGCTGCGGATTGTCCAGGATTTCCCTGGGTATTCGTCCCGCGAAGGCCCGACGAAATACATCCTTGATGCGCCCGTTACGCAGATATCTGTCTTCCGAAAGTGACAGGCAGAACTCCAGTACTCGCCTGTCCGATGTCGGATCTCGCCGGTCCACCCCATAACCGGCATTGGCCGCGGCGTTCAAGGGCCCGGGGTCGCGGCACTGCAGGATCAGATTATGCCATTGCTGCCAGTTCCGGAGGCGACTGAACGGGTCCGAAGCGCCGGAGTTCTGCTGCAACATCGATTGGACATCAGGATTGTCCGGCCGTGCCGAAACCAAGGAGGACAGACCGGGAGAAATGTTGCGAAGCCGATGCCAGAGCGCGAGAAAGCCGGGCGGGATCAGCGGTTTGATAGCGGCGCGCATTGCTTCGGGCCGGTTTGGATGAATTCCCGCCGCGATCAGCGGATCCGCGTCGCGCCAAAGCGCGCGCAGGCGCAATCGCGCCGCGTGATGAATGAGCAGATGTTCCCCGGTATAGCTGATGCCCATATTCCCGGAAATTCCGGTAAGAACCACGGGCGCGCCATCGCGTGCCGCGCGACTGTAGATTTCGTGAGTCCAGGCTGTGCTGAGCGGGTTCATGACTGGCTGATCGGCCAGGAATATCATCCGCTCCATCACCGACAATAGATCGGCATCATGGGCGTGGACGAGATGGTGCCTGATGTTGGGATGGCATCCAGCCATCAGCGCGGCGAGCGGCCCCTCGTCGGCGAGCAGCAAGGAGTTGCCCGTGGCGTGTTCTCCTGACACCGGAACATTGGTGTAGGCCAACAGGGGCTGTCCATCCGCTGCCAGCAGGGGGGCGGCACAGCTGGCCAGCGCCGTGCTGTCAAGGCCGCTGCTCAGCATCAGGGCAGTGCCGCCAGTCCCGCGCAGCTGCGCCTTGACCGCCGTGCTCAGCATCGCGCGTAAGCCTTCCGCATCCTCGTCGCCGCCGATATCGCCACGCGGTCGCAAATTGCGGGGATCCCAGTAGCGGCGTTCGCGGAGCCGGCCGTCAGCCCCGACAATCGCGAGGTGACCGAAATCGAGTCGACTCACCCCGTTGTAGAAACTGCGCTTTCCCTCCAACGGCAACAGCATCTGCCAGGTTATCAGGCGTATCGGATCCGGTCCGGTCGGAACCTCCGGCAGCGCCAGCAAACCCTTCGGCATGCTTGCGAACGCAAACCAGCCATTGCCTGCGTGATAATGCAGCGGACGATTGCCGACGGGGTCGCGAGCCAGCATCAGGCTGCGGCTATCGCCGTCCCACGCGGCGAAGGCGAAATCGCCGCAGAGCCGGTCCAGCGCACCCTCCCCCCAGCGTTCCAGAGCGGCCAGGATGAACGCGGCGTCGCACATGACCGACTGTTCGGCGGGGTCGATCTCCAGGATCCGGCCCAGTTCCTCGCGGTTGTCTATGCGGCAATCAGCCACCAGACGCAGCCGCCCGCCTTTGCCGGCCAGGGGCTGCCGATCGAACCTGTCTTCCGGCAGGAAGGCCATCAATCGATGGGCAAGGGCGATTTCTCCGCCGTCCCAGGTTCCTTCCCGCCGCGGACCGTACAGGGCGAGCGCCCGACTGATCCGATTGCAATCGTCAATCGCGCCGGGCCGGCCGTCGGCGTACCAGACCCCCGCGATCGCACTCATCTCCTCGGCTCCACCAACTGTTCGATCGTGGTCACGAGCTCGCCGAGCCGCGACAGATTATCCGGCCGGCGCAGGACGAAGACCGGCACGCTGGCCGCCAACGCCGTCGCCCAGCGGAATATGCCGGAGCCTTTTCCCATGAAGCTGGCCAGGCGCACCCTGTAGACATATCGGTGTATCAGCGCGGCGGCGGCAGCCGGGCTCAGGCGTTCGGCGGCCGGCGCGTCGACCGGATCCGGGGACAGCACGAACAATGTCGCCAATGACCTGGGTTGCGGGTCGAACCGATCGCGCAGCGACGCGACAACGAACTTGTCTTCATCGGCTCCGACCCGTGCCTGCTGTTCCATCCGGTCGCCGAACCAATGGGCGGCGTCCGCCGATAGGCGCAAGTCGGGGACACCGGGATGGAGCTGGCGCGACGACGGGTCGACGATGACCTGGTCTTCGGCCAGCAACCGGCAACCATGGTTCAGCAGGGCGCGCGCGGTCGTGCTCTTGCCGGCCCCGCTGTCACCGGCTATTGCGATCGAGCGCCCCGCCACGGCAACGGCGCTGGCGTGCAGCGGCGGCGTATCCCGCTGATGACAGATCAAGCCCAGCCCGGGTCCCATGAGCCAGGCGTGCAGCAGCCTTGTGTTCATCCCGTCGGGCACTTCGAGGCGCAAAGTCCTGCCTTTGTCGAACATCATACGGAGGCCGTGGGGTGAGCGCAGGATCGCCGTGTCGTCGGCATACAAGCTGAAATGCGGCTTCGCCTTCAGACAAGCCGAAACCGGCCGGGGAAGTGGGCCGAATTCGATATTCACATCGGCAGGCATATCCCGAGGTCCGCCATCGGGCATCAGCGGAAGCGGCGCCGTCGATTGCAAGAGCAGCCCACCGTACCGGTAGCGAAACATGCGTGTCAGGCGGCCCCCCCGTGCTTATGCCGGCGCATGTTATCCAGTCGTTCATAGGCGTCGCGTACCAGTTTGCTTACCAGTTCCTCGAGTTCCCCCGTCATCGCCGCGCGCTTGCGGGCGCGGTCGGACAGGAAGAGCCGCGTGCCGTCGCGGTCCTTGGCATGGGAAGCAAGGCCGAGATTCAGGATTTCGGATTCCATGCCGGTCGGGTCGAGGCCGAGCCAGGGCAGTATCCGGGCCGTCAAGGCACCGGGCAGCGTGGCGTAAGGCACCAGGAGCCAGTTGGCCGCCCGTCCCGGGCGTTGCACGCTGTCGGCCACTGCCGCCAGAACGCGGCCCAGCACCTGGGCGGCAAAGGCCAGTGGGGTATCCATCGCCTGCGGCGGCGGCACCCCCAGGAACAGCCCGGCATGAACCCTGTGTCCGGCCCGCCGCATCCAGTTCGCCGGCTCGTCCCGCAACGAGACCAGAATTTCCTCGGGCTCGCGATATACGAACAGTTTCGGAACCGAAGGAAGCGCTTGCTCCAGCAAGGGTAGATGCAAGGCGTTCCAACTGGAGAGTTTGAGGATGACCTTGTCCTGGTCCGGTCGGGCGGCATCTGCCAGCGCGCCGATGACACGTCGGAGCGCGTCCAGTTTTTCCTGGGGTGGCAGGAACGGCCAGGCACCCTCGACACTCAGCACGTCGTTCAATGCCTGGGGCTCGGACACGACATGACAGCGGGTCAAGCGGGACAGGGCGCGAGAGACGAGGGTGGAACCGCAACGCCCGGCGTGAAGGATTATGGCTGCAGGTTCAACCGGACCGACCGAGTCCGGCAACGGAGCCCGCCGGAGGCCGCGGGCCTCGGCCACGCGGTCGGCCAGGAAGGGTAGAGTTGCGTCGGTATCAGCAATATCGACCCAATCGGCCACGATCCGCCCGCCGTCGAGGTGAAGCCGGGCCGGAATGGGCTGTGACGTGGCCCGCATGGTCGGCCCCCGCGGTCAGCCGTGCATGCGGAGCAGGTTAGCTATCTCCATTTCATCGAGGAAGCTCAATACATCGCGCTCGATTTCATCACTTGATGCCTCGAAATGTTCGCCAAGGTATTTGCAGAGATCGGCCACCGTCCGGGGGGCTGCGAGCTCGCGCCAGATGATGGTGCCAATTCGGTCCAGATTGACATACCGCCCGCTGTCCATGTCCATCATGACCAGCTCGCCATCGATTTCGGTGGCAAGCAGGTCGGGGCGGGCCGATACAATTTGAGATAGCTGAATCATTCCGCAAGGGCACCCATGGAACTCGTGGATATCTACTAGACCAGGGCGTCCGAGCTGTCCACCGGACCTAACGCACCCCGCTTTTGCTCCAGATCGGGGCTCGCGCGCGATCACCCGTCAGATGCCTGCCCAGCGCCGTGCCGGCCCAATCGTCACCACCAATGCGGGCAGATGGCGGTCACCGGCTGTGGGGAAGCCGGGCCCGACCCACGGACCTTGACCATGCGCGCCACGAAGCAACAGGGAGCATGCGATGGCGCCGGGACACCGATCGGTACCGGCCACGCGAACACCGTAATGGCAAGCTCACCCGCAAATAATAGATCGTAGGGGGCCCGAAAAATAGTGGATATCATAACTCGCACCGAAGATCTTGACGCTAAACGCTCGATGGATGATTTTCGGTCCCGCGAATTCGATTGGAGCCTATAGCTATGATGGCCGCCCCCCCGCCCGACGAAGCCCCCCGTGACGAATCCAGGCCCACGAAGCTCCCCTGGCGCCGCCCGAAGGTCGATGTCATCGAGATCTGGACCGCGACACAGCAGGGTGGCAACGCACTCGCCGACCAGGATCCCAATCAACCATCGTGAATCAATTCGCAGCGGTGTCGGTACCGCAGTAAGCTACGTCGGCCCGATGGCGAGCGGCCATGATCCCATCCCTCCAGGCTCTGCTAGCCCCCCACGATTCCGCCGTCTTCCACGCTGCCGTCAGGGAGCGGAGGAGCTTGCATCTCCGCACGGGCAACGGCCGCTTTTTCAGCTCGCTCCTGCCCTGGTCCAGCTTCAACAGCTTGTTGGCATCCGAACGCCTGCTGGATGATCGGACGCGCATGGTGCGGCGCGGCCGCGATCTGCCGAGAGAGATGTGGAGCTATGTCGGCGCTGATCTGAAACGGGTCGTACGGCCCGATCAGTTGCAGCGTTTCTGCCAAGAGGGATTGAGCATCGTCCTCAATCAGGTGCATCGGGCGGCGCCTGCACTTGCGGCGCTGGTCGCGATGCTTGAGCAGAACCTTGCTGCCCGCATTCAGACGAATCTCTACGCCAGCTTTGGCCGCGAAAGCGCATTCCGCGCCCACTGCGATGACCATGACGTGCTGGTGCTGCATCTGCACGGGCGCAAGCGTTGGTCCTGCCATGGCCATCGTCCGGATGCCTGTACTCAAAATGGCGTCGTCCCTGAGGAACGCCTTGCCCCTGCGTTATGGGAGGATGTGCTCGAACCGGGCGATATTCTCTATATTCCACGAGGCGAGGTTCACCGGGCCGCTTTGGAGGGAGAAGCGTCTCTGCATCTGACCAACAGCCTCTTGTGGCCTCGGGGAGCGGACTTGCTGCAGTGGCTTGCCAAAGGCGGAAGCGACGCTGTCGAGTTCGACTTGGACATTCCCGTCTATGGTTCGGTCGCCGATATGCACCAGTACGAGCATGCGTTGCGCAAGACGTTGCGTCGTTTGGCCGACACCGTTGAGCTTGCGCCGTTTCTCGCCGCCTTCCGGCAGGAACGACCGGCAGCGCTGCCGTTCAATCTTGGTCTTTCGGCCCAACCGGATCCCGATTGCTGGGTCCAAGCCCTTCAATCGCCCGACATGCCTCTGCCGGCAGAGGGAAGCGCGTCAATCTCCTTTAATGGCGAACAGATCGCATTGGACCCGGCGGAACGAACCGTGCTGGCCGCCCTGCTCGCGCATGGGGCCAGGCAGGTCGCCGATCTGCCAAGGCTGAGCGGATTGGACATGGTGACGGTGCGCGATACCGTGTCCCGGCTTGCCCGTCGGAGCCTCGTCCTGTTGGCGGAGGGCTAGAGGCTCTGATGCCAGTCCGACCCGAGGCGTCCGGGACTCGGTCGTGCAGCGGGTTGTCAGTCCTGTCCCGGTGACCAGCCGGGCGGCGCCAGCTCGAAGCCCGCGAAATCGAAGCCCGGCGCCACGGTGCAGCTGACCAGCGTGTAGTCGCCCAGGCTTTCGGCCGCGAACCAGGCGCCGCGCGGCACGATCAGCTGCGGCCGGGCACCCGAGGCCAGGTCGAGGCCGAGCATGCGCTCCTCCGACGTGACCCCGTCGATCGAGACCGAGAGGCGCAGCGGCGCGCCGCCATGGAAATGCCAGCCTTCGACCGCGTCGATGCGATGCCAGTGCGAGCGTTCGCCGCGCTTCAGCAGGAAATAGATCGCCGTCGAATGGCTGCGCCCGCCGATGGGATCGGGGTCGCGGAAGGTCTCGGCATAATGGCCGCCCTCGGGGTGCGGCTTCAGGTTCAGCGCCGCGATGATCGCGTCGGCCGCCGACGACATCGTCAGAAGTGATCCTTGCGCCGACGCACCTCGGCGAACACCGAGACGGGGTCGCCGCCTGCCAGGCCGACGCCCGCGGCCACGCCGGGCTGGTCGGCGCGCAGGAACGGGTTGGTCGCCTTCTCTTCGCCGAGCAGCGAGGGCACGGTCGGGCGGCCCGCCGCCCGCAGGGCCCCCACTGCCTCGGCCCGCTGGTGCAGGATGTCGTTTTCCGGATCGACCGTGACCGCGAAGCGGGCATTCGACAGCGTATATTCGTGGGCGCAATAGACGCGGGTGTCGTCGGGCAAGGCGCGCAATTTGCCCAGCGATCGCCACATCTGCGCCGGCGTCCCCTCGAACAGCCGGCCGCAGCCCAGCGCGAACAGCGTATCGCCGCAGAACAGCGCATGCGACCGTTCGAACCAGTAGGCGATATGGCCCGAAGTGTGGCCCGGCACGTCGAACACCCTGGCGACGCTGTCGCCCAGCGCGAAGCTGTCCCCGTCGGCCACCTCGGTCCCGATCAGCGGGATGCGCGCCCGGTCGGCCGCCGGGCCGACGACATGACAGCCCGTATCGGCGACGAGCTGGCGGTTGCCGCCGACATGGTCCCCGTGATGGTGGGTATTGAGGATGAAATCGAGCTTCCAGCCGCGCTCGGTCAGCGCGGCCAGCACCGGCCCGGCCTCGGCCGGGTCGACCACGGCGGTGCGCCCCGAAGCCTGGTCGCGCAGCAGATAGATATAGTTGTCGGTCAGGACAGGAATCTGGACGATATCGAGCAGGCTCATGCCGGTCATGATACACTGAGTCCCATGCTGCGTCCCGATGTGATCGATCTGCGCGAGTTCTACCGTACGGCGCTTGGTCAGACCGCCCGTCGCCTCATTCGCCGCCGTATCCGTCATCTGTGGCCGTCGGCCGCGGGCCAGCGGGTGCTGGGCCTGGGCTTCGCCACCCCCTATCTCGGCCAGTTCCGCGACGAGGCCGAGCGGGTCGCGGCCGCCATGCCGGTCTCGCAGGGCGTCATGCGCTGGCCCAGCGACGAGCCGGGCCTGGCCGTGCTGGCCGAGGAAACCGAGCTGCCGTTTTCCGATGCGATGTTCGACCGGGTGCTGGTCGTGCACGGCATCGAATCGGCCGACAACGTGCGCGTCCTGCTGCGCGAGATCTGGCGGGTGCTGGCGCCGTCGGGGCGGCTGCTCGCGGTCGTGCCCAACCGCCGCGGCCTGTGGTCGCGTTTCGAGAATTCGCCGTTCGGACAAGGTCACCCCTATGCGCCCGGCCAGTTCACCCGCCTGATGCGCGACACCATGTTCTCGCCGACCCAGGCCGCCCAGGCGCTCTACCTGCCGCCGTCGGAGCGGCGCTTCGTCCTGGGGGCGGCCAATACCTGGGAGAAGGCCGGATCGCTGCTGTGGCCGCGGTTCTCCGGCGTGCTGCTGCTCGAGGCCGAAAAGCAGATATACGCCCCGCCGCCGGGCTACGCCGAACGGCGCAAGCGCGCCCGGTCCTTGAGCTGGCGGCCGGCCGCCAGCGTTTCCCGCGGCGCGCCGATGAACCCGGCCCGATGAGCCAGCGCATCGAGACCTCCTACGAGATCCTGCGGGAGGAGCGGGGCGAATGGCGGCTGCTCGAACGCTTCGAGGAGGAGGCGCGCAATGCCGCCGAGGCCGAGATCCGCAGGCTGGCCGCGCATGACCCGCGCGCGCGGCTGAAGCTGGTCCGGTCGGTCTTCGACCCGCGTCGCGACCTGTGGACGGAAGTGGTGCTGCACCGGTCGGACGCATTGCGCCGGGCCGAGGCGCAGCAGGCCGGCGCGCCTGCCGAGTTCCGCCATGTCTACGTCGTCTTCCAGCTGATCGGCGGGCGCTGGCGCGACGTCGCCGCCTATGAATCGGCCGACCCGGCCTTTCGCGCCTATCTCGACCGCATCAAGGCGCGGCCGCCGGCCACCGCGTTGCGCATCTTCCTCGAACTGCGCCGGCGCGACGGCGTCATCCTCGACCGCAGCTTGAGCCACGAGCATCTGCCCGATACCAGCGAAATGCTGCCGCGCATGCCGTTCGAGGAGACCGAGGCCACGATGGCGCCGGCCGACCGCTTCCTGCCCAGCACCGCCGGGCGCTGGTGGGTGGCGCTGACCATCGCGCTGTGCATCGCGCTGGCCGTGATCCAGATCGCCGCGGCCATCTTCGGCGCCGCCCTGCGCGCCGGCGATCTCGACGACGGCATGGCGATCTATGCCGCCTTCCTGGCCGGCGTCGGTGCCGGCGTCGCGGTCTACCGCCGGCTGACCCGCCGCCGCGCGGCACCCGCCCAGCCCGTGCGCCGCACCCCGGCGATC
>JAEYTW010000803.1 GCA_023433835.1 Pseudomonadota bacterium | reverse complement strand
GGCGATGCCCGCCGCGCCGGCGGCGCGCAACCCCGCCTCGTCGCGGTCGAAGGCATGGACCCGCGCGCCGGCGGCGGCGAAACGGGCGACGATGGCCCGGCCGATGCCCTGGGCCGCGCCGGTGACGATTACGCGGCGGTCGGTGAAATCGTGCTGCATGCGTCCAACAACAGGTCGAGGGTTTCCCAGGATTGCGGCCGGCGCTCGTCCTCGATGTCGTGGATCAGGGCGACCAGCCGGTCGATCACCGGCGTCGCGATGCCGGCGGCGGCACCAAGGGCGGAGATCGGCGCGATCTGGGCATCGACCTCGGTCTTGCGCTTGCGCACGGCAAGATCGCGCCAGATGCCCGAATGGGTCTTGGCCGTATACCGGTTGTGCTCGGCCATGTCGGCGACCGAACGGCGCGAGGCGGCCTCGGGCGCGCCGGGCATGAAGGCTTGCGGGTCGAAGCCGTTGAAGCCGAGCGGGCGCATGCCGCGTGCCGCGGCCACCGCCATCGCCTCCCGCCCCAGCCGGTCGAATACCGGGAAATGCCGCTCACTTTCCAGGTTCTCGGTCATCGACCCGTTGGTGAGCGCGGTGGCGAACAGGATCGATCCGTAGCCGAGCTTGCCCCAGAGATAGCCCCAGATGTTGTCGGTCAGCACCGCCTTCGGCTCGAAGATCGAGAGCAGCCGATGCATCTCGGCCACCCGCGGCGTGGTGCGGCCGTCAAGCTCGCCGACCGCCACGGCCGCGCGGTTGCCGAACAGGATGCGGCCGGGGCCCAGCCAGTCGGCGCCGAAATTGACGAAGCAGCCGATGGTGCGCTCCGGCCCGATCATCTCGCCGATGGTGATCTCGTTCAGGCCGTTCTGCGCCGACAGGACGAAGCCGCCGGGCGCCAGATGCGGCATCAGGCCGCGCATGGCGCCTTCGGTGTGATGCGCCTTGACCGCCAGGATCACCTGCTCGTACTGCCCTGCGACCTGGTCGGGCGTCACCGCGCGCACGGCCTGACGAAATTCCTCGACCGGCCCTTCGATGGCGATGCCGCCCTTGTTCATCGCCGCGACATGCTCGGCCACGATGTCGACCAGCAGCACGTCTTCGCCGGCGCGGGCGAAATAGGCGCCCAGCGTGCCGCCGATGGCGCCGGCACCCCAGATCAGGATGGTCATTCCCACTCCCCCGCGATCAGTTCGCGCGTCTCCTCGACCGCGACCTGCCACAGCGCCAGCATCTCGTCGTCGGGCCGTTCGTAGAGGCCGCCGTAATTGCCGTCGCCGACCAGCGCGCGCACGCCTTCCGGCCCGCGATCCTTGATCTTGTCGAACGGCACATAGGGCTTGCGCTGGGTCGGCTGCACCACGCCGGGCAACCTGGTCCAGGGGAAATTCTCCATCCACGAGGCGTGGCTGGCCACGGGGTCGATCGACTTGACCTTCTCCCAAGTGCGGGGGGCGTTCCACCAGTTGTGGAAACGCACGCGGGTGCCGGGATGGTCGGTCATCCATTCCATCGTCACCGGCTGCACCGGGCTGTTGCCGCCATGGCCGTTGACGATCAGCACGCGGCGGAAGCCGGTGCGGTAAAGGCTGTCCAAGAGGTCGCGCACCACCGCCATGTAGGTCGCCGCCCGCAGCGACAGCGTGCCGGGAAAGGCCATGTAGTAAGGCGTGATGCCGTAGGCCAGCGCCGGGAAGACCGGCACGCCCAGCGGCTCGGCCGCATCGGCGGCAACCTTCTCCGACAGGATCGAATCGACCGAGAGGCTTAGATGCGCGTGCTGCTCGGTCGAACCGAGCGGCAGCACGGCGCGGTCATCATGCTTCAGGTAGTCTTCGACCATCGACCAGTTGGCGGCGGTGATTCTCATGGGGTTTCCTCCTGGGCCGGCAGGGCGGCCCTGACGCGCTCGACCGCCGGCAAGAGCTCGGCGCGGATGGCACTGGGATCGGGAACATGGCGGTATTCGAGGGCCTGGCGCCCCGGCGGCAGGCGGGCCAGCAGCGATTCCGCCCCGGTCGCATAGACCAGCACGTCGCAGCGGGCCAGCAGGTCGTCGAGATCGGGATCGTGGAACATGCCGACCTCGACATCGGCGACATGCGGCGTGAAGCGCAGCACGCCCGGCTTCATCAAGGCCAGGAACTCCGGAAACATCGAGACGATGGCGAGCCGGGCGCCCGGGTCGATCGCGGCCAGCCGCGCCCGCGTCTCCTCCGAGGGAATGAAGCTGATGCCGATGACCGGCGTGCCCGGGGGGAACAGCGCCTCGACCTCGGCCCGGCGGTTGGCCAGCGTGACGACGATGTCGAGCGCGGCGGGGCGGATGCCGGCCTGCAGCTCGGCGATGGTGGTCGGCGCGATGCGGTCCTGCGGGCTCAGCTGGGCGGCGATGCAGTCGGCATAGACCTGGGTCGCGTCGGGAAACAGCCCGACCATGACCAGCGCCAGCGGCCGCGACGCCCCGCCCCGCCCGCGGGCCAGCCGGGCATTGAGCTGGGCTGCGACATCGTGGGGGGCGAGGCCCAGCGCCTCGGCCTCGGCCAGCAGCGCGTCGATCTTGCGCTGGATGCGGCGCAGCGCCAGCATCCGGCCGCGATCCTGCCCGCCGCGATCAGCGACATAGGTGCCGGCACCCTGCCGCCCTTCCAGCAGGCCGTTATCGCGCAAGTCGGCATAGACCGAGGCGACCGTCATCGGCGCGATGCCCATGCGCTGGGCCAGCGCGCGGACCGACGGCAGGCGCTGGCCCACCGGCAGCTCGCCCAGCGCGATGCCGTATTCGAGAAGGCCGCGCAGCTGCACGCCGACCGGCACCGGCAGGTCGCGATCCAACCGGCCGACCAGCCCGTCCAGCACCGGCTCGCCAGGTTCCGAATGGCTCAACACAATTGTTCCATGTGATTAGTACATTCACCCCGGAACGCGGACATTTCTGGCTTCATTCTTATTGACGCTCGCGGAAACTGTAGCCTACCGTCATAGCCGACAAGAACAGCTTGCCTGTAAAACCACACCGGCAGCAAGGGGGATCACGATGAAACTGGGCAGCTTCAAGACCGGCGCGGCGATTGCCGCGCTTCTGATCGGCACGGCGTTCGCTTCCGGCGCGCTGGCGCAGAACCTGACCGTCGGCGTGCGCGCCGGCCCCGACTCGATCGACCCGCACTGGTCGACGCTGGGCAGCCAGGCCGAAGCCCTGCGCCACATCTTCGATACGCTGATCGGCGTCGACGAGAACCTGCAGCTGCAGCCGGCCCTCGCCGTCTCCTGGAAGCCGGTCGACGATACCACCTGGGAATTCAAGCTGCGCGAAGGCGTCAAATTCCACGACGGGTCGGACTTCACCGCCGAGGACGTGAAGTTCTCGATCGAGCGCATCCCCGTCGTCACTGGCCCGATGTCGATGACGATCTATACCAAGCGGGTCAAGGAAGCGACGGTCGTCGACAAGTACACGCTGCGCGTCACCACCAACGGTACCGCGGCGACCCTGCCCAACGATTTCATCCGCCTGTTCGTCGTGCCGAAGAAGATCGGCATGGAAGCCCGCAACGACCAGTTCAATTCCGGCGCCGCCGCGATCGGCACCGGCCCGTTCAAGTTCGTCTCGTGGGAGCCGAAGGGCGACATGGTGGTCGAGCGCTTCGACGGCTACTGGGGCCAGAAGCCGGCCTGGGCCAAGGTCGTGCGCAAGGAGATCCCCAACGACGCCGCGCGCATCGCCGCGCTGAAGTCGGGCCAGGTCGACCTCGTCAACTACGTGCCCGCCACCGACTACGCCTCGATGCAGAAGGACAAGTCGGTTGATACCTTCATCGCCGATTCCGTCTACATCCTGAACATCACCCCGAACGTCAAGGAAACCCTGCCCAAGAAGGCCAAGGTCGACGGCAAGGAGATCGACCAGAACCCGATGCGCGACTCCAAGGTCCGCGAGGCGATGGACCTGGCCATCGACCGCAAGACGCTGGTCCGCGTCGTGCTCGAAGGCCTGGGCAAGCCCGCCAACCAGCTGATGCCCGTCACCTTCTTCGGCGCGTCGAAGACCCTGCCGGAGCGCGAGTACAACCTGAACAAGGCCAAGCAGCTGCTGGCCGAGGCGGGCTATCCGAAGGGTTTCGAACTCGATTTCGCCTGCACCAACAACCGCCTGCCGGGCGATGCCGCGGTCTGCGAGGCGGTGGCCCAGATGTGGTCGCGCGCCGGCCTCAAGATCAATGCCCAGGCCTTGAACGGCACGGTGTTCTTCCCCGCCCAGCAGAAGGGCGAGTTTTCCTTGTGGATGTCGGGCTGGGGCACGCTGACCGGCGAGGCGTCCTATACCTACGGCTCGCTCGTCCATACCCCGAACACCGAACTCGGCCTCGGCGCCTTCAACAAGCAGGGCTATTCGAACGCGGAGTTCGACACGCTGTTCGAGGAAGGGCAGAAGACGCTCGACGACACGAAGCGCCGCGCGATCTTCGAGAAGACCACGGAGATCTCGATGAACGACCGGGCGCTGATCCCGACCGTCATCCTGCAGACGGTGTGGGCCTCGAAGAAGGACAGCGTCACCTTCGTGCCGCGCGTCGACCAGGAGACGCTCGCCCATCTGATCACGCCCAAGAAGTAAGCCCGACCCGACTTTGCTTGGATTTCTGTTCCAGCGCGTCCTGCAGGCGGCCGCCGTCATCGTCGTGATGTCGGTGGTCGTCTTCATCGGCGTCTATGCCATCGGCAATCCGATCGACGTGATGATCGATCCGGCCGCCGACCAGAAGCTGCGTGCCGCGCTGATCGCCCGCTACGGCCTCGATCAGCCGCTGGTCATGCAGTATTTCTACTTTGCAAAGAACGTCCTTTCCGGCGATCTCGGCGAAAGCATGGTCTATCGCCTGCCGGTGCTGCAGCTGATCCTGTCGCGCTTTCCGGCGACGCTGGAGCTGGCGCTGTCGGCGATGGTCATCGCCACGGCGATCGGCATCCCGCTCGGCATCTGGGCGGGCTACCGGCCCGACGCGGTGTCGTCGAAGGTGATCATGGGGCTGTCGGTGCTGGGGTTCTCGGTGCCGACGTTCTGGGTCGGGCTCTTGCTGATCATGGCCTTCGCCGTCGAGATCGGCATCCTGCCCTCGGGCGGCCGCGGCGCGGTCGGCACGATCCTGGGCGTGCCCACCTCGCTTGCCACCTGGGACGGCATCCAGCATCTGATCCTGCCGGCCCTGAACCTGTCGCTGTTCAAGATGGGCCTCTTGATCCGGCTGACGCGGGCCGGCATGCAGGAAGCGATGAGCGCCGACTACGTCCGCTTCGCCCGCGCCCAGGGCCTCGGCGAGGCCGAGGTGATCTTCCGCCACGTGCTGAAGAACATCTCGATCCCGATCGTCACCGTGTTCGGCCTCGAATTCGGCTCGACGCTCGCCTTTGCCGTGGTGACCGAGACGATCTTCAACTGGCCGGGCATGGGCAAGCTGATCATCGACAGCATCATCACCCTCGACCGCCCCGTCATGGTGGCCTACCTGATCCTCGTCGTCTTCCTGTTCGTGGTCATCAACCTGATCGTCGACCTGGCCTACGGCCAGCTCGATCCGCGCATCCGCACCCGGGGGGCGTCGTGACCGGCGACGGCGGCTGGGTGCGGCTGGCCGCGTTCTGGGACGATTTCCGGCAATCCTGGATCGCGGTCGCGGCGCTGGTCGTCGTGGTGCTGACGCTCGGCCTCGCCTTCGCCGCGCCGCTGGTGGCGCCGCAGAACCCCTACGACCTGCAGGCCCTCGATCTCGGCGATGCCCGCCTGCCGCCGGGCGAGACCGGCTCGGGCGGCTATGTCCACTGGCTTGGCACCGACAGCGCGGGCCGCGACCTCTTTTCGGCGATCATTTACGGCCTGCGCATCTCGTTCATGATCGGGGTACTGGCCGGGGCCTTCGCCTTCGTCATCGGCGCTACCATCGGCCTGGTGGCGGCCTATTACGGCGGGCGGATCGAGGCCTTGATCATGCGGATCGTCGACCTGCAGCTGTCGCTGCCGGCGATCCTGCTGGCGCTCGTGCTCGTCGCGCTGCTGGGCCAGGGGCTGGGCCAGCTCGTCACCGCGCTGGTCGCGGCGCAATACGCCTATTTCGCCCGCACGACGCACGGCGCCGCCTCGGCCGAGCGGCGCAAGGATTACATCGAGGCGGCGCTGTCGACGCCCCTGCCCGCGCATCGCGTGCTGTTCCGCCATCTGCTGCCGAACTCGCTGCCACCGCTGATCGTGGTGGCGACCGTGCAGGTCGCCAATGCCATCGCGCTCGAGGCCACCCTATCCTTCCTCGGCCTCGGCCTACCGGTCACCACGCCCTCGCTCGGCTCGCTGATCTCGAACGGCTTCCAGTACCTGCTGTCCGGGCGCTACTGGATCTCGATCTATCCGGGCATCGCGCTGATGATCGTCGTCGTCGCCATCAACCTGGTCGGCGACCAGGTCCGGCACGTGCTGAACCCGAGGCGCAGCCGATGAGCGCGCTGGCCGTCGAGAACCTGCAGACCGAGTTCGTCACCCGCGCCGGCATCTTGCGCGCCGTCGACGGCGTCTCCTTCTCGGTCGCGCGCGGCCGCATCCTCGGCCTGGTCGGCGAAAGCGGATCGGGGAAATCGGTCACCGGCTATTCGATCCTCGGGCTGATCGAGCCGCCCGGCCGTATTGCCGGCGGCCGCGTGCTGCTGGACGGCGTGGACCTGATAGCGCTGAAGCCGGCCGAATTGCGCCGGATGCGCGGCGCGCGGGTCGCCATGGTGTTCCAGGATCCGATGATGACCCTGAACCCCGTCCTGAAGGTCGGCGCCCAGATGGCGATGGCGGTGCGCGCCCACGACAAGGTGTCGCAAGCCGCGGCGCTGGCCCGCGCCCGCGACGCGCTGGCGGTGGTCGGCATCCCCTCGCCCGCCGAGCGGCTGGAAGCCTATCCCCATCAGCTGTCCGGCGGCATGCGCCAGCGCGTGGCGATCGCCACCGCCCTGCTGCATCGTCCGGCGGTGATCATCGCCGACGAGCCGACCACGGCGCTCGACGTCTCGATCCAGGGGCAGATCCTGGCCGAGGTGCGGCGGCTGGCCGACGAGACCGGCACGGCCTTCGTCTGGATCACCCACGATCTCGCCGTCATCTCCAGCCTCGCCGACGATCTCTGCGTCATGTATGCCGGGCGGGTGGTCGAGCGCGGGCCCGCGGCCGACGTCATCGCCGATCCCGCGCATCCCTACACGGCCGGCCTGCTCGCCTCGGTGCCCAGCCTGCACGAGCCCGGGACGGCCCTGCCCCAGATCCCCGGCACGGCCCCGTCGCTGGGCCAGCTGCCGACCGGCTGCCGCTTCCGCGATCGCTGCCCCCGGGCCGACGCCGCCTGCACGACCGATCCGCCGACGGTACAGATCGGACCTGGCCGCACAGCCCTTTGCCACCACCCGCTGGTGGCGCCATGACGCTGCTGGAGGTAAACGGCGTCACCAAGCGCTTCGTCCATCCCCCCAATCTCGGCGATCGCCTGGCCGCGCTGTTCGGCGCCGGCCGGAAGGCGACCGTGGTCCAGGCGGTGACCGACGTCTCGCTCGGCGTCGCCCGCGGCGAGGTGGTGGGCCTGGTCGGCGAAAGCGGCTGCGGCAAGTCGACCCTGGGCCGGATCGTGGCCGGCATCCACCTGCCGACGGCGGGCGAGGTCCGCTTCGACGGCGCGGCGGTGGCAAGGCCCGCCGGCCGGCGCGTCGCCAAGCTGACGACGCGGGTGCAGATGATCCACCAGGATCCCTTCGCCAGCCTGAACCCGCGCCAGCGCGTCGGCGACATCATCGCCGAGGGCCCGGTGGTGCATGGCCTGACGAAGGAGCCGTCGGCCATGGTCGCCGACCTGCTGGCCCGCGTCGGGCTGGACCCGGCCTATGCGCGGCGCTTTCCCCATCAGTTCTCGGGCGGCCAGCGCCAGCGCATCGCCATCGCCCGCGCCCTGGCGATGCAACCCGACCTGCTGGTGCTGGACGAACCGGTCGCCTCGCTCGACGTCTCGATCCAGGCCCAGGTGCTGAACCTGTTCATGGCCCTGCGCCGCGACTTCACGCTGACGGCGATCTTCATCAGCCACGATCTCGGCGTCGTCCGCCACGTCGCCGACCGCGTCGCCATCATGTATCTCGGCCGCATCGTCGAGCAGGCCGCGACCGCCGAACTCTACACGTCGCCGCTGCACCCCTATACCCGCGCCTTGCTCGACAGCATCGCCCGCATCGGGGTGGGACGCCAGGACTTCCGGCCGATCGCGGGCGAGTTGCCCTCGCCCATCGACCCGCCCGCGGGCTGCGCTTTCCATCCCCGCTGCCCACTGGCCGGCCCACGCTGCCGCGCCGAGGTTCCCCGGCTGCAACCCGCGGAAACCGGCCGCCATGTCGCCTGCCATCTGCATCACGGCGGCGTATCCTGACCTTAGGAATCGATGTGGAACTTTAAGGTTTAAGGCGGGTTGCCCCCTTGCCGCACTTGGACACGCCCCAAGCGACAAGGATCACGCCGATATGCTCAACAAGCTCGACAGCTCAATGCTGGCGCGTGGCGCCATGCCGTTCGAAACCCCGAACTGGCTGCAGACGCTGAACCGCCTGCTTTCTCCGGCCGCATGGCGCCGCCCTGACCCGCAACACCGCGCGCCGCTGGAGGTCGAGCCCGAGGAGCATGTGGGCGACATCAAGGTGAAGTGGTCGCCCGCCGCCTTGCGCCGCCTGCTGGAAGAAGAATTGCCCGGGGCCGACGTCATCGTCGTTTCCAACCGCGAACCCTACATCCACAACCGCGCACCCGATGGCTCGGTCAGCCTGCAGATGCCGGCCTCGGGCCTCGTCTCTGCGCTCGAGCCGATCACGCGGGCCTGCGGCGGCACCTGGATCGCGCACGGCTCGGGCTCCGCCGATGCGGATGTCGTCGACGGCCAGGACCGCATCGCCGTGCCGCCGGGCGATCCCTCCTACGCGCTGCGCCGGATCTGGCTGTCGGATGCCGAACAGGACGGCTACTACTACGGCCTCGCCAACGAAGGGCTGTGGCCGCTGTGTCATCTCGCCTATGTCCGGCCGGAATTCCGGCAGGAGGACTGGGCGCAGTACGTCGCGGTCAACCAGAAGTTCGCCGACGCGGTGATCGCCGAGGCCCGCTCGGAAGCGCCCGTCGTGCTGGTGCAGGACTATCACTTCGCGCTGCTGCCGCGGATGATCCGCGAGAGGCTGCCGAATGCCACGATCATCACCTTCTGGCACATCCCCTGGCCCAATCCGGAAGTCTTCGGCATCTGCCCGTGGCGCGACGAGATTCTCGACGGCCTGCTCGGCTCGACCGTCATGGCGTTCCACACGCCGGCGCATTGCCACAACTTCATCGACTGCGTCGACCGCTACCTGGAAAGCCGCATCGACCGCGAGCAGTCGACCATCACCCGCGGCGGCGCCACCACCTGCATCCGGCCCTATCCGATCTCGATCGAATGGCCCCCGCGCGCGCTGCGCGACCAGCCTACGATCGCCGAATGCCGGCGCGTCGTGCGCGAGCGGCTGAACCTGCCGGGCGACATCGTCATGGCGGTGGGCGTCGAACGCTTCGACTTCACCAAAGGCATCGTCGAGCGCTTCCGGGCGGTCGAGGACCTGCTGGACCGGCACCCGAACTGGCGCGAACGCTTCGTCTTCGTCCAGGTCGCGGCGCCGACCCGCACCAAGCTTGCCGCCTATCAGCAGCTGGAGGCCGAGACCCGCGCGCTGGTCGACGCGATCAACCGGCGCTTCGGTACCGCGACATGGCAACCGATCATCCTGCTGGCGCGGCATCACGAACCCGACGAGGTCTTCACGCTGTTCCGCGCTGCCGATGCCTGCGTGGTGTCGAGCCTGCATGACGGCATGAATCTCGTGGCCAAGGAATTCATCGCCGCCCGCGACGACGAGGAAGGCGTGCTGATCCTCTCGAGCTTCGCGGGTGCCGCGGCCGAGTTGATCGACGCGGTGGTGATCAATCCCTACGACACGGCGGGCACGGCGGACGGCATCGACTTTGCGCTGCGGATGCCCAAGGCCGAGCAGCGGCACCGGATGTCGCTGATGCGCGGTCTGGTCGCGGAACACAATGTCTATCGCTGGGCCGGCCGGATGTTATTGGATGCGGCCAAACTGCGGCGGCACAGCCGTATCGGCTAAACAAAACCAAGGAATTTCACGCCACGACAGCAGGTGCCGAAAGGCACCTGCTGTCTTTATTTCGACACCGAAATTCCTCGTTTTTCTTATCCATCAACCAGGAACATTTAACGTGCCGACCCGTTCATTCACCGTCCCGCCCAGGGCGATGTTAGAACTATTGGAGGTTTACACAAATGAACAAGCTTTCCACCCTGTTGATGTCGGGCGCCGTGGTCGGTCTGCTGGCCGCCGCCCCCGTTGCCATGGCCCAGACCACCACCACCAACCCGCCGGCCGCGACCACCACCCCGGCGCCGGCCGCGCCGAGCGTGACGACCCCGGGTGCCACCAAGGCGCCGGTTGCCCCGTCGGCCTCGAACACCACCACGACCGATCCGGCGATGGCCCCCGGGAGCCAGGCTGACGCCAAGAAGCTGATCGGCCGCAACATCAAGAACGCCAACAACGACACCATCGGCGAGATCAAGTCCGTCTTCCTCGACAAGGACGGCAAGGTCCAGACCGTGATCGTCGGCGTCGGCGGCTTCCTCGGCATGGGCGAGCATGAAGTAGCCCTCGCCTGGAACGACCTGCAGATCTCCAACAACGGCGAGCAGGTCATGGTCAACATGACCAAGGACCAGCTGAAGGGCCTGCCCGAATACAAGTATCGCGATCCGAAGTATCGCGGCACGGTGTTCAGCGACACCACCGGCTAACCAGCCGTACCGGGATCGGCGACCGTGGCGTGACGGTCTGCGATCCGACGGCGGTGCGGGGGGCCCCGCCAAACG
>JAEYTW010000800.1 GCA_023433835.1 Pseudomonadota bacterium | reverse complement strand
CGCCGCCGGTGAACAAGGCCGAGGCGCCGCCGGCCCCGCCGAAGGCCGCGCCGACCCCGCAGCCGCAGCCGGCGCCGCAGGCATCCTGCCAGACGACCTATGCCCCCGGCGACGAGCCGGAGGTGGTGCTGATCGTCGATGGCTCGGGCAGCATGAAGGAGCCGTTCCCCGGCGCCTCTTCGCGCATCGACATGGCCAAGCGCTCGGTCGAGAACATGGTGCGCGGCCTGCCGTCCGGCATCGAGGTCGGGTTGATCGATTTCCAGAGCTGCGACAATGTCCGCCGCGACAAGTTCTACAGCGATGCCGAGCGCGGCCAGCTGATCGGCGAGGTCAACCGGCTGTCGCCCTGGGGCGGCACGCCGCTCGCCCGCTCGATCGAACGGGCCGGCAATATCGTCTCGGGCGACGTCGAATCGGTGATCGTCGTGGTCTCGGACGGCGAGGAAAGCTGCGGCGGCGACCCCTGCGCCGCCGCCCGCGCGTTGAAGGCGTCGAAGCCCAAGGCGATCGTCAACGTCATCGACATCTCGGGCGACGCCGGCTCGCGCGCCGTCATCCAATGCGTGGCCCAGGCTACCGGCGGCCAGGTGCTGAAGGCCGACTCGGCCCAGGAAATGATGCGCAAGATGCAGCAGGCGACGCGCCAGCCCGACATGCGCGCCTGCAAGAAGTGACGATGCGTACCGGCGCGGTCCTCGCCAGTGACAAGGCTTCCCGCTACCAGGCGCTGGGCGCGCTGGGCCAGCCGGTATTCCACGCCCATGTCCAGCTGAAGGCGGCCATTGCCCAGCGGCTGGGGCCCGAGCATGCCGCCTGCTTTGCCCGGCCCGACCGCGACCCGCGCGACGATACCCTGCGCTGGGTCGCCGATATGCCCGGCACCGCGCGCCGCTGGATGGACCTCGCCCCCGACGAGCAGGCGCGGCTGGCCCTGACCATGGAAGCGATGCGGGCCGAATTCCGCGGCTACATCGCCGAATTGCGCGCCGCCCCGCCCAATCCCGGCCCGCTCGGCACCACGCCGCAAGCCTTCGCCGCGATGCTGGAACAGGCGCTGCACGTTCCGGGGCCCGAGCATCTGCACATCGTCGGCGACCAGCCGGTCTTCAGCTTCTGGGGCTTTCACCAGGCCAATGCGCAGGGCATGGAAGGCCTGAGCCTGCAACCGGCCCCGCCCGCCCCCGCGGCGATGGTGGCCGCGCCGGCGGTGGTCGAGGTGCCCTGGTGGCGGCGCTGGTGGTGGCTGCTGGCCCTGCCGTTGCTGCTTCTGCTGCTCGCCGCGGCCTTCCTCGGGCCCTGGGGCTGCACCGAGAAGATCGGCCCGATCACGCCGGGGCCGGTGCCCGAACAGCCGGCCGAACCGAAACCCGGCGAACCGCCGGCGGCCCGCGTCATCCCGGTGGTGCCGGGCGCGACCGGCCCCGGCGTCGTGGTGCCCGGCGGCCCGGGCGCGACCGTTCCGGGAGCCACGCCCGGCCAGGCCGATCAGCCCAAAGTCGAGCCACCGAAGGTCGAGCCGCCCCAGCCCGAACCGCCCAAGGCCGAGGCAACGCCGGAACCGCCGAAGCCGCCCGAGCCCCCGAAATCGCCGGAACCGCCGCCCCAGCAGCAACCGCCGCCGACCCCGCCGGCGCCGCCAAAGCCGATGGAAATCCCGCCGGATGCGGCCGGCCGCGGCGATGTCGGTTTCCTCGACGGCCAGTGGAAATCGCGCAAGGGCCTGGTCGACCAGCAGGACGGCAAGCCGCTGGAGCAGTTCTATCGCTTCGACGAGAAGGGCAAGGGCGAAACGGTCGTGCGCCGGGCCGACGGGGTCGAGTGCAAGGCGCCGGCCGAAGCCCGCTTCGACGGCGGCAGACTGACCGTCGAGGAAAAAGGCAGCCCGACCTGCCCCGACGGGCGCAGCTATGGCGGTTCGCGCACGGAGTGCGAGCGGACGGCGGCCGGCGCCACCGTCTGCCGCGGCGTCAACCCCGATGGTAGCGGTTACCGTGTCGGGCTGGACAAGGTACAACCCTAGGGATGAGAGTCCCCCGAGTGTTGAAGCGGATCGGTGAGACATGGCCCTGGCCGAACTGAACAAGCTGCCCGACGTCGTCCAGGTCATCCCGGAATCCGGCCTGCAGTTCCTCGATTTCGGGGTGCGGGTGGGCAAGGGCCAGCCGATGCCCGAACGCTGGGGGTTCCATGCCGATCCGGCCTGGCCGCTGACGTCGGAAAACCTGCCCGTGCTGGTCCGCCGCGAGATCGACGGCGAGGAACAGGCGCTGCCGGGCAAGCCGAACTGCGAGATCGAGCTGCGCGACATCGAGATGCTGTTCGCGACACCGGGCCAGGAACAGTGGCTGCCGCTGCCCCTGTTCCGCCGCGACCTGTCGGGCACGTTCTTCCGCGGGCCGACCAACTGGGCGCGCGTGCTGCTGCGGCGCGAGAACCGGCCGGATGACGACGGCAACACCCATCGCCTGGTCGTCGTGCTCGATACGCGGCTGGCCCCGTTCATCGAGGCCGAGGCCTATGCCGCGCCGGCGCCCGACGATGCCAGGAGCGGCCGGCCCTTCGCCCTGCCCGGCTACAAGGATTCGATCGACTGGTACCTGGCGCAGGACTGGGTGCGCGACTGGTGCCTGGAAGCGGCCAAGGATTGGGTGGCCCGCGAGGAGCGGCGCACCAACGGCGGGCGGCCGGTACCGACGCCGACGACCGAACAGGTGCAGCAGCGCTTGGCCGAGGAAGGCAAGCCGATGCTGCACCTCGCCGCCTATCGCGCCTTCCTCGACTGGCTGCAGACCACCGGCGTCATGCCCTCGATCGTCATCGTCGACCGCGAGACGCTGGGCGCGGCCCGGCCGATCGACGTCGACCTCGTGCTCGACCTCGGCAATTCGCGCAGCTGCGGCCTGCTGATCGAGGATGACGACGACGACGTCGGCACCGACATCACCAAGGCGATCAAGCTGGGCCTGCGCGACCTGTCGCAGCCCTGGAAGGTCTATCGCGACCCGTTCTCCAGCCGCCTGGAATTCAGCCGGGCGAGCTTCGGGCGCGACCACCTGTCGCTGCGCTCGGGGCTGGCCGACCGTTTCTCCTGGCCCTCGATCGTGCGTGTCGGGCCGGAAGCGCAACGCCTGGCGGGCTTGCGCCGCGGCAGCGAGGGGGCATCGGGCCTGTCGTCGCCGAAGCGTTACCTTTGGGACGAAGACGCCCGCCGCGATTCCTGGCGCTTCAACAGCCCGTTCATCCAGGGCGAGCAGTCCGACATCGCCACCGGCGTCGCCTTCACCACGCTGGTCAACGACCTCGGCGAACCGCTGCACCGGGTCGAGCAGGGGCCGGGCCTGCCGATCGAGAATGCCTTCCCCTCGATCCGCGCGCTCTATGCCCGGCGCAGCCTGATGTCGTTCGCGCTGGCCGAGATCCTGATCCAGTCGCTGTCGATGATGAATTCGGTGGCCCATCGCGCCCAGCGGGCGGCGAGTGCCGGCCGGCCGCGCCGCCTGCGCCGGCTGATCATGACGATGCCGACGGCGATGTCGCTGTCCGAGCGCCAGATCCTGGCGCAGCAGGCCGAGAGCGCCTGCGAGCTGGCCTACATGGCGCTGGGCCTGGCCGAACCCGGCGCCGACGGGCAGCTCACCTACGCACCGGACGCGCGGCGCAGCGCCGACCAACCCCATCAGGGCCCGGAAGTCCGCCTGCAATGGGACGAGGCCTCGGCGACCCAGGCGATCTATCTCTATACCCAGATCGCGCTGAACCATTCGGGCGATGCCCGCGCCTTCTTCGACACCATGCGCCATCCGGCCAACAAGGCCGAGCGCGACAGCTTGCGCATCGCCACCCTCGACATCGGCGGCGGCACCACCGACCTCGTCATCACCCGGCTGGCGGTCGAGGGCCGCGGGGCCAATGTCACGGTGACGCCGCACCAGGAATTCCGCGAAGGCTTCAACCTCGCCGGCGACGACGCGGTCTTGAGCGTCGTGCGCGACCATGTGCTGGAACCGCTGCGCCGGCATCTGGCCGACGGGCCGCTCGGCCGCGACCGGGCCGAGGCGGTGCTGTCGCATCTGTTCGGCGGCGACCGCGGCGACATGAAGGTGATCGACCAGCTGCGCCGCCAGCAATTCGCCGCCCAGATCGCCGCGCCGATCGCCGTGCGCATGCTGGCCGCCTACGAAACCCACGACCAGGCCAGCCCCGCCGCGGCCGAACGCCGGCCGTTCGCGGCGTTCTTCGATGGCGACGAGCCGCCGCCCGATTTCCTGATCGACCACGTCAACGCCGAGATCCGCAAGGCCGGGGCCGAAGGCTTCGACCTGCGCCGGGTCGAATTCCCGGTCGATCCCGCGGCGCTCGACAAGACCGTACGCGCGGTGTTCAAGGATATGCTGGAAGCGTTGGCCGAGATGGTCTGGCGCTATCGCTGCGACCTGCTGCTGCTGTCCGGCCGGCCATCGCGCCTGCCGGCGGTGGCCGGCATATTGCGCGAGGCCGGCGCCCTGCCCGCCCATCGCATCGTGCCGCTGCATGCCTTCCGCGTCGGGGGGTGGTATCCGTTCCGCGACCTGCGCGCCACCATCGCCGACCCGAAGACCACGGCCGCGGTCGGCGCGATGATCTGCCTGCTGTCGGAAGGGCGCCTCGTCAACTTCAACTTCCGCGCCGACCAGCTCAAGCCCGCCTCGACCGCGCGCTATTTCGGCAAGCTCGACCGGTCGGGCCGGCTGGTCGCGGCCGATGAATTCTACCGCGACATGAAGCTCGACGATCCCGAATGGCAGCCGCCCGAGGAAGGCTTCGAATTCCACGGGCCGATGCCGCTGGGTTTCCGCCAGGTGGCGGCCGACTGGTGGCCGGGCACGCGCCTCTATCACCTGGCCTATGCCGAGGATGCGCGGATCGCCGAACTGCGGCCGCGCACGCCGCTGAAGGTGCGGCTGAAGCGCGACAAGGGCGACCGGCGGACCCGCGTCCATGACAAGTTCCTGGTCGCCCGCATCGAGGATCGCGAGGGGCGCACGGTCGCGCCCGATCAATTGCGGCTGCGGCTGCAGACCATCGACAACCAGGCGGGATACTGGCTCGACACCGGCATCCTGCTGGACCAGTGAGTGGGGATGCATCGGCCATGATGACGAACGACAAGCTGGTGCAGGCGGTCAAGCGGCTGGGCCAGGGTGCCGCCGAGGCGCGCGGCTGGGTCAAGGCGGTGCAGGCGACGGCGCCCAGCGTCGCCAACCAGGCCCAGGCCCTGGTCAACGCGACGCGCCAGGCCGAGAACCTGTCGCGCAAGCTGGCCGGCGCCGCCGACCGCCGGGTCTGCGTCGGCGTGTTCGGACCAAGCCAGGCGGGCAAGTCCTATCTCGTCTCCGCCCTGGCCCGCCGGCCGGGCGAAAGCCTGACCTGCAATTTCGCCGGTGACCGGAAAGATTTCCTGCGCGACATCAACCCGCCCGGCGATCGCGAATCGACGGGCCTCGTCACCCGCTTCACCACCACGGCCTCGTCGGCCGACCCTGCCTTCCCGGTCGAGCTGCGCCTGCTGTCGGAAACCGACCTGGTCAAGATCCTGGCCAATGCCTATTTCTCCGACTTCGACGCCAACAACCAGACGCTGGTGCCGCCGGATGCGGAAGCGATCCGCGGCATCATCGCCGCCGCCGAGGCCGCGGCGGGCGCGGCGGTCGCGCATCTGGACGAGATCGTGATGTTCGACCTCGGCGAGTATTTCCAGAATTATTTCCGCTCGCGCATCGATGTGTTCCGGCAGACCGGCTATTGGGAAGCGCTGATCCGCCTGGGCGGCCGGCTGCCGCTGACTGCCCGCGCCGCCCTCTATGCGCCGTTGTGGGGCGGCATCGCCGATCTGACCGGACTGTTCGTGCATCTGGCTTCCGGCCTCGATCGCCTGGCCCATGCACCGGAAGCGCGCGCCGCGATCTCGGCGCTGGTCCCGCGCGAGCGCAGCATCATCGACGTCTTCACGCTGAAGCGGCTGCAGACGCCGGAAGACGATGCCGACCGCATCCAGGTCCAGCCTTCGACTGGCGGGGTCACGGCCGAGCTGCCGCGCGGCCAGCTCGCCGCGCTGGTGGCCGAGCTCAAGATCTCGGTGACCGAGACGGCCTGGGATTTCATGCGCACCACCGACCTGCTGGATTTCCCCGGCGCCCGCTCGCGCGAGAAGATGCTGGCGATGGCACCGGATGAGGCCGAGCGCGGCCAGCAGGTACGCGGCCTGTTCCTGCGCGGCAAGATCGCCTACCTGTTCCAGCGCTTCACCGAGGAGCGCGAGCTGACCTCGATGCTGCTGTGCATGCCCAACAACCCGGCCGAGGTGAAGGACCTGGCCGCGATGGTCAAGGGCTGGATCGACCTGACCCATGGCTCGGAGCCCGAGCAGCGCGCCGGGTTGCGCAATGCCCTGTTCCTCGTCCTGACCAAATTCGACCTCGAATTCATCGAGAAGGGCGGCGAGACCTCGGAGGCGCGGCGGGCCAAATGGGACCGCCGCCTGTTCGCCTCGTTCATCGAACCCTACGGCCATTCGAAATGGCCCGACAACTGGGACGGCAAGCCGTTCGCCAACACCCTGTTCCTGCGCAATCCCGGCATGAAGCAGGAACACATCATGGACTATGCCGAGATCCGCCGCCTGCCCGACGGCAGCGAGCATCTGGTCGAGGCCGGCCCCGCCCCGAACAAGGCGGCGCTGATCGGCGAGTATCGCGATGCCTTCATGGCGTCCGACCTCTGCCTGAAGCACTTCGCCGATCGCGAGGCGGTGTGGAACGCGGCCTTTGCCCCCAATGACGGCGGCATCTCCTTCCTGGTGCGGCGATTGACCGCGACGCTCGACGCCGAGCTGAAAACGCGCCAGATCGGCGAGCGGGTGATCGAGCAGGCGCGCACCCTGCGCGATCTGCTGCGCCGTTTCCACCATGCCGACGACGATGCCGGCCGCCGCCAGAAGGACGAGGCGATCAAGGTCCTGCTGGACGATCTCTACGAACTCTCGGAGGGCCATGGCTTCCGCCCGTTCACCCGCCTGCTCGACCATCTGCGGCTGCGCGAGCGCGAGGTCAGGGAAACATTCCTCAGCGTCGCGGCGCTGAAGGTCGAGGCCGCACCGCCGCCGGCGGCGGCGAAGCGGCGCAGCCTGTGGGACGACGAGGAAGGCGACACCCCCGCCGCGGCCGCGCCCGCCGCGCCGACCACCGATCGCCCGGCCCTGTTTGCCCGCGACGTGATGAATCTGTGGACCGAGAAGCTGCGCCGCATCGGCCAGGCCCCCTCGGTGCTGGAAAACATCGGCCTGCCCGCCCGGCTGGTCGACGCACTGGTCGGCGAGCTGATCGTCGCCGCCAACCGCCAGGGCCTGGGGACCGACATCGCGCAAGGGGTGCGCACGATGCAGGCCGCCCATATCCGCTGGGAGGAAGCCGCCGACCGCGCCGTCGGCATCGCCGCCACCGCGCTGAACGACTTCGTCGGCCTGCTCGGCTTTGCCGGCATGGATGAGGGGCTGAGGCCGAAGGTGCGCAACCGCCGCCCGGTCTTTGCCGGCCCGCCGGCCTTCGACGGCCTGCCGGAACTGGAGGCGCGGCGCCGGCCGCTGGAGGCGGAGTATTTCATCGACTGGGTCACCGGGCTGCGCCAGCTGGCGCTGGACAATGCCGGCCATGACGGCGGGCGCGAGATCGACGCGGTGCACAATGCCCAGCTCGGCCGGATTCTCGATACCATCGACCTCGCGTCGATGAAGGCGGCCTGATCATGCAGGCACGCCTGGTCCAGACCACCGAAATGCCGCCGGGCCATGCCGAGCTGCACCTGGCCCGCCTGGGCGCGATCGGCGACGGCATCGAGATCTGCCTGGCCCTGCCCTCGGCCGGCAAGCAGATGCATCTCGACCCACGCGACGAGACCAGGCCCTGGGGCTCGGCCGAATTCTGGTTCGCCCCGCCGGTGCTGCGGCGCGAGGAGGACGGCGTCGTCCTGGGCCTCGATCCCGCCACCACGTTCCATCTGCGCGCCAACCAGCCCTATATCCTGTCGCTGCGCGATGCCGCCGGCCAGTCGGCCAGGGGACCGCTGCTGGGCATCGCGCTGCGGGTGCCGAGCACGCCGCCGAAGGGCTGGGGCGTGGACGCCAAACC